>JAJEFL010000156.1:0-6698 GCA_022820435.1 Rhodothermales bacterium
GCTCTTACCAATCAGGACATAACGAAATATCAGTGTTGCTTTTTAGGAACTATACCGTAATTTGGCCTCCGAATCATTAACTGCCTGCAGGAACCATCGGTGCATTCATGACACGAAACAAAGTGCTTTCGGCCTCTGCCGGCCGAATCGAAAAAGTGTCCGATTTATTCGGAAAAATGACCTGGTACTGCACACTCCTTATGGTCATTGCCGGAGCCTATAATGCCGTCGTGCGCTCACTGGCCGGCTGGGCACACATTGATCCGACAAACACCAGTACATTGAAAAAATCCCTGCACTGGATCGGAGAGGCGGCCAGGCAGGGGAGCTCAAATACCTTTATTGAACTCCAGTGGTACCTCTTCAGCCTGATCTTCCTGATGGGGGCCGCCCATGCACTGAACGCCGGGGCACATGTGCGGGTTGACATCTTTTATAATCGACTCTCCAGAACTGCCCAGGCCTGGATCAATATCATCGGAACACTGGTGTTTCTGCTCCCCTTTTGTGCACTCATGGTCGGGACCTCATGGCCGGCAGTGACGGATTCCTGGGCCCGGCTTGAAGGCTCTCCCGATCCAGGCGGGTTGCCCCGTTATCCGCTCCTGACCGTCATCCCCCTTGCATTTATCTTACTGATGCTGCAAGGACTGGCCTTTGCTGCACGCGAAACACTGCAGCTCATTCACCCCCCTGAACGGAACCATCCAACCGGAAATCATGGGATTTGAATGGCTGGCGCCGCTCATGTTTGCGGTGGCATTGATTCTGATTTTTTCGGGCTATCCGGTCGCCTTTTCTCTTGGAGGGGTATCCCTCATCTTTGCCGTAATCGGGATCAGTATCGGCTACTTTGACTGGCATTTGATGCTGGCATTGCCGGACCGTTTATTTGGCATCATGTCCAATTATACGCTTCTGGCCGTCCCCTTTTTCATCTTCATGGGGACGATGCTGGAAAAAAGCCATCTCGCACGGGATCTGTTACATACCATTGGACTGCTCTTTGGTCCTGTGCGTGGAGGGCTGGCACTGGCCGTTGTATTTGTGGGAGTACTTCTTGCCGCTGCAACCGGCATCGTGGGTGCAAGTGTGGTTGCCATGGGAATGATCGCTCTTCCTGTCATGCTGAACAACGGGTATTCAAAAGAACTCTCCGCCGGGGTGATCACGGCAACCGGAACCCTGGGACAGATTATCCCGCCCAGCGTGGTACTAGTGGTTCTTGCCGATCAACTGGGAGTCTCGGTGGGAGACCTCTTTATCGGAGCCCTCGTTCCCGGCATTCTGCTCGCACTTCTTTATGCGCTCTATGCAGCCGGATCGGCGGTTCTAAAGCCGTCTTCCGCCCCTGCAATCCCGAAAACGGTACGCGAACAGGAGCACGGAGAACTGCTGCGAAAAGTATTTCTGGTCATGCTCCCGCCCCTGCTGCTCATCTTTGTCGTACTGGGAAGCATTTTTGCCGGAATTGCAACGCCCACCGAGTCCGGCGCTCTAGGTGCCGTGGGGGCGATCCTTCTGGCAGCACTCAACGGGCGACTGACCAAAAAAGCCCTGATGCAGACCATGGAGGAGACGGCAAAGCTCACCGCCATGGTGATGATGCTGCTGATTGCCTCCACTGCATTTGCTCTCATCTTCAGAGGACTGGACGGCGGAATCTGGATTGAAGACCTGCTGATTAACCTCCCTGGAGGTGTGATTGGCTTCCTGATTCTTGCGAATCTTGCCATCTTTATTCTGGGCTTCTTCATTGATTTCTTCGAGATTGCATTCATCATCATCCCGCTGATGGTCCTGCCTGCCGCCCATCTGCTCAGCCCAATGCTTGGCGTACCCGAGAGCACGGCTCTGGTCTGGTTTGGGATCATGGTCGGCATGAACCTGCAAACCTCCTTCCTGACCCCGCCGTTCGGGTTTGCCCTCTTTTATCTTCGGGGGGTTGCACCGCCGGAAATCAAGACCGAAGCCATTTACCGGGGAGCGGTCCCGTTCATCGGAATTCAGGTGCTGGGATTGATTCTGCTCATTCTGTTCCCCGAACTGGTTCTCTGGGCACTCTGATCACGGAATCAGACAGATTTTCTCTGGCTGTTCATGTAGGAAAGCATCTCATACTCTGCGGTGTGAATCCATTCATCGGAATCGCGACGCCACGCAAGGAATGAATCGTATACGCGTGCAAAACCGGGATTGGAACGCTCCTGCTCCAGCAGATCCTGTGACATCGCGCAGGCGGCATCCATGACATCCTTCGGAAAGGAGCGCAATGCTACATCAGAGTCCAGAATCCGGCGAAAGGCCGGCGGATTCAAGGCATCGTACCTAGTCAGCATATACTGATTCGCTTCGGCCATTGCAACTTCCAGAGCCGCCTGATATGCGGAAGGGAGTCCCTGCACGGACTGCCGGTTTACGAAGAACGAGAGATTCGCGGACGGCTCCCACCAGCCCGGATAATAATAATAGCTGGCGACCTGATTGAAGCCAAGCTTTTCATCATCATAGGGGCCAACCCATTCGGCCGCATCAATTGCGCCGCGCTCCAGCGCAGGATAGATTTCTCCTCCGGGAATCTGCTGCACCGTGACCCCCAGTTGATCCATCACTCTTCCGCCCAGCCCCGGAATGCGCATGGAGAGCCCGTTTAAGTCCAGCAGACTGTTGATTTCCCGATTGAACCAGCCCCCCATCTGTGCTCCCGTATTTCCCCCCGGATAATTCAGAACACCATAGTCCGCAAATAACTCCCGGAGAATTTCCTGCCCCCCGCCCTCATAGACCCAGCTGTTATACTGACGGGCCGTCAGCCCAAACGGGATGGTCGTCTCAAAGGCAAATGCCGGGTTCTTTCCGATATAATAATATCCGGCTGAATGCCCCATCTGTACGGTGCCCTTCTGCACCGAGTCAAGAACTTCGAAGGCAGGAACCACCTCTCCTGCAGGATAAACACGGATCGTAAATCGTCCATCGGTCAACTGGCTGACACGGGTACTCATCACTTCAGCTGCACCGTAAATCGTATCCAGAGAACGGGCAAAGCTGGACGCAAGCCGCCAGCGAAGAGTCGGGGTACTGGACTGAACGGCAGGAGCGTCGCTGCTCTGCCCGCCACATCCTGCCAGAACGGTCCCTGCCGCAGCGCCAAGGGCCGTGGATCTGATAAATTGTCTGCGTTTCATGGTTATCCTCGGGGTCGAAGAGGCCGCATGACGACCTCAGAAATCAAATAATTATCCGGCGATTGCAGGACATGAATGACCGTGGATGCAATATCCTCGGGCTGCATGGGATTGGGGGCACCTGGAGAACCGGCAATGCGGCCAAACTCCGTCGCAACACTGCCCGGACAGATGCAGCTCACCTTGATGCCGTCACTGCGCAACTCTTTCATCGTTGCCTCACTAAAGCCTCGAAGCCCGAATTTTGTTGCATTGTATGCACTGAGGTTTGCATTGCCGACCAGGCCGGCAACCGATGCAATATGAATAATATGCCCTCCAAATCCTGTCTGCTGATTCTGCACTTTCATGATTGGAACGACTGCACGGGTGCAGAGATACACACCTGTCAGGTTTGTATCCATTTGGATGGTCCAGTCTTCTTTCGTCTGCGCATCCACCGGTGCAAATCGTCCAAGACCTGCATTATTGATCAGAATGTCCACCTGATCCAGCCCTGAGAATGCATCCCGCACCGAGGCTTCGTCGGTCACATCACATTCAACAGGCATAAACGCTGAACCTATTTCTGCTTCCAGCGATTTCAGACGATTGAGCCTGCGTGCAAGTCCATACACGCTGCTGCCGTGGCCCGCCAGGTGCCGGGCGAACTCACGTCCGAGCCCGCTGCTGGCACCGGTCACCACTGCAATTTTATTCCGTAGATTCATAAATTCTCTGTTTATCCGGGGCTCCCTTGAACCCCACCTGTATTCACCTGTTCGCCGGCAACAAAAAGGTCATTCATGAACACAGATTTTGCGCCCCATCTCGCCTGGACAAGTGACCATCCCCTCGGCTATGAAGTGGAGCGGGCCGAGGGGCCATTCCTGTTTTTGGCCAATGGGCAGCGATTGATCGACTTCATCAGCGGAATTGCCGTCTCTTCACTGGGACACCGGCATCCAAAGGTCTTGCAGGCCATTCGAGATCAACTGGATCGCCATCTCCATGTCATGGTGTACGGCGAACTCATCCAGGCATCGCAAGTGCAGTTTTCCAATCAACTAGCGGATGTACTCCCCCCCTCCCTTGACTGCATTTATTTCACCATGTCGGGAACCGAAGCCAATGAGGGAGCCCTTAAACTGGCCAAGAAGTATACCGGCCGCAGCCGGATGGTTGCCTTTGATCGATCCTATCACGGCGATTCGCATGGCTCTTTGAGTGTCACCGGGCGGCATGTTTATCAGGATCCATTTCGGCCCCTGCTGCCAGAGGTCACCTTCCTGCCTTTTGGGAATTTTGATGCTCTGACTGCGGTGGATGATCGGGTGGCATGCGTCATTGCGGAACCCATTCAGGGCGAGGGGGGAATGCGTGTCCCTCCGGCAGGATGGTTCAAGGCCCTGCGCACCAGATGCAGTGATGTGGGCGCTCTCCTGATTCTGGATGAAATCCAGACCGGGTTTGGACGGACTGGGCGACTGTTCGCATTTGAGTACGAAAACATTGTGCCGGATATCCTGACTCTGGCCAAAGCCATGGGTGGCGGGATGCCGCTCGGCGCTTTTGTATCCAGTACCGCAAAGATGGAATCCCTCCGGCGTAACCCGCCGCTTAGTCATGTGACCACCTTTGGCGGTCACCCCGTGTCCTGCGCAGCCGCCGGCGCTGCATTACAGGTGATGCTGAAAGAAAATCTGGCAGAGCGCGCAGTATGGATTGGGGAGCAGATACGATCCTGTCTTGGACAGACACCGATGGTAACCCTGCGCGGCAGGGGGGCAATGCTTGGACTGGATCTGCCCAGTGTACCCATTGCAGAGCAAGTGGTGAAAACCTGCCTGAACCGCGGAGTACTTCTGGGCTGGACCCTTCACTCTGGAACCGTCATCCGACTCGCACCTCCTCTCAATATTTCCGAAGAGGTTCTAAGTGAAGCCCTAGGAATCATTTCTGCCGCAATTGATCCGTTGGATGCAGAACATAACACATAGAGGAGTGGGACAACACAGACGGGAATCGATGCAAATTTAGGGGCAATCGGCTACATGTATTGCAGTCCAGATCTTCATCATCGACACTTTTTGATTGTTCAGGCCGCATTCATCTTCGCGTCTCTGGCAACGGTTGTATCCAGGAACAGCAACGCATGGGTGATTTTATGTGAAACTCCGTCCGATATGCAACTGTTTACGCATGATTCCTGAACCGCGAAGGACTTGGCACTTTTTGCGTTGTAAAGCGTATATTTTGGTTCACATGCTCACATGACATAAACTCTCTAATGTCGGATTGGCTTTCCATAGCAGCAATTCTGTCCGCCGTGACACTAATTTTCGCCGCAGGGAAGTGGTATGGCTCTGTCAACACGGACCAGGCGAATTTCAAGGAGTTCATGCAGGAGATTCGCGACAGGATTGACCAGATATTTTTGCGCCTCCCCCCGGCGGTTGCAGCTAGTCAAAGCCCCGTACGACTCACTGATTTAGGTAAGGCTATATCTGAGGATCTGGACGCTGCCGCATGGGCAAATGAGATTGCCATTACCGTGAAGGATAAAGTTCAGGGGAAAGAGGAGTACGACATTCAACACTTTAGTTTCAAGTACATAGACGATTATCCGTACACGGATGAGGAGCAAAGTATACTTCGGAAGGTGGCCTACGACAGGGGAGTCTCCGAAGAGCAGGTCCGCCGCGTTCTCAGCATGGAACTCAGAAGGCAAATTGCCGGCCTTAGGTCTGGCGAAAAATAACGCACCCTTAGCCCCCCGCATCGGGCATAGAAGTATTTCCTGCAGCACAAACTTGCCAATCAGTTTGACCTTACCGTGACCGCCTGCCCCCTCCGGGAGAACCGGGAAGCGATCCTGGACGCACTCTACCACCACACGCAGAATGAGTTGGATTTTACCGAAACGATTGCCTTTTTTGATCTGATCAACATCTACTACACAGGGCGTAAGAAAAGGAAGTTAATGTCGCTAGACAAAACCTCGTGTCATCGGATAACCTTACTATCTGTAATTCTTCTATCCACCAAGGGTTGCCAGCATGCGTACATGATTAGAACAACCAGTCCATCAGGGATTCTAGCCGGAAATGCAAACAGGAACCGGAGGAAGATGGATCACATATTCGAGTAGGAACTGTTTCCTTGACTCATTCGTTTCAATCTTTTTAATTCTCAAGCGCGTCCCTTATGTTTACTGAGGCGAGTTGAATGGTTTCAAAGATCTCCAGTTTTGACATGTTTTGAGGTTTTTGCAACAAGTTTGATCTATTGACAATGAACGTTATATCTATACAAATTGCGGAATGCGGAAACCCTGCAGTTTAACGACCCGGACGGGGCATCACCTTCTTCTTAAACTAGTCAATTTCCCCCCTGTATATTGTAAGGGATGTGTAACCAGGTGTTTCGTTTTAAGGTCAAAGGAGTTAAAGATTTGGACGTAATCGTCCCAGGTCTTTGATTTTGGACATGACCAGTCCAGGATTTGAGTTTCAAACCTTGCACGGTTTC
>JAJEFL010000064.1:0-24304 GCA_022820435.1 Rhodothermales bacterium
CCAGGACCGTCAGCGCATGTAAACAACTTGAAGTGCGCAATGCCCCCGTTGCCGTATAAAATCCGAACGCCTCGCATAATTGACGCGCCAATGCCGTGCGACCATCGCTCGGATGGGAGGCCAAAACCTCCTTCACACGCGCAAGATCCGCACGAAAACAAGACAGTATCGGTGGCTGAAGTGACTCCATACCACCAAGATAAAAATATTTTTCCAATGTATAAGTGTTTGAATTCTGCAGCAGATAGACCGAGCCCGCCTTCAACACTATGATGTCGGAGGACAAGGGGATGTTGTGGATGCAATTCAGCACACCAGCGGATTTAATGCGGATTACACGGTTGATTGTGGAAACCTCTACGGGAAAGGCCTCATTGCCAGCGGACCTGGAACTAATGCGTGTCCGTCGAGAAAAAGTGTACGATGTGTGGATGAAGAGGCGAATGGGATCACGGTTTAGGCGATTAGTTCCCCCCATAATGTATCCAAAATGATAGATCAATGCAGAACATTGATCGTTCTGGTGCTCATAGGCCTTGGTCTGGGGTTGCCAGTTGTCTCTGCGCAACAGAGTTCCATAACCGTCAGCGGAACCGTAACGGACTCCGAAACGGGTGAACTGATTGTCGGAGCGGCATTGTATGTGGCTGCTCAGGATGTAGGTGTAATCTCAAACCAGTATGGTTATTACAGCCTGACCCTGCAGGGAGACAGTGTGAGCATGGTGGTGAGCCATGTTGCATATACGCCTCAGGTGCTGACCTATTCGTTACAGGCAGACCTAGTTCTTGATATCTCAATGGTTCCGGCAACTCTTAATCTGGAAGAATTGGAAGTGACGGCGACCGTTGAATCCGCACTCCAGGCGACACAGATGAGTGCAGTTTCGATCCCGGTCAAGGATGTTGAAAATCTTCCGACGATTCTTGGAGAGTCGGATGTGCTGCGTATTATTCAACTGCTGCCTGGGATTCAGTCAGGTGTTGAAGGATCTACCGGACTGTATGTTCGCGGCGGAGGTCCAGATCAGAATCTTTATCTGCTTGATGGGACACAAGTCTATAATCCAAGTCATTTGTTTGGATTCCTGGGAACCTTCAACTCGGATGCCATCAAGGATGTCCGTGTTCTTAAGGGAGGATTTCCTGCGCGTTACGGTGGGCGGCTCTCATCTGTGATTGATCTGACGATGAAGGAAGGAAACATGAAACGATTTGCCGGAACCGGGTCCATTGGTTTTCTTGCCTCACGTTTAACTCTGGAAGGGCCGATAAAACAGGATCGTGCTTCTTTCCTGATTTCTGCCCGCCGGTCCTATGCAGATCTGCTCATGCGCCCCTTTCTTTCTGAGAATGAAAATTTTGGGTATTACTTCTCCGATCTAAATCTGAAGACCAATGCGGTTATCAACAAAAATAACCGGATCTATCTCAGCGGTTATTGGGGGGAGGACCGCCTCCATTCGGAGTATACCTATTCGGTAGGAGACGAGGATAAAGAACAGCTTTCCTGGAGTAATCTGACGGCTACTGCCCGTTGGAATCACATCTTTGGGCCGCGATTATTCTCAAATGTTCTGGTGGGTTATACGAATTACGCGTTAAATGTGGACAGCGAATACCAATATGACACGGGAGATGGCAAATATCGGTACGAAGATTCATACGAGTCAGGGATCCGGGATCTGCATGCACGGCTAGATGTAGAGTTTATTCCAGGCTCCAGTCACAGTATTCGTTTTGGGGCAGGGGCACAGTATCATTCTTTTCTCACTGGCGCGTACGAAGAGATCTCCCTGATTAATAATGTTATTGATGATTCCACCGCATCTCCCAGCCGACGCTCTACTGGGCGTGAATTTCAAGCCTATGTTGAAGATGACTGGCGACTAAGTTCCAGAATTCGATTGAATACGGGTATACATGCGTCAAGTTTTTTGATTGACAATAGAACCTATGTTTCCATTGAACCGCGTGTTTCGGGGTTGTTTCGTTTGAATTCAAACACCAGTGTGAAAGCGTCGCTGGCATATATGCAGCAGTATATCCATCTACTGGCAACCACCAGCGGGTTATCTCTACCGACGGATCTGTGGGTTCCTGCCACGGCAAAAATTCAGCCGCAGAGATCCTGGCAGGTTGCAGGAGGAGTCGTGCGATCATTATCTGCAGGTAAGTTTGAACTGTCACTTGAGGGATATTACAAGCGTATGGATAACCTGATTGAGTACAAAGATGGTGCAGACTATTTTGATACGATCTACGGGACTTGGGAAGATCGCGTCGTATCCGGAATTGGGGCTGCCTATGGAGGGGAACTCTTTTTTCAAAAGAAGTCTGGACATACAACGGGCTGGATCGGGTATACGCTCTCCTGGAGTCGCCGGAAATTTGATGAAATCAACCATGGACGCTGGTTCCCGTACCGGTATGATCGCCGCCATGATGCTGCTCTGGTTGTCAGTTACAAATTATCGCCTCGGCTTGATATCAGCGGAACCTGGATTTACGGTACAGGCCAGGCGGTAACATTACCGGTTGGCTATCTCATTACTGAACCACATCTGTGGTATAGCTTCGCAAGAGAGAGGCAGGGGGCAGCAACCTATCAGGTTCAGAGTTCCCGCAATGGTGCCCGGTTGCCTGATTATCATCGTCTGGATCTTGGGTTGCGGATGCATCGAACCCTCAAGCGTGTAAAACGAACCCTGTCCGTCGGGACCTACAACACCTATAGCCGGAAGAATGCGATCAGTATCATTGCGGATAAAGATGATTACGGTGATATCGTCTTCAAAAAATTCTCGATCCTGCCGATCCTTCCATCCATTAGCTATCAGTTATCCTTCTAGTATGAATGTGTGCGTCTTAATGGAATTGACTTGTGTCTGTTTTGACCAGAGAAAAGATCTCAACAGACTTGCGGTCACCTACAACGTGATGCAGAATTCTTCTTTAAGGATAGAAGGCAGTAAGCCGGCAATTCTGCGGATGCATTCAATTGCAGGGCAATGACCATGTCCAGTTGGCCTATCACATTACTGACTTTGAGCGTGGTCATCCTGTCCGCCTGTGAGACCGTGATTGAGATTGATCCGCCGGACTATGAATCCGAGTTGACGATTACCAGCAATTTTACACCGGATTCAGTCTGGTCTGCAATGATTACAAAAACGCTGCCCATTGGCGAGTTACGTGATGAGGCCAATGCATTTTTAACCGATGCTGCGGTAATGGTTTATCAGGGAGAATCCTTGATTGACCGTCTGATTCACGATGCAGATGTACCCGGCAGATACGTCTCATTTAGAGGGATTCGGCCCGAATCAAATATCCCTTATCGGATAGTCGCGGAGGCCCCTGGATTACGCTCGGCATCTGCGACATCCATGGCTCCCCCGGCACCTGAGATTACGAATATGGAAATCATTCAATTGAGTGATCCAGACCTCTTTGGAGATTCAGAGCATCAGGTCAATTTCAGTCTAACCAATCGGCCGGGATTAAACTATTACAGTTTCGCCATTTTTCATGGATTTCTGAAGGAGAGTACAACGGGTACGGTCCAGTATGAGATTGAGTATGTATATATGCGCTATGACAGCCCATGGTGGTATTGCAGTTTTACGGATCTTCTGAACCCGGTGGCAGTGCCAATCGGAGATAACTATGGCTGTGTGATTGGAATTTTATCGGATCGATCCATTGATGAGCCGACTCTGGATTTTGAAATCAAATTTGATCTTTCCGAAGAAATCATGGAACAGCCCGATGCCGATCTGATCCTTGCGGTTCTTGCTCTGAGTCCAGAGTATGTTGAGTATCAGGGTTCTGTTGAAGAGCAGGATGATTTTTATGGTTTTGGGCAGCCGGTGAACCTGTATTCAAATATTGAGGGCGGGCGCGGCATCTTCGCTGGATATTCTGCAACCTATCATCTTTTTGATCAACAGCCGCAGTGAAGGAGAGGGGAATTCGCACCAGTAATCATGATCCAATAAAACCTTAATAACTTACAGGTGCTTTGGAAGGGGCCTGTTGTGGCGAAGCCGAATCAAAGCTTAAATTTTATATTCGTCCCCGATCTCCCCCATCTCCCCTTCCCCCGTTGTTAAGGAAAATTCCGACAATGATTATATTGTCTTCCAGCATGGATTCCCGTTCTCACAATTAATCGACTCTGGTAAAACCAGATCTTTCTGACAGATATGTATCCTGATGATGTATTTAGCGTTTCAATCGAAAATAAAATGAGGATCATTTTATTCGCATTACTGCTCGCAATTTTTGCCCCCCAAATATTTGCTCAGCGATTGTCAATCACGCCTGCAGCGGTCACCATTTTAGAAGGGGATTCTGAACATTTCACGGTCGTACTTTCGTCGGAGCCGAAGAGGGATGTAACGGTGACGATAGTCAAACATGATGAAACCGAGGTCAGTCTGGACAAGACCGAGTTAATCTTTACCCCTGAAAACTGGAATGTACAGCAGACCGTGAGACTAGTGGCAGCGGAGGATGAAGATTCCATGGATAACAACGGAATACTAATCTTGATTGCGAGCGGGGATGGCCTGGTGGGAGATGGAATCACGGTTAGCCCTGACACAACAATCATCGCCTCCCTTGGCGAAACCACGCAACTCACGGCAACGGTACAGGATCAGGATGGCGAAACGGTATCCGGGATCGCCCTGGAATGGTCAAGTCTTGATCCTTCTGTTGCTGTAGTGGATTCGAGCGGCAAGGTTACCGCGGCGGGTTTCGGCGAAACGAAGATCACTGCCAAACTGGCTACCGCCTCAGGAACAGCAACGATCCTGGTAGACGAGACGGATCATATGATCAGCCGTGATCGTGAGATCCTTGAGATGCTATTCAACGCGACCGGAGGTAAGGGATGGCCAAAACGTGATGGCTGGTTGACCGATGCGCCTCTTGGTGAATGGCGCGGTGTAAAAACGAATGTTAAGGGGCGTGTGACGGCGTTGAGACTCAGTTCCAACAATCTCACGGGCCGTATTCCATCATTTCTGGGAAAGTTGGACAGCCTTGAAGAACTTCGCTTAGCTCAAAATTCCCTGACAGGATCAATCCCACCTGAACTCGGCAATCTCACACAATTGGAAGAATTGTTTCTGAATAGCAATTCCCTGACAGGATCAATCCCACCTGAACTCGGCAATCTCACACAATTGGAAAAATTGTTTCTGAATGGCAATTCCCTGACAGGTTCAATCCCACCTGAACTGGGTAATCTCGCACAGTTGAAAGTATTATTTTCAACTAATAATTCCTTAAGTGGACCAATCCCGCCTGAACTCGGCAATCTCACGCAATTGGAAGAATTGTCTCTATATGACAATTCCCTGACAGGTTCAATCCCATCCGAACTGGGTAATCTCGCACAGTTGAAAGTGTTAAATTTTTCTGACAATTCCTTAAGTGGACCAATCCCATCTGAGCTTGGCAACTTAGCACAGTTGGAAGACCTATGGTTAGAAATAAATTCCCTGACTGGTTCAATTCCCCCCGAACTGGGTAATCTCGCACAGTTGAAGGTGTTACGTTTTGCCCAAAATTCCCTGACCGGTTCAATTCCCCCCGAACTCGGCAATCTCGCACAGTTGAAAGTATTGCATCTTAGTCGCAATTCCTTAAGTGGGCCAATCCCATCCGAACTCGGCAATCTCTCACGACTGGAAATAATGGCGATCTATACAAATGAACTGGCAGGACCGATTCCACCTGAACTCGGCAATCTCGCACAGTTGGTGGAAGTGAATTTAAATGCAAACTCCCTGACTTCGATTCCGTCCGAACTCGGCAATCTTGCACGATTAGAAATAATGGACTTCGGCTCGAATGCCCTTACTGGACCAATTCCGTCCGAACTTGGCAATCTCACGCAATTGAAAAAATTGTTTCTGTATAGCAGTTCCCTGACAGGTTCAATCTCGTCCGAACTAGGTAATCTCGCACAGTTGGAAGTATTGCATCTCGCTGACAATTCCTTAAGCGGACCAATCCCATCTGAACTCGGCAGCTTAGCACAGTTGGAAGAACTATGGTTAGAAAGAAATTCCCTGACCGGTTCAATTCCACCCGAACTGGGTAACCTTACACAGTTGAAGGAGTTACGTTTTGGCGGAAATTCTCTGACCGGTTCGATCCCGTCCAAACTTAGCGGCTTAGTACAATTGGAAAACCTACGGTTAGAAAGGAATTCTCTAACAGGGGCAATCCCGTCCGAACTTAGCGGCTTAGTGCAATTGAAAACCCTGCGGTTGGAAAGGAATTCTCTAACAGGGGCAATCCCATCCGAACTTGGCAATCTCTTACAGTTAAAAAGTTTGAGGTTATTCCGAAACGGCCTGACAGGTTTAATCCCACCCGAACTCGGCAACCTCACACAGTTGTTAGACATGAATTTAGGTAACAATTTTCTGACAGGTCTAATTCCGTCTAAACTCAGCGAGATGGTCGCCTTGCAAGATCTCAATCTTCGAAACAATCAATTCTCTGGATTTATCCCGTCAGAACTGGGGAACCTTCAATCGCTGACCATCCTGGATCTGGGCAATAACACGGACTTGGAAGGGATCCTGCCACGCAGTTTTCTCAAACTCAATCTAAGTTATGTAGATATTACGAAAACGGGGATCTGTGAGCAACAAGATGCAGGATTCCTTGAGTGGAGGAGTAGCATTTCAAGGTACTACGCAGAGGAATGTGCGCCTCGGCAGATTGAGCGCAGTGCTCTGATTGAACTATACAAGAAGACGGAGGGGGATTCCTGGAGAAATGCGACTGGATGGAATAGCAGAGATCCGCTTAGAGACTGGCATGGTGTGCGTATCAGGAATGGTCGGGTCACGGAACTCTCCTTGCCGAATAACGCTCTCACGGGTTCCATCCCAGGTGAGGTGGCCAACTTCACTGAACTCAAGGTCCTCAACCTGGCTGGCAATGTCTTGACCGGGGTGATGCCAGAAGAAATCTTGTCCCTATCCGAACTGACAGAACTGCGCGTCAACCAGAACAGGGATCTTGAAGGAGTTTTCGGTGATGACATGGCTCGTCATCTTACTCAACTGGAAGTACTCCACTTTGGGGGCACATCGCTGTGTGCCTCGCCGAGTTCAACGTTTCAGACATGGTACGCGGAGCTTGACGATGCAAGCGGTCAAATCTGTGGAAACCCGGCCGAGATTCGTCTGGACATACCGGTCGCCTATCTGACACAGTCCATCCAAACCCCAGAGCATTCCGTACGGCTCATTGAGGGGCGTGATGCTCTGCTGCGGGTCTTCGTTACCGGGGAGCCTGCACCTGCGTTTTTTGAGCATGAGGTGGTTGCCACAATTCGCGGGGGAGGGCGAACCCATCAGGTGGAGATGACGCGAGACGGAATTCAACTCCTCGCCGCGGCCGACGAGAGTAGTCTAAACAACTCGTTTAACGCAATCATTCCCGGGGATCTGATTAGACCAGATGCAACGCTGGTCGTGGAGGCCGATCCTGCGGGGGTCATTCCGCGTGCGGCAGGAAGCCATGATCGGTTCCCCTCCACGGGCGAAGAGCAACTCAATGTTGTTTCCGTTCCCGCCATGGACATCACGGTGGTCCCCGTCCTGGAGGCAAATCAGCCGGACCGATCCATTTTTGAATGGACCGACAATATCAGCGATAACAGTTCAGAGGTTGGACTCTTCAAGTATGCCTTTCCATTCCATGAATTTCATGCCAGAAGCCGGGAATCATACACTACATCGCTTGACTTAGTCTCCGATGAGGGGCGGTGGGGGCTCGTACTGGAATTGGAAGCCTTGCGGTTTTTGGACAATGCAACGGGATACTACTATGGAGCCGCCGCAAGTGTCAACGGTTTTGTGCGGGGGATCGCTCGACGCGGGGGATGGACCAGTATGGGCAAGGCGTTGGATGCCGACTTTGCGCATGAGATCGGACATAACCTTAACCTGGGTCACGCGCCGTGCGGAGGGGCAGACCGGGCGGATCCAGACTATCCCCACCCAGGTGGGAGCGTTGGTGCCTGGGGATTTGACTTTCGTGATAGCACACTGATATCCCCTGACTATCACAAAGATATCATGGGGTATTGTTATGATCAGGGGTGGATCAGTGACTATTTTTACGAAAAAGTAATTGACTTCCGCGAGCGAGTGGAGGGCAGGAACAGGCAGCCCATGGCCGGTGCACCGGCATCGGACGATGTATTGGTACTGTGGGGGGGTATGCAGGGCGGCGAACTTCGTATGGAACCTCCATTTCCGGCAACTGCCCCTGCACAACTACCTAATGCAGATGGCCCCTATCGCCTTGAGGGACTCGGGCGACAGGGTGAGGTCATGTTCTTGCTATCCTTCACGCCAGGAGAGGATAAATTTGGGAATCAATACTTCTTTTTTGCGATTCCCATTGAGCAGGAGTGGGAAGATTCGCTGGAGCGAATCGTCCTCACCAGCCCGGAGCAAAGCGTAACCATAGATGCGAGCGATCAGCGGAGACTCTCTATTTTACGAGATTCAAGTACAGGACATGTCCGTGGGATACTTCGTGATTGGGACGGTGACCTGCCCGCCGCATTAGAGCGGGCAGACAACCTTACTGTTACAAGCACCCGGGGATTCAAGGAATCCGTTCGTCTGAGAAGATAGACAACTTTCCCGCAGAAAGACATGGAATATGTCCGAGAAAAATAAAAAACTGAATCCTGCAAACGGATAAAGCACACTCCCGTAGAGCGTGGGAATCGGAGGATAGACAAACGGTTGTGAAACCGTAGAAGTCGGGTTGCCTCTCTCTATTTGTGGGTATCGGCGCATAAAGTCACGATGCAGTTTTACGTTTGAGATAGGGGATACGGGATGCACCGGTCATTTGCCGTGATCGTAATATGCATCCGGTCCATGATTGTGCAGGGGGCCGGCAGACTGAACATCAGGCGAGCACCTGCGGATGTACTGCGCAAAGTTGTCATCAAAAAGAATTGCAAGACGCTGTGCTGTTTCCCGGTATGCATTTGGGTCCGACCACGCTTTTTCTGGAAACAGAAGATCTTCCGGCAGGCCGGGACACCGCGTAGGAATGGCAAGCCCGAAAACAGGTTCATGCACGGTTGGGACATGGAGCAGGTCTCCATGATGGATGGCATCAATGATTGCCCGGGTATACTTTAACTTGATCCGTTCCTGACCATCCCCGACCATGCCGGTGTTAATCAGCCAGACATTGACATCATGGGTTTGAATGTTTTTCGCCAGCAGTTCGGAGTACTTTGCAGGGTGCCAGACCAGAAATGCCGCCCCAAAGCAGGCAGAAAAGGTGGCTGCAGGTTCATTGACCCCTACTTCTGTTCCTGCAACCTTGGCCGTGTAGCCGCTGATGAAGTGATACATGGCCTGTTCAGGGGTCAGACGCGCAATGGGGGGTAAAATTCCAAACGCATCAAAGGTAAGGAAAATAATGTTTGACGGGTGTGCTCCGATACAGGGGATCACGGCATTTTCCATGTGCTCAATAGGAAAGCAGGCACGGGTATTCTGAGTCAGGGTGGTGTCGGTGTAGTCCACAGTGTGTGTGACGGAATCAAAAACAACATTTTCCAGAACCGTACCAAAGCGGATTGCATGAAGGATTTCCGGTTCCTGGTCCGCCGACAGGTTAATGACCTTCGCATAGCAGCCCCCCTCAATATTGAAGATCCCATCTTTGGTCCAGCAGTGTTCGTCATCACCAATCAATGCGCGGGCAGGATCTGCGGACAAAGTGGTTTTTCCCGTCCCTGAGAGGCCGAAGAAAAGGGAGACATCCCCCTTCTCGCCCTGATTTGCAGAGCAGTGCATGGACAGTACATCTTGACGGGGCATGAGATAGTGCATGATCGTAAAGATACCTTTCTTCATCTCCCCCGCATACTGTGTGCCGAGGATGACCATTTCCTGTTCTTCAAAAGAAATGTCAATACTGGTTTTGGAGGACATATAGGTTGTGTGGCGATTCGCTGGAAACATCCCGGCATTGTAGACAACGTAGTCCGGTTCACCAAACGATGCCAACTCCTCATCGCTGATCCGAATCAGCATGTTCCGCATAAACAGTGCGTGATATGCCCGCTCACAGATGATACGTACCTTGATGCGGTAGTGGGGATCCCATCCGGCGTAGCCGTCCACCACATAGAGCCGCTCACGGGTATTGAGATAGTCACGGGCCCGCTCACGGTTGATTTCAAAGGTATGCTGATCAATGGGCAGGTTTACAGAGCCCCACCAGATATCGTCAGCACTTGGAGGCATTTTTGTAATGCGCTTATCTCTGGGACTGCGCCCCGTCCGTTCTCCACTTGTGATGGCCAGTGCACCGCTATGTGTGATTGCTGCGGTGGGCTCGTTACGCAGTGCGTCCTCGTAGAGCACTGCCGGAACCACATTCCGCCGGACATCCTTGACTTCAATGCCGAATGGAGTCAGATCAAGTTTCATGATTTATGCAGAGGATCAAAGCGGCGGCATACGGCAATTTCTCACATCCGTTGCAAGGAAAAATGACTCAGTAATCAGGATTCAGAATAGAGTGCATCCATTTCTTTCTGGTATTTCGCAAATACATTCTTGCGCCTCACCTTAAGCGTTGGGGTAAGTTCTCCTGCATCAATGGTGAACGGTTCAAGGATCAGATGAAATTTTTTCACCTGCTCCCAGGGGGGGAGATCCTCATTGACCTTGTCAATCACGGTTTGGATGGCATCCTTCAGTGTTTTCCTGTCCGGTTCAGGCCCGTAAGCATTTGCCACATAAGCTGCATCGGCGACGATCAGGGCCGCACAGAACTTGAAGTCAGGACCAATGACCACGGCGTGCTCAATGAGTGGATCTGATGCAAGTTCGACTTCAATGGGTACGGGAGCGATATACTTTCCGGTTGAGAGTTTAAAGAGTTGTTTTTTCCGGTCCGTAATATAGAGATGTCCGTCTTCATCAAGCTTTCCAATGTCCCCGGTGTGCAGCCATCCGTCCCCGGTAATCGTCTCCGCGGTTTCTTCCGGCATATTATAGTATCCAAGCATCACATGTGGGCCCTTGGTTAAGATCTCCCCATCGTCAGCAATCTTCACCTCTACGTCCTGAATTGGAGTTCCGACCGATCCCGGCCGGAGTTTTTTGCGCTCGTAGAGGGTGATGACCGGCGAGGTCTCGGTCAATCCATATCCCTGACCACAATAAATTCCCAAGCCGTTTATAAACGCCTGTACCTGACTAGACAGTGCAGCACCACCACTGGTCAATGCCTGCAGATTTCCACCAAACAGTGCATCCCGCACTTTACCATAGACCAGTTTGTCTGCAATTTTATCAAGCAGATTTGCACCCGGATTGTTGAGGTCATGTTGCTCTGCACGTCCAAACGCCCATCGGGCGATCAGCCCGGCAGCTCCTTTCTCGGCGACGGCCTTGGCCATGATGCCTGCATGAACCTTTTCAAGTAAGCGGGGAACCGTCGTCATGTGTGCAGGGCGTACATGCTTCATATCCTCCATTAATTCATCCGTTGTCTCTATGAAGTAGATGGGACAGGATTTCGAGAGATAGAAGGTGGAGGCAACCCGTTCCAGAGAGTGAGACAGAGGAAGAAAGGATAATACTCTTGCAGGTACATCAAAGGGCAGCCGTTCGGCTACCGCAAGTGCATTCGTTGTCAGATTGCCATGCGTAAGCATCACTCCTTTGGGCTGTCCTGTTGTACCGGAGGTGTAGCATAGGGTGGCAAGATCGTCACTGGCGATTGCCGATCTGGTCTCCCGGAGAAGATTGGGGGTCTCGGAAAGTTGACTTTCCCCCCGCGCAATCACCTCTTTCATGGTAAGCATTCCATCTGTATAACTGCCCAGAATTCCCATCATCCACTTCAAATCTGAACCGGACATCATATCGTCTGGACAGCGCTCAAATAATTCTCTGGATGAGACCACATACCCGCAAACACCGGCATCACGCACAATATGGAGGATTTGTCCCGCAGGCTGTGTCGTATAAATGGGGACACTGACCGCCCCCAGAGATAAAAGCGCCTGATCAATAATGAGCCACTCGGTACTGTTTTCAGAGTGGAGCGCCACCCGGTCCCCTTTTCGCACACCGAGCGAGTAAAAGCCTGCAGCACAGGCATCCATACGTTTTCGAAATGTCCCCACATCCGTGTCCGTCCATTTGCCGTTACGCTTTGTGGATGCGACAATGCCAGCGTTATGGGTCAGCCCATGATCAATTAAATCACAGAGAGTCGAAATTGCAGTCATAGTATCAATGAAATAAGGATGAAAGTAGATCGCATCATGGGTATCCCGCCCATTTAGGATGTACTTCTGTTACGATTGTCCAAGATTATTGTAAATTGTACGAAAATTTTGGGACAAGGACAAAAACCTGTCGGTTAACCGATATAATCTGTGATGCCGGAATTTACTCATTTGCAGGATGAAGGTGGAATTCAAATGGCAGATGTTTCCAGAAAACCATCTTCCATGCGCTGTGCGTCGGCGGAGGGGGTTGTGGTATTGGGGGCCGCGGCATACACTGCACTGGACGGGAAACGTATTGCGAAGGGGGATGTGCTGACCACTGCGCAGCTGGCCGGCATTATGGGCGCAAAGGATACCGCCCGACTGATTCCGCTATGTCATCCGATTCCACTGGATTCGGTTAAGATTTCATTTTCGATGGATGAAGAGCGGCATGCGGTAACGATTCAGTCCGAGGTCACTTCATGGGGACGTACCGGTGTGGAGATGGAGGCATTGACGGCGGTATCCATCGCGGCGTTATCAATCTACGACATGTGTAAATCTATTTCGAAAGCAATACGTATCACTGACCTGCGACTGTTATCTAAAGATGGCGGTGTACATGGTCGGTATTCTGTACACCGTAATCAGAACAAACCCATAGACTGACAAATGGAAAGTTTATTGAATCTAGGCAGCTTTATTATCATCCTGCTGATCCTTTTTGGGGTCATCATGCTGTTGTACTTCGTTCCGGTACGACTCTGGGTCACGGCGATTTTCTCGGGGGTTCGTCTGAAGCTCTTTCGGGATCTGGTCGGAATGCGACTCCGGCGGGTTCCACCAGATCGGATTGTAAAGCCCCTGATTACCGCACATAAGGCTGGAATTCCCGCGGAAACTCCCAAGCTGGAGGCACATTTTCTGGCGGGAGGTAATGTGCAGCAGGTCATCAATGCATTAATTTCGGCAGATAAGGCAGACATTGACCTGCCGTTTGAACGGGCAACGGCCATTGATCTTGCCGGTCGGGATGTCTTTGAGGCGGTTCAGGTTTCGGTAAATCCCAAGGTGATTGAAACCCCGCCCATTTCCGCCATTGCAAAAGACGGCATCCAGCTTCGTGCCATCGCACGCGTCACGGTGCGTGCCAATATTGAACGGCTCGTGGGAGGTGCCGGCGAAGAAACGATCATCGCCCGGGTGGGGGAGGGGATCGTCTCTACCATCGGATCCTCTGATTCACATGCCGCTGTACTTGAAAATCCTGACATCATTTCCAAGACCGTCTTAGCGAAGGGACTTGATTCAGGGACGGCGTTCGAGATTCTTTCTATTGACATTGCTGACGTAGATGTTGGCGAGAACATTGGCGCAAAATTGCAGACAGATCAGGCGGAGGCAGACCTGCAGGTTGCACGGGCGAAGGCCGAAGAACGTCGTGCTGCCGCTGTTGCATTGGAACAGGAGATGGTTGCCCGTGTGCAGGAAGCCCGTGCCAGGGTTGTTGAAGCCGAAGCCATGGTTCCTGCAGCAATTGCGGAGGCGTTTCGTAACGGCCGGCTGGGCGTAATGGATTATTATAATCTGCGTAATATCGAAGCAGATACCGACATGCGAACTGCGATTGGTGGAGGGACCGAAGTGGCTGGTGAAGGCGGTCGCACCCCGGACTAAGTCACAATTGATAACTGCACAAGGTCAATTCGGTTTTTTGAGGCTTTGAGGACCTCAATCTGGAAGTTCCCAACGACCAGACGGTCGCTGGCGGTGGGGATCAGGCCTTTTTGATCCAGGATGAACCCGGCGATGGTTTCGTAATCCCCGGTGGGGATTGCGAGATGGAAGCGCTCATTGATTTCATCAATTTCTGCTTTGCCTTTGAACCGGTAAACGCGGGGTGCGACAACACTCATGACATCATCCTCCGGATCAAACTCATCCTGGATATCTCCAAAGAGTTCCTCCAGGAGGTCTTCGCGTGTGATCAGGCCGGCGGTTCCGCCGTATTCGTCAATGACAATCACAATGGACCGGTGACTGTCCCGGAATTCCCGCAGAAGTTCTTTGGCGGGCTTGGATTCCGGTACGAACCGGGCGGGTCGAACGACATTCTCCAGAGTGACCGGGTGTTCAAACAGATCATAGGCAAAGGCAATGCCGATGATAGTGTCAATATTTTCCCGGTAGACCGGTATTTTTGAATACCCGCTTTCAATACAGAGATGCTGAAAGTCTTCCAGAGAGGTATCCTCAGAAATCGCCCTGATCTCCGTACGCGGGGTCATGCATTCTTTTGCCCGTATGGCATGCAGTTCAAATACATTCGTCAGCATCTCCGTTTCTTCGGCATCCAGGTCAAGCGACCCACGTTCGACATTCTCTTCGATAATTTTTTCAAACGAACGACGTGAGAAGCGGGTCAGTTGGTCGGATGCCCCCCCGAAGCCTTTCAGAAGCAGCTGCGAGATCCACCCAACCAGGAGAACGAGCGGGAAGAGTGCGGTATAGGTGACGATGAGAGGGATGGCAAGAAAGAAAACGGCCCGATTTGCCGTCTCCCGCATAATGGTCTTCGGCAGGATCTCCCCAATCAGCAGAACCACAATTGCAGCGATTAGTGTCTGAACGATCAATTGCGGGCTCTCACCTGCGATATATCGGGACAGCGGCTCGGCCAGAACGAGTGCCATGGCGGTTGAGAAGATGACCAGCGCAATGTTATTGCCGACCAGTGTGGTGGTTAGCAGCCGAGCCGGAGATTCGGAGAAAAAGGTCACCAAACGCCCAAGAACACCGCGGCGGCGCGCATGCATCTCGACACGGAGGCGGTTCGCGGCCACGAATGCGATTTCTGTACCGGAGAAGAACGCACTCAAAAAGAGGGTGCTGATGATGACGGAGAGGGCCATGCGTGATGCAGGCAATCAGGTGCGGGATCTGGATTGCAGGATGGCCGGTACCTCCCAGTCGTTTTCACTTTCTTCGGGTCCGAATACGGATTCAATCTGGGAGACCGATGCCTCGGTCTCCTCTACTTCGGAGAGAAGAAGGTCAAGTTGATAGGTGATTTCTTCAGGGTTATTCAGAGTCAGAGACTGTTCGTGGATATACTTCACGACATCTTCAATCGTGGCAACCTGTGCTTCAATCATTTCCAGTTGCTCCTGGGCTTTCTTGAAGCGCTCTCTGCGGTGTTCCAGCACTTTCAGTCTGCGAAGTTTGATATTGCGGACCGGTTCTGATGCATCTTCCAGCTCCAGCTGCACGGCAGCAATCGCAGTCGTCAGCTCCTGTTCGCGCTGGCGTTGACCAAACGCGGTGTAGCGTTCCTGTTGAAACATGAGTTTCAGACAGGAATTCATCAGGCCTTCAATCTTGGCGGTATGGCTTTCAAGGATCCCTTGGGATGCAAAACTGAACTTTCGATAATTGGCCTGCAACTCTTTTTCCAGATCTCTCAGGCGAATATAGCGGCGCTGATTGGCCCGGTTGAGCTGCCGGTACATTTCACGCTGAGTGGGAGGCTTGGCAGCAATGGCTGCATATTTGGCACGGATGATGTTTCGGAATCGCTGGTGACGTGGAATATATCCCAGCACCAGTAATTCAAAGGCGACGGTTGCGGTCAGTACCGATTGAAAGAAGGTCTCTCCGAACGGGCCTCCAATAAAACTGAATGCCAGTGCAGTCCCGGCTCCAATCGTGAGAAAGGACAGATTCCACGGATGCAGAAATGTCTCACGAGTATAGTTGATGTCTCGCTCTTTCATGCGTCTTCGTCAGGTGGATCCGCTTTCATTCGGGGGCCGATGGTTTTTGCGGGGGGACCGGGAGGTTGCGGGGGCGACTTCGGGTCGGGGACGGGAGTTTTTGCTTGCGGTGTCTCGCTTTCCAGCGCAATTTCAAGGCGGGCTTCGTTCAGCGCGGTCTCTGCATCCAGTTTTGATGTGAACGCATCCCCCGTCTCGGTTGTACTGGCCAGTGTATTCACCATCTCTCCCAGAGCACGCTGAATTGCCTGTGTCTTTCGGGCCGATGCGATTCTGCGGCGAATCTGCTTCCGCTCGCGAAGTTCTTTAAGATACTTTTCTTTCAGACGTGCGCGCTCCTCTTCAGGCATTACGATGCGTCCCTGTTACGTGTACGCCCCATTGTTTTTTCCTCATTGCTACTCTCATCTGTATCAATACGTCCGGAATCTGTCGATGATTCAGAGAGCCCCATTTCGAGTTTCATCTGGTTGACCAGTTCGGCCGCGCGAAGATCTTCGGCTTCCTCATCCAGGCGGATCGCCTGAAGGTCTACGGAATCCATCGCAACCTCAATGCGTGCCTCATTCTTCGCCGTTTCCTGATCCAGACGCTGGATCATTTCATCATGTGTCTGATCAATTCCGCCGACTTCAAATTTTTCCAGTGCATCGGCAACGTTTGCCTGCCATTTTGCACGCTCGCTTGCACGCAGAGCTTCCTGTGCGGCATCAATTTTCCGTTGACGCTCCCGCATGAATGCTTTCTTCACCTGCTGTGCTTTATCGTAGGCGGCTGTTGCATGGGCCAGTTGTTCCTGTGCTTTTGCGAGATTTTCCTGCGCGGTTTCAAACCGGACGGCATGTTGTCGTGCAAGATCTTCTCTTCCGCCCTGAATGGCAGATTTGATTTTTGACCGGAGCGTGTTTACTTCGGACTGGAGGCGTTTGACCTCTTTTTGAAGGAGGATGACATTCGCTTTTACGGTCGCAATATTCTCATTCATTTTCGGGACCTGATCATTCAGTTCCCGGATATTTTGTTCCAAAATGAGCTTGGGGTTTTCGAGAGAGGAGATGGCACCCCCGAAAATTGATCGTACTGCGCGTTTAAATCGGATCCAGAGAGACATGTTAAAACAGATTAGCTGGGTGGTAAGATACCTAATTTTGTGAGATTAAATGCGATCTTCACGAATTTGACTCCCATCCCGCAAAAGTGAGGCGATCAAGGAGGACCTGCGGTTTATCAACAGGGGTTTTTGAGAACGTAAAAGCACTGTAAATCCTACGCGCAATCTCCTTAGATTGATCCGTCTTTCGTGTATAGAAGCTTGCAAGCGGTTGACCGGGCGCGGCTTTTTCACCTGGACGCAGATGCAGTACAATTCCGGCTTCGGGATCAATCTTGTCTGTGATCACAAGTCGCCCCACTCCGAGGTCATTCCCGATTTCTGCAAGCAGGAAGGCATCTACATCCCGGATGTATCCACTGATGTCCAATGGAACCGTAACCGTTTGCGGCTCCAGGCTGCGCATACGGAGTACAGGATCATGGATGACCGCAGGATCGCCTCCCTGGGCTTCCACAATCTGTGCGAGAAAATTCAGTGCGTGTCCAGACTGTACGGCAGCATGCGCCATTTCTTCGCCCTCTTCAGGGGATTTGGCCAAATCTGCGAGCGCGATCATTTCGCCGCTCAACTTCAGAGATAATTCAAGGACATCCTGAGGGCCTTCACCCCGCAGGCAGCGGATTGATTCTTCCACCTCCAGCCAGTTCCCGATAGCATTTCCGAGGGGAATATCCATATTGGTGAGCCAGGCAATTGTGCTCATCCCAAAATGCTCCCCGACACCCACCAGGGTCTCTGCCAGTTCCCGTGCCTCTTCACCTGTTTTCATGAAAGCCCCGCGGCCGAGTTTCACATCAAGCACCAATCCGTCAATGCCTTCGGCCAGTTTTTTGCTTAGGATGGAGGCGGTAATGAAGGGGATAAAGTCCACACTTGCCGTGACATCCCGCAGGGCATACAGCTGGCGGTCCGCCGGAGCAATCTCCTTGGTTGCGCCAATCATTGCAACGCCTAATGCACGGATCTGGCGGTAGATGTCATTGATTTGCAGGTTTGTACGAAATCCAGGTATGGACTCCAGTTTATCGAGCGTCCCTCCGGTATGTCCCAGACCCCGGCCGGAGATCATCGGGACACAAACCCCGCAGACACCGACAATTGGAGTGAGGATGAGCGAGATTTTGTCGCCGACTCCGCCGGTGGAGTGCTTATCAATGACAGGCGAGGAGACGGCCGAGAAGTCCAGGATCCTCCCTGAATTCAGCATGCACTGGGTCAGGGTGATCGTCTCACTGAGGGCCATGCCGCGCAACTGTGCAGCCATCAGAAACGCCGCCATCTGGTAGTCAGGGATCCGCCCTGCGGTGTACCCTTCAATCAGATATTGAATTTCAGCCGATGAGAGTTCTAAGCCCTCACGTTTTTTCGTAATGATATGGACAGCATCCATGACGGTGCGAAACACAAAAGGCGAACCAGATCATGGTCCGCCCTTGAAGTACACATAGATTTCTATTTGCCGGTCCCTTTTTTTCCGTACCTTCGATGGAATTTCTCGACGCGACCGGCGGTGTCCACATATTGCCGACGTCCCGTGTAGAACGGGTGATTCGTACTGTCCACATCGGAAACATACCGGTCAGACGGCATGGTGGATCGCGTTTCAAATTCGGTCCCATCTGCGAGACGCACAGTGATCGGGCTATAGTCTGGGTGAATTCCTTTTTTCATTGGTTCAAGGTCAGGTAAATACACAGCATCCGTTCAATTCTCTTACTTTGATTGGGTTCCATCCTGGAGAAGAGTTTCCGTGCGGGAGATCATATCCCGGAGTCGGGCTGCTTTTTCGAACTCCATATTTTCGGCCGCTTCTAGCATTTCTGCAGTCATTTTCCTGATTAAATCCTGCTTCTCGGCTTCGCTAAGCATTTTGATGAGCGGATCCTCCAGTTCCAGGGCTGTTTCTGGCATCTCTGTAGGCTGAACGAGCGGGGTTTGTCCTTCTGGTTCACGCTCTTCGGCGACGACCGTGCCGCGTAACACATCACTTCGATCCTTGCGCACGGTCTGCGGCACAATGCCATGTTTTTCGTTATAGGCCAGCTGCTTGGTTCGGCGGCGGTTCGTCTCATCCAGCATCCGCTGCATACTTCCCGTGATCTTATCTGCGTACAGGATGATTTTACTGTTAACATTGCGTGCAGCCCGTCCTGCGGTTTGGATCAGTGCCCGGTCACTTCGAAGGAAGCCTTCTTTGTCCGCGTCGATGATTGCGACCAGAGAAACCTCCGGCAGGTCAAGCCCCTCACGAAGCAGGTTCACGCCGACTAGTACGTCATAGGTGCCAAGTCGGAGGTCACGGAGTAACTCAACCCGTGTAAGGGCGTCAATGTCGGAGTGAAGGTAGCGTGACCGGATCCCGAATGATTCCAGATAGTCGGTCAAATCCTCCGACATCCGTTTCGTCAGGGTGGTGACCAGAGTTCGCTCTCCGCGCTGGTTTACACTTCGGATTTCTTCGAGAAGGTCATCAATCTGATGTTCACTGGGACGGACAAGGACAGGTGGATCGGGGATCCCGGTCGGGCGAATGACCTGCTCTACAAATTCTCCTTCCGACTTGATGAGTTCATAGTCTCCCGGGGTTGCACTCATAAAGATGGTCTGGTACTGCCGCTCTTCATACTCTTCAAAGGTCATGGGGCGGTTGTCCAGTGCGGAGGGAAGTCGGAAGCCATGTTCAACCAGTGTGAGTTTGCGGGCGCGGTCTCCGTTGTACATAGCCCGCACCTGCGGGATCGTTGCATGGCTCTCGTCCACGATAAGAAGGAAATCATCTGGAAAATAATCCATCAGGCAGTATGGACGCTGCCCCTCCGCTAATCCGGTCATATGGCGGCTGTAATTTTCAATCCCGGAGCAATAGCCCAGTTCACGAATCATCTCAAGGTCAAAGAGAGTGCGCTGCTCCAGACGCTGGGCTTCCAGCATTTGATTTCTTTCCCGGAGCACTGCCAGACGCCATTGCAGTTCTTTTTCAATGGCAGCAGCGGCGCGATTCACCTGCTCTTTCGGGGTCACAAAAATGCGGGCGGGATAGACGGTCAGGGCCTCGTGTTCCTGTTGAAGCGCCTCTCCGGTAAGAGGATGGATTTTGGTGATCTGTTCGATCTCATTCCCCCAGAAGACGATCCGGTACGCAATATCTTCGGCATAGGTGGGATAAATATCCACCGTATCCCCACGCACCCTGAATGTCCCGGGTTGCAGATCCTTATCATTGCGTACATAGAAAATTCCGATTAACTGAAGGAGCAGGTCCCCACGCTCAATCTCCTGGCCGGGCACAAGCTGGACAATCTGGGATTGATATTCCTGGGGAGAGCCCAGGCCGTAAATACAGGATACACTGGCGACCACAATCACATCGGTGCGCCCGGATACCAGGGCACTGGTTGCCCGCAGCCGCAGTCGGTCTATGCGGTCATTAATGGAGAGATCTTTTTCGATATAGGTATCGCTGTGCACGATATAGGCTTCGGGTTGGTAGTAATCGTAATAGGAGATAAAGAACTCAACGGCATTCTTCGGGAAAAACTGACGAAACTCGGCATAGAGTTGTGCGGCCAGAGTTTTGTTGTGGCTCATGACCAGAGTTGGTCTCCCGATATTTTGAATTACATTGCTGATGGTGAAAGTTTTCCCGGATCCGGTCACGCCGAGCAGTGTCTGATGCTCTTTTCCTTCAGCGAGCCCTTCGGTGAGTGCTTTGATTGCACCGGGCTGATCTCCGAACGGGGCGAACGGGGCACACAACTCAAACGGGCGCCGGGAAAGTGGAATAGACATCGGTTTGGTCAACAGAAACGGGTTTGGACGGTATAAGCAAAATTAAGGCACGGTCTTATATTTAAGGCCAGCCTCTTCATTATATCCGGTCTACCATCATGACAAGTCGTTTTTCTATCATCATTATCCTGACCGCACTTGCATTGCCGGTCAAAGGACAGACCCTTCAATGGGAAGACTTTGATCCTGTTTCTACGCTTGTGGTGGAAGAAAATCCAATTACGAAAGCAAAATATCATTTTGTGGATGCGCATGGGCATCAGTGGCGGATTGGCACTGCATCGGAGGAGGAAATAGGTACGTTAATTCAGGCGATGGATGACCTGAATTTAACAACCATGGTCAATTTAAGCGGGGGCAGCGGGGACGATCTTTTACAAAAGGTCACGAATACGGACCGGTATGCCCCGGGCAGGTTTGTACATTTTGCGAATATTGATTTTTCGAAGATTGATGATCCTGAATTTGGCGAGGCTGCCGCGGCACAGCTGGAGATGGATGTCCAGAATGGTGCTGCGGGGCTCAAAATATTCAAAAATCTGGGGATGAGTATTTTTTACGCGAATGGGGACCGGCTGCGTACGGATGATCCGCGTCTGGATCCAATCTGGGCAAAGTGCGGGGAGTTGGGGATTCCCGTACTGATCCATACTGCAGACCCGTCACAATTCTGGCTTCCCCATGACCGGTTCAATGAACGCTGGTTTGAATTAAAGGAGCGTCCGGGCCGAAAACGTGAGGCGGAACCGTCATGGGGAGAACTGATTCAGGAGCAGTGGAATGTATTTCGGAAACACCCTGAAACGATCTTTCTGAATGCGCATCTTGGCTGGTTAGGAGGGGATTTGCAGCGGTTGGGTGAACATCTGGATGAGTTTCCCAATGTCTATACCGAACTAGGAGCTGTGGTCGCAGAACTAGGCCGGCAGCCGCATACGGCCAGAGAGTGGTTCATCAAGTATCAGGATCGTGTACTGATGGGCAAAGATTCCTGGAATGCCGCTGAGTATCATACGTATTTTCGCATCTTTGAAACCGCCGATGAATTCTTTCCCTATTATCGGAAGCGGCATGCCTGGTGGAGGATGTATGGACTGGATTTACCGGACGAAGTATTGCGCAAGGTATATTACAAGAATGCCCTTCAAATTATTCCGGCAATTGATAAAAGTTTGTATGATTCGGACTGGACTACGGCGCATATTCCTGCTGAGGAGCCCCGATTGAGCCCGCTTCAACTGGTGCGTACGCAGGTGGGAGATGTGTATGTGAAGGCACACTACAGTTCGCCGCGCAGGCGGGGACGTGAGATTTTTGGAGATCTGGTCCCCTTTGGAGAACTTTGGCGCACCGCGGCCAATGAAGCCACCGAAATCACATTGACGGGGGATATGCAGGTCGGGGATCAGGAATTAGCTGCAGGAACGTACTCACTCTTCAGCATCCCGGATTCGACCCGGTGGACATTGATTTTTAACCGTGGACTAGGCCAAAACGGGATCGGTCAGTACAGTGAAGAGGAGGATGTGTTACGGGTCAGCGTTCCGGTTATTCCGCTGGACGCGGTTCGGGAGGCGTTTACAATTTCGTTCGAAGAAAATGAGGGGGGTGTGGATATGGTGATTGAGTGGGATCAGACCCGGGTGGAACTGGTTCTGAGCGCATTATAGTTCAAGGTGCCCCATCGCGACACGGCATCAGGCAGTGCCCTGCCCTTTTTGGGGGATCGTGTCGGATCATTGCGGGAATCGGCGCGTAGCACCGGCGAAATCTAATCCTACGCCCATGACACGCACCATTGCAGCATTGAGCATTGCACTGGTGATCGCCGCAGGAACGCAATCGAAAGCGGAAGCCCAGTCCGGGATGACCGTAGAGACCGTGTACCTTTTTCTGGCAGAGGAAGAATTTGAGGAAGAAGAAAGTGACGGCGATCATTACTACAGCGCAAGTTACAGGCTCAATGAGATTACATGGGCCGCATGGGAACGGGGAACGGTGATGGTCCAAAAGTGTGCACAGGAGGAGGGAGCCAGCGCCGCGAGGCGGGTACTGCAGACAGGGATGCCTGCAGACAGGGATGCCTGCAGACATAGACCCGGATGCACAACGGCTTTTATGCAAACCATTGGGGCCGGACATGGACTTTCACTGGTCACAATATGGCCTGTTCTCCGTCACTCATGATCGTGCTGACGCGGGCAGTTCGCGCATTCAGGCAAGGCAGGAGTTACTCGTGGAGATTGCCCTGTTCCCCATCCTTCGCGTGACCATCATCGCCCCGGCGTACTAGCGAATTGAAGGCGCAGGTACATCCCCGGGCAACACACCGTGACCATCTCCGGCAGCTTGTGGATAAAGTATCTTTTTGGAGACCAAGTCGTCGAAACTGTGAATTTCGGCATAAATTCTCTTTTGGGCCCATTTGATTGCAAAATATTCTCACGAACGCTCCAGAGGTCGCAAAATTGCTCAAAATGTACAATTCTGGTATCCGTATGAGGTTGTCTAGGGACAACTTAGGAATGGTGTCAATGACGACTGAGATAAGGGTTGGGGCATTAAAATTTACAATGGAGAATTGATGCATTGAGGCGAAGCAGTTAGCTGCGAAGCCGAGATGCACCAATTTGTTTCCACGATTTTCAGCCCCGTCTGATTCGTTCCGATCACATCCAGTCCCTCACAGGCAGGCCGCGTACTGTAAGAAATCCTGGCCTCATCGATCACGCAGAGCACCGTATCCTCCCGCCGCATCCGCTTGGTCGTTTGCACACGATGGGGGGCCAGAATCCGCGGGGTCATGGTCTACATGCCGGGACGTTCAAGAAATCGGTAATAGCCGGCCACGGCGGAACGAATCATCTCAATAGTTTTCGTGACCGGTCTTCCCGGACTGCGACTCAGCAAGCCCACACTCTTCACCAGACGATCTGTCCGAGCCTTATGCTCCAAATCGGCCGCGCCAAACTCCTGCACGGCCCATTGATCTGCATCCAGTCCTGTGCCGAGTTCCAGTATCGGATAAATCGCTGCAGCGGGCAGTCCCAGTTGCATTCTCCACTCAGAAGAGAACTCTTACATAAAGATCGCCTTCCTGCTCCGCGTGCATGGATTCGCGGGCGCAGTCTGCCCCACCCGGTGAAAACCCGCCGCCGTAAAATATGGGAATTATATCCATAGATAGTGCTTGGATGTGAATATCAAATTTTAGCAACTGGTTCGATAGAATGTGGTTTTAGAGTGCTTCTTTGCGAGTTTTTCCGTTAATATTTTTGGTGGAGATTTACAATGGTCAGTTGAAGAATTTTCAAAAATTTGG
>JAJEFL010000183.1:0-13097 GCA_022820435.1 Rhodothermales bacterium
ATGTCCGTGTGCAAGACCAAAGACTGATAAAGAGATTCGATCCCACGGACGCAGTTCGCCGCCGAGCCGATACATCCTCCCCTGCGGCAACTGGGTCATTCCCGCCACCGACCTTGCCGAACCCTCTTTCCACGGAATCCCGTACCCCAGTTCCAATTCGGTTCGATACATGTCTGTCCCTATCGGCACCGCATCCAGGATCGTCTGCTGCCGGTACATGGACATTCCCTGCCCGCGTCCCCACGATGGACGCAGGCGCATCATCAGCCCTTCCGTGCGACTGCCCACCTGCAACGCCCCTGAGATGCCCCACTCGGTAAACCCGTCTGCGGTATGCATCACCAGCCCCTGCGTGCGCACCTCGCCCCGTATACGCCATGCCGGGTTTGCGAATCGCACACCGCCGCCGAGTTCCAGCCCCGTACCGGTCTCTGCGCTGCCACCATCCTGCCGCACATTTGCTTCCACATAGGGGCGGATTCCGCCGGCAATCTGTACGCTGGCTTCGAGGCCTGCCCGAACCCGATACACCTCTGCCCTGATGTCATGCTTCTCCATCTCTGCATCGGTGACCAGAATATCGCCATGATAGCTCAGCCGGGTGCTTCCGCCAGAGGCCAGGCTCCCCTGCATTCCCAGCGCCCCAAAGCGGGAGGTCAGATCTCCTTCTAATTCCAGAACCCCGGCATTGCCCCGTCCTGCACCTGCGCTCACCCATATGTCCCATCCCGCATGCGTATACGACACGTACGGATAGATCCCCGTCAGTGCAGAGGTAATGTCTCCAGACTCCTCTTTCATCTCAAACGATCCGTCTCCCTGACTGTGTGCCAGAAGTACGCCCGCCAGCCATCCTCCTTTCCAGCGGTAGTCCGCCCCCAGTATTCCGGTCGTTACCTCTCCGCGAAGTGTCAATGCATCCTCGCCCTGTCCATTGAACTGCCGAAATGCGCCCTGCCCCCACACGCCAAGAGATCCACTTGAGACTGGCATACTTTGTGACATGCGGCAGCCGGCCAGAAGTTCGCCCAGAGACGGATCCCACGAAGAAGCGGAGTACCAGAGTTGTGCCATCTCTGTGCGCTCTGAGGCTGCACATGCAGCTCCGTCTGCAGCCTGACGGAATCGGCTCCCAAGTGCATCCACCACCTGTACTGATGCCGTCCGAACAAACCGTGCCGTATACGCCTCCAGAACTTTCTCACCCGCCGTCGTGGACTCCTGAATCGTGGCCACACCCACCGCCTTTTCTATCTCGGCATGCTTGGAAGATACCAGATGTACCGTGAATGTTTTCTCGCTCCAATCCAATCCGTCTTTCAGAATCGGTACCACAATTACGGCTTCCATGACTCCTGGTGCTAAGGTCACGATCCCTGAAGTGGACTCATAGTCTTCGCCTGCCTTGGCAGTCCCATCCTGCGTCCGGTATTCTGCCGTTACCATTTGATGCCGGGGATGCGACAGGGATATCCAGAACTCCGCCACTTCCGCTTCCTCTGATACGACCAAGTCCTCTACCCGGAGAACCGCGTTCCCGTTGTTATCCAGGATTGTACCGATCCCTGTGTCACGCTTAATTTGAGCATTATTACTTGCATTCGACAATGCCACCTCAAACCTCTCTACCCCCTCTGAAATATTGTCTTCAATCACCTCAATTTCTATTACACCACGTGTTGCCCCTGGGTCAAAGATTACAATCCCGCGTGATGCCGTATAATCTAGCCCCGCTTCGGCCTCTCCTACATCCGAACTCGTATACTGTACCGTTACGATTTCATCCGTGGACCGGTTCAATTCAATACGAAGTTGAAGACTGCCTTCATTTTCATGTCCCTGCTGATCAAGGATGGAAATCGTCAATGCCGATTCATCGTCGTCAATGATTGTGACTACGGCGGTATGTGTAATCCCTTCGTAGTCACTTCCCGATGCAGTAAGCGTTAATTCTATCGTTTCATCAGCATAATCTGGTGCATCATCTGCTGCCGTCAACCTTACTGTCTGTGGACTATTCCAGGTTGTGGGTGTGAAGGGGATTGATGTTTCGCTCAGAGTTAAACTCGTCCCTTCATGCCCGGATAACGTCACATTTACGGATTCCGACGGCTTTGCAGAAAGACGAACCATGAACGGATATGTATTCCCTTCATCTATCGTCACCTTGTCCGGAGCTATGATCTGCGGCTCATCAATATCAATGATGGTTATCTGGACGGTTTGCTCCACACCTGCATAGTTCCCTCCGGATGCTCTTAGAGTTAAGATTTCTAAATCATTGTCCAAATCATCATCTTTCGCTGCCGTTAGTCTCACCGGCTGCTCCTCATTCCATGTATTCGGGGTAAAGATCAGTGTCCGCGGGGCAGCGGTGAGATCTCCGGCGGAACCCGGAATTGCCAGAGTTACCTGACTCGAAGGTTGCTGGGCCAGCGCAATTTTGATTTCTTCTGCAGTCCCCTCATTCATGATGACCGAAGGCGGTGCCACGACGATTCCCGCTGCGTCGTTATCAATGATGGTGACATTGAGCACTTTTGATCTGCCAGTATATCCGCCACCTGCAGCAGTCAGGGTCACTTGAATCTGTTCATTTTCAAAATCATCATCCTCACCGGCCCTCAGCGTTACCTCTTGTCCCTGATCCCAGTTGTCTGGTGTGAAGGTTTGTGTTACAGGTGTTACCGTCAAATCCCCTCCCGGAGCCCAAATCATCATCACCGTAACTTCATCTAACGGTTCCGATGTCAACGAGAGATTAAAAGATTCTGTATCCCCTTCCCGCACCGTTATTGATTCTGGTGCGTCAATTCCCGTTATGTCATCGTCAATAATCACCACATCTATTTCGGATGGTTCGCCCAGTTCAATCTCGTCAGGCAGTTGGTCTTCCTCAATGGCAACCTTGAAATTCTCGTCTTCCTCGTCAACAGCATCATTTACAGTCCTGATGATATACTGCCCTATGGTTTCTCCTGCCGTAATCTCTACTTGGACTGGATTCGGTGCACTGTAATCCTGGGGAACTGTGCTAATATCGGTCAGCACCAGTGGAATCGTTACACCCGTGTCTAAATCGGTGGCCAGATTTACCGTCACCGTGACAGAATTTCCCTCGTCTACCCTCTCTGGATTCACAGACAGCGTCGCTTCCACCGGCGGGGGTGAGTCATTGTTGATAATCGTAATTTCCGCAGAGAAAGGGCTGACCCTCTCAATCTCTTCAGGCAGCTGATCTGCATTAATCGCAACCGTGAATCTCTCATTTTCCTCATAGACATCATCATCAATCGTATGAAGATCACCCGCCCCCATCAACTCTCCCCGGGGGATCATGATTGCATCCAATGGAAGATAATCCCCATCTTCTGTTGTGCCGTGAACATACTCCAATGGGATCACTACATCTCTGGACTGCGTCACAAACATTGTTGCAGTGACCGTGATGGATCCTCCCTCCTCCACCTGCCTTGCAGATGCCCTCAGTGTAACTGTTGAGGGCACTAGTTTATCATCATCCTCAATCGTCACCTCGACCGACCTGGGATCCCCCGCATCCAGATTCGGTGCCAAATTGTTTTCATTGATTGCGACCGTGAATGTCTCGTCCTCATCATCTTCATCATCAAAGGTCATAATAGCTACATTCCCGGTGGTATTCGTCCCGCCTCCGGAGATCGTGATGGTTGCCTCGGTTACATTTCCATAGTCGCCGGGTTCTGCGGTGCCTGCAGTAATCGTGAGCGGAACCACGGCATTACCAGATATATTTTCCGAAATTGTCCCCGTGATCGTAATGCTTTCGCCCTCCTTTACCGGATTTGGAGATGCTTCCAATGTAATTACAGGTTTATCATCATCATTGATGGTCACCCGAACTTCTTTTGGATCTCCGACAATCACCGCAGTGGGCAAACTGTTCTCATGGATGGCCACGATGAAGGTTTCGTCTTCCTCTACGAGTTCATCTTGAATTGTGGCAATTGTGCCGGTTCCGGTCAGGCTATTTGCCGGGATCGTGATGGGATTTGGGATAAGTGGGCCGTAGTCGTCTCCCCCCGCTGTTATAGGGGTGACGGTCAGCGGAACCGTTACCGCATTGGGTAAGGCCCTCAATAGCGATGCTGTTATGGTCACAGGATTTCCCTCTTCCACTGGACTCGGGGATGCGGATAAAGTTACTTGGGGCCTCTCCCTGATAATCACCGGGACGGAACCGGGCGAACCAGCAATTACGGCAGACGGTAAGCCGCCCAATTCAACCGTGAAGGTTTCATCCTCCTCTACATTATTATCTGGAATTGTGGCAATTGTGCCGGTTCCGGTCAGGCTGTTTGCCGGGATCGTGATGGGATTTGGGATTAATGGGCCATAGTCGTCGCCCATAGCAGATCCCTCAGTTAAGGTCAATGGAATCTCCACTGCATCCAAAAGTATTTGGGAAAGTTCTACCGTTACTGTTACTTCGTCCCCCTCATTTACCGGAGTTGTGGCTGACAAACTCACGATTGGCTTATCCTTGATGGTCACCGGGACGGAACTGGGCGAACCAGCAGTCACGGTAGACGGTAAGTCTCCCAATTCAACCGTAAAGATTTCGTCGTCCTCTGCCTCATCATCTAGAATTGCCGCAATTGTACCGGATCCTTCCAGAGTATTTGCAGCAATTCGAATAGGATTGGGAGTTAATGGACCGTAGTCTTCGTCCTCTGTTGTCTCGTTATTCAGTGTCAGTGGAATCTCCACCGCATTGGGCAGTTCTATGGAAAGCTTTGCTGTGATGGTGACCGTCTCCCCTTCTTCTACGGTTTCCGGGGATGCCGACAAACTCACGGTTGGCTTATCATCATCGACGATGGTGATGAGTTGCAATTTTGGGTCCCCGGCAAGTACTGTGGGCGGGAGACCACTTTCCTCAATCGCCACCGTAAACGTATCGTCCTCCCAGTCTGCAGCGGTCTCCTGGGGAATCTCAATTTTCCCTGTCCCGCTCATACCATTTCCATTTCCTGAAATCGTGATGTTTATCGGACCTGAGTAATCGCCAGATTCGGCCGTCAAAGGAGGTGCGTGACTGTAGGCCAGAGGAATCACCACATCATCAACCGGGTCTCCCGTCATTGTTACGGTCACTGCCACGCCGGATGCATCCCCTTCAAGAACCTCATCCGGTTCCACGGTTAGTGTAACGGTTGGCTTATCATCATCAATGATTGTAATCTCTTGTGGGGTTCCTCCCCCTGCAAGTACGGTAGGGGGCAGCCTGTTTTCATCAATTGCCACCGTAAACGTCTCATCCTCCCAGTCTACAGCGGTCTCCTGGGGAATCTCAATTTTCCCCGTCCCGCTCATACCATCCCCGATCCCGCTAACAGTAATGCTTTCGGGGCCTTTATAATCGTCCGGTTCTGCGGTTAAGGGATCTGCGTGGCTGTAGATTAATGGAATCACCACATCTCTTGGCGGATCTCCTGTGAGCGTTACCGTTACATCCAACCCCGAACTGGCCCCTTCTTCTACCTCCGTTTGTGATACTGTGAATGTAACCGTCGGCTTATCATCGTCAATGATGGTGATTTTTTGGGATATTGGATCACCTGCAACCACAATGGGTGGAATTCGATCTTCATCAATTGCCACCGTAAACATCTCGTCCTCCCAGTCTACATCTTCCTCCTGGAGGATCCTGATCACCCCCGTCCAACTCCTGATACTGCCATTTCCGGGGATGGTGATGCTTTCCGGCCCTTCGTAGTCGGTATCTTCTGCCGTATCGTTCTCGTATTTCAATGGGATCGTCACATCATCGGCCGGATCCTCTTCAATGGTTACGGTTACGACTACTCCCGGTTCATATCCCTCTTCCACCTCTGTGGGATTCGCAGTTAACGTCACGGCTGGCTTATCATCATCAATAATTGTGATGAGTTGCGATTTCGGGTCCCCTGCAAGTATTCCATAGCGCAGCCCCGCTTCGTTGATTGCGACACGAAACGTTTCATCCTCCCAGTCATCATCTTCGAATGTCATAAGGGTCATGGTCTTGCTTTTATTACTCCCATCCCCTTCAATGGTAATACTTGCCGATCCTGAATAGTCTCCTGATTCGGCCGTTAAAGGATCCGCGTGGCTATAGGTTAAAGGAACGACTACATCACTGGCTAGAGCCTCCGAAACCGTCGCCGTGATCGTTATTGACCCACCTTCATTCACCTGATTTGCAGATGTCTTTAGTGTGACTTTGGGCTTTTCGTTGTCAATAATCTTTACCGCCAATGTTGCGGATTGACCACCAAAAACGTTCCCAGGCTGCTCGTCTCCCAGCGCAAAAATTTCACCTTCCTCATCGTCGATGTCGTCATCCTCGTAGGCATACAGTACGAACGTATATTCTCTGCCTCCATTCTCCAAATTCCACGGAAATCTAGAACTCAGATGCAATTCTCGATCTACCTGACTATCATACATATCATACTGACGCTTAGTGAGCAGTCCTGCTTTTTTGCTAAATACATTAAATGGCTTCAAAAAAATCTCAGCAAAAGCCTTAAAGGGATCATTGTTATCCGAATTAATCTGCAATGTGATTGGCTCCGACCACTGCCCCTCAACTACCTCAATCTGCATTTGGTCAAATTCGTACCCCCCCTCATCGTCCAGAATACATAAATTCAGGTCGCCTGTTTTTACTTCCAGAGAGGAATTACCTGGGTTTGGGGTTATTTTCACGGGTACCTTGATACAACCGCCCTCGCTGTCATCGTCATGTGCAACATCAATAGATATGTATTCCCAGGCATCCGCACCATAAAAATTGGGCGGTTCAAAGGAGATTTGAGGAATTGAATTGGGTACAACCACCGATTCATGTCTGATCGTCGCAATGGAATTCGGCAGTGATGACAGGTCTATCTCAAATCTGAATCCATAGGTTTCGAATTGATAATTCTCCCCCGAAATCGGGCGTACTTTGAACGTTGCCCGGACCTCTTCGGTAATATCCCACCAACCAACATGACCTTGACTAGGTATATATTGTCCGTTCACATCGTTTTGGCTATATGGATATTCATAATTGATACCATTTACGACGATCACTTCTACGGCCTGTCCCAAGACTGCGGGAGTTAAGCAGAACATCGAAATCTCCAGAATCAGGAAAGCCTGCCTGCAGTAAGCCCTGAGACTATTCAGAATACAGCAAATTGGGTCGGTGAAAAGCCCTTTTCTATACATGCGAATAGAGTTATGCTATCTTAGACTCTAATGGCCCCATTGCCTTCCCTCCCTTGGCATGTGGGATTAAATTTTGACAAATAAGGGGGCATCCCGTCTCATTTTCCTGCATGAACCGGATTTCATCCCTGCATATCAAACCGGCTTGATCACTGAAGTGAGTCAGAAAACGTCTCATTTACACCTATCTCGGTTTCGTTAATCAGCGATGTATGCGGGTACAGGACAGCAATTCTAGGTTGATGTAGCAACAGGAAGCCCGCCCGAGGTTAAGATAACCATTTCAAGATAAATATTTTATAGGCAATCAAGCCTGACAGAAGTCTTTCATCGGTGGTATGCCAGCAAAAATCTTGCGCGCATGTCGCAATGGAAAGGGAAAAGATCAGATCCCAGCACATGCCGACACACATCACCATACTTATTCTCGCTTCCGTCCGGAATTCCAGCCCTGATAAATTACATTCAATTGGTGGATCGAGAGATTGCACAGAAATATCAGGGGGAAAACAGTTAGTTCCACGCTCGCTCACGAAATTCGGATCGCCAACTTTTTCAGAGACACAAACAGTGCGACAATCGGGGCTGTTTCTGATCTTTGAACTGTTTTGGCCATACCATGTATGACCCTGAGGTCTGGCCAGATTGTGCATTCTGTAGAAACGGGAGGCAGGCGGGGTCGTGAATGGACAAATGAAATGGCCCCCGAAGACAGTAATGCAGTTGAATTAAGCGATGTCATCATCTGAAGTCACTATGGTTTCATACATTGTGCCGACACTTCACTCATAAATTACGGGTACGCCGGCACATTGGTGTACTATATTCAAGCGATTTCACCTAACTATGCTTGTACCGGTCAATTCTTCGCGTGTCAGCCAGGCAGATGATGATCTGCATCTAATCCGGTTGTGGCTTCAGGGAAAAAGTTCTCATTCCCAGGAAGCCTATGTACGTGATATAGAGCAGTTCGTAGATTTCGTGGATCTACCATTAAATGAGGTCAAACTGCAGCATTTCTGGGATTGGGCAACTCATCTCAGACAAAAAGGTGCTTTACCGGCAACACAAGCCCGCAAACTGGCCGCCATTAAGAGTCTATTCAGTTTTGCTCATCGAATTGGATATCTGCTCTTCAATGTAGGAGCAGCCGTCACCTTGCCGAGTGTCCCTGAAAAATTGAGTGAGCGTATTTTAACCGAGGAAGATATTGCGCAGATTCTTGCGCAGACAGACACGCTGCGTAATCGTGTACTCCTTAAATTATTTTATGCATCTGGTGCTCGTGTATCCGAATTAAGTTGCCTCTACTGGGGGGCCGTCATCGCACGGAACCATAATCGGCAGGGCCAGATCACACTTCTGGGCAAAGGCAACAAAACAAGAACCTTAGTTATACCGGCCTCCGTTTGGGAGGAGTTGATGGAACTTAAATCGGAAATGGAAACCAGCGAACCAAACCAGCCTGTTTTTCGGTCACGTAAGGGGGGGGCACTCTCCAGACAGCAGATTTGGCGGATTGTTCGAAGTGCGGCAAAGAGTGCAGGATTTGATCAGAACATATCTCCGCACTGGCTCCGGCATGCGCACGCATCCCACGCACTGGATCATGGTGCACCTGTCCATTTGGTCAAAGAGTCTCTGGGGCATCAGTCCCTGACAACCACAAGTAAATATGCGCATGCCCGGCCAGATGAATCTTCTTCCAAATACATCAATATCTGAGCACTCCCAGTTGAAGGTGTCTGGATACAAAAGAGGATTCGGCGGAGGAAAAAGGCACGGACGGAAATGATCTCCTGCACAGCGGAGCAGTTTTCGTTATCCATCAGAGATGTTCCTGCGGTACTATATGATGATCCCAATCGTAATGGTACTATCTTTTGGCGGGAGGAGGCTGTGCAAGTATGGATGTCTACACGGCTATGATGTGATCACGAATCGCATGTACAACTGACATTGGGGAAATCGAAGAACTGTCCTCAACCCATCTCGGAAATTGAACAGTTTCACTGCCCTGATTGACCGTAAGTTGAGATACTTCGTCCATTTTAAGATGAATGTACTCGGAGAGTTAAACTGAACCGCGTGACAGGACACAAAAAAACAGGCATATTCCGGTTTATGTTCTGGAGCAGGTCTCCGGGGCGTCTAGCTTCAATTGAGATGGGGGATGATGACAACTAAGAATGGATATGGAATGCAGGGGGATTAGGACAAAGAGGCGAAAGCCAGATCTGACAGAACTGCCCCATCCCGCAACCATGATAAATCTGAAAGCAGTCCCCGGATGGCTACAACCTTCCAGTTCGTCATTGAGGAATCATCTCCCGTGGAAATTCAGTAATCCAGACCATTCCTGTTCCCGACTGTCTCCGCGGATACGGTCTGACCTGTTTTTGCATCAAAGAGATGGATATGGTGAAGATCTAACTCAAACCGCAGGCGTGCTCCAATACCAAAATCTGACGTGCCAGCCACCCGGGCCATAAATGTGGTGGAAGGTGTCTTCCCATAGACATAAGACTCCGCCCCCAGGTGCTCCTCAAATACGACTTCCGCTTCAAGAATTCCCCCCGCGGAGTGATCGTGAGCATTTGAAGTGAGTTTGATGTTTTCAGGCCGAAACCCTAATACCACCGGACTCCCATCCTGAACTGCAGTTGACTTCAAGAGAATCCTGAGATGCAGATCACGTTTCCTGGAAACAAATCGGATTATTCCATCCAAGACTTCAAGGGACCCATTTACAAAATTCATGCCTGGGCTGCCAATAAAGCCTGCTACGAATCTATTTTTCGGGCATTTGTACAATGTTACGGGATCATCAATTTGCTGGATAACTCCCTCATTCATGACCACTATACGATCTCCCAGTGTCATTGCTTCGGTCTGGTCATGCGTTACATAGACCATTGTGGCATTCAGTTCCCGGTGTAAGCGGGCTAATTCCGTACGCATTTGGACACGTAATTTTGCGTCCAGATTTGAAAGAGGTTCATCAAACAGAAAAACCTTCGGCTTACGAACAATGGCACGTCCAACAGCGACCCGCTGTTGCTGTCCACCAGAGAGTTGCTTTGGCTTTCGGTCAAGGATATCCGTAATGCCTAGGATTTCGGCGGCCTGCCCTACCCGCTGTTTGATTTCTGCTTTTGAGTATTTTCGAAGCTTTAACCCAAAAGCCATATTATTGAAGACCGTCATATATGGATAAAGTGCATAGTTCTGAAATACCATCGCCACATCACGATCCTTTGACGGAATATCATTCACGACTAGGTCATCAATACGTATGGATCCATCGGTTACAGACTCCAGACCGGCCAGCATTCGCAGTGTTGTGCTTTTCCCACAACCGGATGGTCCAACCAGCACCATCAACTCGCCGTCTCCGACCGTAAAGCTTACCCCATCCACGGCCAGATGGTGGTTATCGTATACTTTTCGGACCTTTTCAAAGGTTACACTTGCCATTGGAGTCTTTTCAAGAACAGCTGAACCCGGAATATAGTATAAAGGAGTTGTATAACGCTTGTGTCGTCAATCTTCATCACCTAAGAATCCGGGATTCGCGCATGTCACATCCTAAATCACGCGTTACCATTTATGAAGTTGCAAAGAGGGCCGGGGTTGCCATTTCCACCGTATCCCGTGTGCTCAATGATTCTCCCAATGTGGCAGAAGATACTAAGAGGCATGTTCTTAAGGTCGTTGATGAGCTCAAGTATCTTCCTGATCGTGTTGCACGATCTCTGGCACAGCAGGGTTCAAACCTCATTGCAATTGCAACTCCCACGATCACGACCGCCTTCCATAACTCCCTGCTTAAGGGCTTACGAACGGTCTTCATGGATACGGACACAGATTGCGACCTGCTCCTGTTTGATCTTGGTAGTGCGGACCCGTTGAAACGCTTGCGCAGCAAATTAAAAGGTGGAAGAGTAGATGGGTTGATTCTGGCAGGGATTCCGGTTTCGCCTCCCCTTGCGAAAGAATTAAAAGCCTTCAATGCGCCGGTAATTCTGATCGGCAACCATCATACAGATTTTGACTGCTTCTATTGGAATAATTCAAAGGGGGCTGAAAAGGCTACGAATCATCTGCTGAAAAAAGGACATCAGCGAATTGGGCTCATTCGTGCCTATACGGACGGTTATGTACAGCTTGAGCGTATTCGCGGTTACCAGAAAGCACTCAAAAAGCATAAAGTCCCTCTTGATAGCAGCCTCATTCAAAGCGGTGTTACGACCAAGCATGCCGGATTCAGTGAGGAGCATGGATTTGAAGCAATGAATGAACTTCTGCGGGTAACTCCTCGGATCACAGCAGTTCTGGCCTCCAGTGATGTGCAGGCAATTGGTGCGTGGAAAGCAATACGGGATGCGGGTCTGCGTATACCTGAAGACATTGCTCTCGTCGGATATGATGACATTAAGACCAGTTACTATTTAGGACTGAGCAGTGTGGATCAACGCATTGAGGAAACTGGCAGACTCGCTGCGGAGCGTTTAATTTCTCGTCAGAGACATCCTTCAGAATCTGAACGGATCGACCAAAAGATTGTCGCTAAACTTCAGATACGAAGATCGAGTAACTATATCCCAACCCTAACATAGACATGCATCGCAAAGCAATCGAAAACCAACTTAACAAAACCTTAACTCGAACAGATTTTGCAGATCTGGGCACCAAGTATCGAGGCAAGGTGCGAGATACCTACGATCAGGGGGACCGTCTGATCATGGTCACTACGGATCGAATTTCTGCTTTTGATCAGGTTCTTGCCCAGACGATTCCCTTTAAGGGACAGGTACTCAATCAACTGGCTGCCTACTTCTTTGAAGAAACCCGCGACATTATCTCCAATCACATCTTAAGTGTGCCGGATCCGAACGTAACCATTGCCCAGAAATGTGATCCAGGAAAGCTTGAATTTGTGGTGAGAGGCTATCTGGTGGGGCATGCCTGGCGGACCTATCGCAGCGGGAAACGGGCCCTCTGCGGCAAGTCACTGCCGGATGGACTAAGCGAAAATGACCGGCTCCCCAAGCCCATTCTCACGCCGACAACCAAAGCGCAGGTTGGGCACGACGAAGATATCAGCCGTGAAGAGGCGGTCAAACAGGGTTTGATCCGTGCAGACACTTTTGATCACCTTGAGAAGATCTCCTTGGCCCTGTTCCAGAGAGGTACAGACCTTGCAGCTGCTCAGGGGTTAATTCTGGTTGACACCAAGTATGAGTTTGGTCAAACTCCCAGCGGGGACTGGGTATTGATTGACGAGGTACATACTCCCGACTCTTCCCGTTATTTCTATCTTGATCCCTATGAAGAACTGCTAAGACAGGGCAAACCGCAACAGCAGTTATCCAAGGAGTTTGTGCGCGAATGGCTTATGGATCAGGGATTTCGTGGACAGGATGGCCAAGTGGCACCTGCCCTGCCTGACGAATTCCGTATGCAGGTATCGGAACGCTATATTGATCTCTTTGAGAAGGTGTCGGGCAAACCATTCACACCTGATGTCCACCCAGATCCTGAAGCACGAATCCTGAGTGTGCTCAAGAGTTAGATGACTTGGGGGGATGATTCCCTTCCATCCAGACCTTCTGCCCGTCGGTGAGTCGTTCCTGTTTCCAGATCGGAACCTGAACTTTTAACTGGTCAATCAGAAAGCGGCAGGCCGTGAATGCTTCGGCCCGGTGTGCTGTCGTGATTCCGACCAATACACTTGCTTCGGCCAGACGCACCTCTCCAAGTTTATGGAGCAGGCATGTGCGCTGGATCGGCCACTTGTGCTCGGCAGCATCTATCAGCCGGTGCATCTCTTTGAGCGCCATCGGTTCATAGCTTTC
>JAJEFL010000010.1:0-45264 GCA_022820435.1 Rhodothermales bacterium
CTGTCGGATCTGTATGATCCGGATCTGATGCCGCCGGATCAGCGTCGGGCACATCGGAAGCTTGACCGGGCCGTGGATAAACTGTATCGCCGTCCGCGTTTTGATTCGGAACGGGACCGGGTTGACCACCTGTTTGTCCTCTATGAAAAGATGAAACATCCGCTGCTGGAGCAATGATTCGTGGCCAAAATAGCACTGATCACTGGAGAAAACTCACATCGACTAGATGATTATTTGGCATCCGTTACGAAAACGACAATTGCTGGCCATTTTGTGGTATTTGTAGCATGTTAAAAAGGTTTTAAGCGACAAGCAGCATGAGCGTCAAGTTTATTGACACGACAAACTAACCTGAAAAGCCCAAATAAGGCATACCTTTGAGAGATCTGCAAATATACCCATTCATCGTTCACATCTTCTTTTGATTTTCAAAGATGCATGAACATCAAGGCACATCCGTCTATGAACCCCGTATGGTCTCGGTGATAATTCTGCAAAAATAGATACATGATGCAGACAAAGGAGATCATCTGCTGTTTCCAGATGGATTCGCTAGCCGCTGACTTTGGATCGCCGAAGCACCAGAAGGGTTACATCATCTCTCAGAGGCCTTCCAGCACGCCAGGCAATGCCAGCTTTTCGGATATGGGCGATAATTTCGTCTGGAGAGCGGGAACCCGTCTCGGCGAAGATTTTTCGGACACGATCTAATTGCAGCATTTCACCACACGGACTTTGTAGATCCAGAAGGCCGTCACTCATAAAGAAAACGGTATCGCCGGAATTGAGAGGAACCTCTAATTGCTCGTAGGGGAATGCCGTGTAACTTCCCAGCGGCATTCCTTTCAGAACAATATCCTCCACGGTTTGAGTTTCGGACCGGTACATCAAAAGCGGAGGCATGCCTGCCCCCACGAGTTGCAGTATGCCTTGATGATAGCGTGCCAGTGTGATATGCATATAGGTACTTCGAAGGTTCACGCGCTTGATTGCCTTTGACATGCGACGGATCAGATTCAGAAGATTGGAATCGTCTGCTGAGTCCTTAAACAGTGCTTTGGTTGCAATGACCATCATCCCCGCAGTGGTACCATGACCGGTTGCATCTCCGATTGCCATGGTCAGGACCCCATCGTCAGAGAGAGAAAAGTCATAGTAATCCCCACTGAGTTCGGTTGCAGTTTTAAGAAATGCATCTATTTCCAGTTCCGGGTGGACAGGAATTCTGGCGGTAAGCATCTCCTGTTGCGCCTGACGTGCGGTATCCAGTTCACTGGACTTTCGGAGATAATCGGATTTGATCTCATCGGGGAAATCACCATCCTCAATAAAATCATCCGCCCCCGCCTCATTGTAGCGCAGGATGATCTGCCGGACAAAGTCTTCACTATATCCGGTGACATCAACAATGTCCCGAACGACTTTGCCTTGGCTTTTCAGATAAATTACCTGCCAGTGAGTCCGGGCAAGTGCACCGGTAGTCTGGCGGTAACGATCAAATATTTTCTGACGGGAGAGGTGATCGGCAAGCGGGATCACCTCCTCCAATGCAGGAATGTTAAGGGTATCAATCATTGTACAGTCCAATGAAGGCACTTATACACAGAAGCAATGATGTATACCGTATGCATCCAGCATAGATCTTAAGTTCATCAAAAATTCACAAAATGATCCATACGGAGCCGGGTCCCGGGTGCAAAATGGGAGAGACTCCAGTATTCCGTTGAGCAAAGAGAGCCGGTCAGTAAGACTGGGCTTCAGTTGAATCGGGGAGGGGAACAGGGCAGATAACTTGCTCAGGCATCCATCCACACAGGTCAGATACGGAAGAATGTCAGATACATTGTTCCCCGAAATGAGCAGATTCAATACAGCAGGTCCAGCAGCCCGTGATCAAGTGTGCAAAACAATGCGCAGAGTATTGCAGGCAGATGACGGGAGGTCCAGCACATGGTTAGTCCAGACCTCCCGTCACATGGATCAGACTGCATACTAGAGCGAGAATCCGAAGACAAGGTAGGTCTTCTTTGTGGTTGGATTCATGATGTAGGAAGCACTGAGCGGCAGCGAGAAATTTTCGGTGATCTGCACCTCTTTACCTGCAGAAAGACCTAAATTCACCACAGATGCCGCCTCAACTCCATAAAAATCGCTTTTCCCAGCCGCCATGCCAAGGTGAAATCCTAGTTCGACATCCGAGACGGTGAATGGGATCGCTCCCTCAAGGTAGAGTGAATTGTCCGGGTCATTATGGGCCATGAAGGCAGCGGTAATGCTTAAGGGGAAGGATTCAGGAAGGGTCACAGTTCCCATCAGTTCAATCCAGTGGGCCCCATCGCCATCTCCATCGAAATTGGACCATTCGCCAGCCCTGCCTTCTGCACTTGGAAAATAATAGTCGGTGATTGTGAGATCCAGGCTTGCAGAAGATCCAAGGCCAATACTGTAGCCGGCGTAGAGGTCATGTTCATTGGCATCCGCACCGTCCGAACTAATAGAATAGGATCCCCAGCTGCCCAGCGTGAATCCTCCTGCACTAAAGGAGAAATCGGGCTGAATACTGAAGGAATCCCCAAAGTCATAGCCGCGCCATACATAGCGGTTGACGAAATCCGCGCCAAAGCCAAATGATTGCGCCTGAACCAGCATGGGCGTGAACAACAAGGAGGTGAGTAATGCAAGTGAAAAGAAAGAAAAACGCTTTGTCATCAGGTTAGATAAGGTTGATGTTGAAAAGAACGACACTGTTCCCATTTGAATCACTTCAGAGGGTTGCCGCCTGCACAGCAAGATGTCCGTTGAATCCTCAGGGTTAGGTGTCAGCATAAGCATGATCGGGCCAAAAACGCCCGGTAAATCAAAAATATGAAACGAAAATTTCGTGAATTTTGTATGAAGTAATTTCCCGCAAAAGAACACGAATCCCTAATAATACAGAATTTTTGGCAAAAATGCTGCAATAATTAAGGCAAACAGTCAAATATACGAAAATTATTTAGGACGGCAAACAATTTTGCCGATGCATGGTTTCAGGTGTAAAGGAAAATTTTAGGAAATTAGCCCGAAAATCGTTTAATTATAAAGGGAAAGATGCGATCTGGGCGGAAAATCAGGTCGTGAGTGTATATGATCAGTTCTGAAAAAGGTGACACAGATGATTGAAAAGCAAGGATTATACGATCCTGCATTTGAGCATGACGCATGCGGAGTCGGACTCTATTGCCGTGTAGATGGAACGCCCTCTCACAGTGTTGTGGAGAAGGGACTCCAGGTGCTTGCGGACCTGGATCATCGGGGAGCGTGCAGCTGTGACGAGACGACAGGAGACGGTGCAGGAATTCTGGTGCAGCTGCCCCATGAATTCTTTCAGCATGAGATTCCATCCCTGCCTGAGCCGGGCGATTACGGGATCGGAGTCGTATTTAGTGCCCCGATACATGTGAGAGCATGCAAATCCTTGATGGAGGGCATCTTCCGGGAGAATCATGCGAGATTGCTCGGCTGGCGGAGAGTTCCGGTAAGATCCGAGGCGATTGGCCCGGGAGCCAAGACGACCGAGCCCGAAATCTGGCAATGCTTTATTGAGCGTAACCGGGACATTACGCCGGATGCATTTGAACGCCAGCTCTATGTGCTCCGAAAAATATTTCAGCGGCAGGTACTGCGGGAGCAACTCAGTGGCTGCTATGTTGCAAGTATGTCCACCAGAACGATGGTGTACAAGGGGATGCTGACCTCCAGGCAGGTGACGGAATATTATCCAGACCTGAGTTCCCGGCGCTTTAAGAGCGCACTTGCCATCGTACATTCACGTTTCAGTACCAATACATTTCCAGAATGGTCTCTGGCACAGCCATTCCGGTTTCTGTGCCATAACGGAGAGATTAATACACTGCGCGGCAATATCAATCAGATGCGTGCAGGGGAGGTCATGTTTCGAAGTGAGCAGTTTGGAGAAGATACCCGTAATCTCGTACCGGTGATTCGGGAGGGCGGGAGCGATTCCATGGCCTTGGACAATGCGCTGGAACTCCTCTATCACACGGGCCGATCTCTTCCACATGCGATGATGATGCTGATTCCAGAAGCCTGGGAACGGGCCGAAGAAATGGCGGATGAGAAACGTGCCTTCTATCAGTATCACAGCAATCTGATGGATCCCTGGGATGGTCCGGCGGATATTCCGTTCACGGATGGCCGCTATGTTGGAGCCGTGCTGGATCGGAATGGATTGCGTCCCTCCCGCTACACAATCAGCAAGGATGGGTATGTGGTTCTGGCCTCCGAGACCGGAGTCGGCGAAATTGCCGAATCGAATGTGCTGCGCAAAGGTCGGCTCAAGCCTGGACGGATGTTCCTCATTGATCTGGAAGAGCGGCGCATTATTGAAGATGAAGAGATTAAAGGACGTATCTGCTCACGGGCGCCGTACCGTATCTGGCTCAATAATCATCAGCGCACGCTGGATACTTTTCCATCCGCTGCGCCCAAAGCCATGGAGGGATCACTGCTGTCCAAACAGCAGATGTTTGGATATACGCTGGAAGACTTGCGCCTGTTGATGGGGCCGATGGGACAGAGTTCCAAAGAGCCCCTGGGGGCGATGGGCAATGATACCCCGCTGGCGGTGCTCTCCGACCGGCCGCGATTGCTCTATGATTACTTTAAGCAGCTCTTTGCACAGGTCACCAATCCTCCGCTGGATGCAATCCGTGAATTCATGGTTACCTCATTGGCATTGAATCTGGGAAGCAGCGGAAATCTCTTTAATGAAAGTGCGCGGCATTGCGAAAAATTGCGGCTGGAACAACCGATTCTCACAGACACAGATCTGGCATCTATTGAAGCAGGGGGCGATGGCGTAAAAACCCTTAATATGTGTTTTCATGCTGGAGAACTCTCGATGGCGCTGGAGCGGCTCCAGGAAGAAGCGGCACAGGCCATCAGCCACGGTGCCAGCCTGATTGTGCTCTCGGATCGGGAGGCGGGCGAAAATCAACTGCCCATTCCGGCACTGCTGGCTGCCGGGGCGGTTCATCACTACTTGATCAAACAGGGGCTGCGCCTCCGGTGCGGGCTGATTATTGACAGCGGTGAGCCCCGGGAGGTGCATCATTTTGCCATGCTGATCGGGTATGGTGCGGAGGCAGTCTGTCCTTATGTCGCACTTTCCAGCGTACGGCAGATGGTCCGTAGGCAAATGATCACGGAGATTTCTGAATCCGAGGCAGAAACCAGATATGTTCAGGCGATCGGGTATGGACTCCTGAAGGTAATGTCGAAGATGGGCATTTCAACGCTGCAGAGTTATCGGGGGGCACAGATCTTTGAGGCCGTTGGAATCAGCACAAAGGTGGTGGAACAGTATTTCTGCGGTACTCCATCCCGAATTGGAGGAGTCGGTCTGGATATTCTTGCCACAGAAGTGATCATGCGCCATGAGCGTGCGTTTCCACATAAGCAGGTCAGTGGCATCTGTCATCTGGATGTCGGAGGACAGTATCAGTGGCGGCGGGGAGGTGAACGGCATGCATTCAGTCCAACCGCAATTGCAAATGTTCAGGAAGCATCACGGGCGAATTCTCAGACCTCCTACAAAGCCTTTTCAGATGAGATCAACAAAGGGGCTGCCAACACCCTCAGGGGGCTTTTAACGTTTGATTATGTAAATGCTGCGCCGGTAGAGTTAGAGGAAGTGATGCCCTGGACAGAGATTGTTAAATCCTTCAAGACCGGGGCAATGTCCAATGGATCCATCAGCGGGGAGACGCATGAGTCTCTTGCCATTGCAATGAATATGATTGGCGGGAAGAGTAATACCGGGGAGGGAGGAGAGGGACCAGAGCGGTATGGGCAGGATAACCCGCGGCGGAGCCGGATTAAGCAGGTTGCTTCCGGCAGGTTTGGGGTCACCATTGAATATCTGGAAAGTGCTGACGAGATTCAGATCAAGATTGCTCAGGGAGCAAAACCGGGGGAAGGAGGCCAGCTTCCAGGTAAGAAAGTTTATCCGTGGATTGCAAAACTGCGCCATTCCACCCCTTATGTTGGCCTGATCTCACCTCCCCCGCATCACGATATCTACTCAATAGAGGATTTGGCGCAATTGATTCATGATCTGAAGAATGCAAATAAAAATGCACGGATCAGTGTAAAACTGGTATCCGAAGTGGGGGTGGGAACCATTGCAGCGGGAGTTGCCAAGGGGAAGGCGGATGTCGTACTGATCAGTGGAACAGACGGGGGGACGGGGGCATCTCCCAAGACATCTATTATGCATGCAGGGCTGCCCTGGGAACTTGGGCTTTCAGAGACCCATCAAACCCTCGTGAATCACGGATTACGCACACGCATCATCGTAGAATGTGACGGGCAAATGAAAACGGGGCGGGATGTGGCAGTGGCGGCACTGCTGGGAGCAGATGAATTTGGCTTTGCTACAGCACCGCTCGTTGCACTCGGGTGTATCATGATGCGCAAATGTCATCTCAATACCTGCCCGGTTGGGATTGCCACACAGGATCCCGAGTTACGCAAAAAGTTTAAGGGTGAACCGGAGCATGTGGTGAATTATCTGCACTTCGTGGCCGAAGAACTGCGCGTGATCATGGCAAAATTGGGGTTCCGTACTCTCTCCGAGATGTGTGGACGTGTAGACTTGCTTAAGCCCCGGCGCGGGATCACACACTGGAAAGCCCGGCATTTGGATTTATCCCGCATTCTTGTGCATCCCGAGGTGCCGGAGCGATTAAAGGAGTTCGCAACCACCGAACAGGATCATGGCCTGGAACATGCACTGGATCATCAGTTGATTGCATTGGCTGGACCGACATTGGAAAAACGTAAACCGGTTGTGGCCGATGTTCAAATCAAAAACACGAACCGGACGGTTGGTACCATGCTGAGTCATGCATTGGCACAGCGTTTTCGCGGGAACCCGCTGGAAGATGACACGATTATGCTCAATTGCGACGGTTCGGCAGGGCAGAGTTTTGCAGCATTTGCCTGCAAGGGGATCACGTTTAATATCCAGGGTGATGCGAATGATTATTTCGGGAAAGGGCTCTCGGGGGCAAAACTGATCATTTCCCCTCCACCGGAAGCGACCTATGAACCCCATAAGAATATCCTGATCGGGAATGTTGCCTTTTATGGGGCAACCAGTGGAGAGGCATATATCCAGGGAGGGGCGGGAGAGCGCTTTTGTGTACGCAATAGCGGGGTTCACGCGGTAGTGGAGACCGTTGGCGATCATGGCTGCGAGTACATGACCGGAGGCCGTGTGGCGGTTCTAGGGGAGACAGGGCGGAATTTTGCCGCCGGGATGAGTGGGGGGATCGCCTATGTTATTGATGCAACACGGGAGTTCCGTAACGGGCGATGCAATCTGGAGTCGGTTGAGCTGCTGGAGATGGATCAGGAGGAGAATATTCAGGAACTGCGGACGATGATTGAAAATCATCTCCATTACACGGGAAGTGCCGCCGCAGAATGGATTTTGAATAATTGGGAGGCTGCGCTAGCGGACTTTGTGCAGGTCATGCCGATTGAATACCGGAATGCACTCAGACGTCTAGCTGAAGAGAAGGAAGCCTTGGCAATTGCAGCATAAGCGGAATGGGGAAGACGACAGGATTTATTGAATACCAGCGGGAGTTGCCGGCACACCGCCCCGTCAAAGAGCGGATCAGGGACTGGCGGGAGGTGTATGTGCCATTTAGTGAGCGCCGGCTGCAGAAGCAGGCGGCCCGATGTATGGACTGTGGAATCCCGTTCTGCCAGTCGGGCTGTCCGCTCGGGAATGTCATTCCTGACTGGAATGACCTCGTCTATCGGGGGGACTGGAAAGCGGCCTATGAGCGGTTGAATGCGACCAATAATTTTCCAGAGTTTACCGGACGCATTTGTCCTGCGCCCTGCGAGACTGCCTGTGTTCTGGGGATCATTGATGATCCGGTCACGATTGAGCGCATTGAGCAGGAGATTGTAGAGTATGCATTCCGTTCGGGGTGGGTAAAGCCGGAGCAACCCCCGCGAAGGACCGGCAAAAAAGTGGCCGTGATTGGATCCGGCCCCGCCGGACTGGCCGCCGCGGATCAGTTAAATCGTGCAGGGCATCGTGTGACGGTATTGGAGCGGGATGATCGGATTGGTGGCTTATTGCGGTATGGTATTCCAGATTTCAAACTGGAAAAATGGGTTCTGGATCGCCGTCTTGAGGTGATGAAAAAAAGTGGAATTCAGTTTGTAACCCGTGCAGAAGTGGGGGGCTCGTATGCCTGCTCAAGGCTGCGTGAATTTGATGCGGTGATTGTATGCACCGGGGCGACGAAGCCGAGAAACCTTCCCGTTCGCGGTCGAAAATTTAAAGGAATCCATTACGCATTTGACTATTTGCGCCAACAGAACAAACTCAATGAGGGAGACGACCTGATGCGTGAAAGTATTGAACACATCAGCGCTGCGGGTAAAAATGTGATCGTGATCGGGGGCGGAGACACCGGGAGCGACTGTGTAGGTACGGCAAATCGGCAGGGAGCAAAGTCAATTACACAGTTTGAACTGCTCCCGACACCGCCCGACACGCGCCCAATAGATCAGCCGTGGCCCTATTATCCGATGGTTCTGCGGACCAGTTCTTCCCACGAAGAGGGAGCGGACCGGCACTGGAGTATTATGACCAAAGCGTTTGAAGGTGAGAACGGGCAGGTGAAAAGCCTCCAGACCGTCTGCGTAGATCTGGATGGACGAAAAATTACTGAACATCCAGAAACACGAAAGGACTGGGCGGCGGACCTTGTACTTCTGGCAATCGGATACACGGGGCCGGAGACCGAGGGGATTGCCGATCCGCTTGGGCTGAAACTGGATCACAGGAGCAACTACAAAACGGGGAATGACTATCAGACCAATGTGCCGGGCATTTTTGCTGCAGGTGATGCCCGGCGCGGTCAATCGCTGGTCGTTTGGGCGATCAGTGAGGGGCGGGAAGCGGCTCGTCATGCAGATGCATACCTATCCGGCTTTATTGCCCTTCCAACCAAGGGAGCAGGTGACCTGCCGCGCAGGTAAGCGGAGCATCCGACACAATTGAAAGGCACGGACACAGGTCATTGGAACTTCGGTTGGTCGAATCAGGCCTGAAAAACGAAACGACAGGGAATTATATGGTGACACTGCTGGTACAAATCGTAGTCCGTGGGTGGAAGTGCACCATTAAATCGCTGACAGGGATGATTTTTTGCACAGCTTGATAATTTTTTTTTCGCGCTCCTGGGGGGTTCAGTTGGGGATTTTCGATTTTTCCGGGAAGATTTTCAATATTTTTTTCAAAAAAGCTGGAACTTTTCAAAAAAAAAGCCGTATCATTGTGGCAGTTGACACGATGTCCGTGCGACTCATCGAGAAGGGTGGAGGGTTCAGGCCCTGTGAAGCCCTGGCAACCCCCCGCGAGGTTTGGACGCCTCGTGCGGAAGGTGCCACTTCCTGCCCTGCCTATGCAGGGATAGATGAGCGAAGGGGCGTGAGTTGATTTTAATCCAACTCCAGTCCAGCCTTTTTCGTCATCTCACCAGGAAAAGGCATCTGTGGGAAGTCAGTTTCTTCTTGATAAGGGTTCGGCATTGTGCATTACCCTTAACAAACGAGACTTAATCTCATGTCACAAAACGGTCAATCTCTTCATTTCGAAACGCTTCAGGTTCATGCGGGGCAGGAACCGGATCCGGCAACAAATGCACGCGCGGTTCCGATTTATGCTACAACCTCGTATGTCTTCAATGACACGGACCATGGAGCAAATCTTTTCGCACTCAAGGAATTCGGGAACATCTATACGCGGATTATGAATCCGACGAATGATGTTTTTGAAAAACGAATTGCTGCACTTGAGGGCGGTTTAGCAGCCCTGGCGACTTCCAGCGGGCAGGCGGCGCAGTTCCTTGCGCTCTCCACACTGGCAGAAGCCGGAGACAATATTGTTACGTCCAGTTATCTCTATGGCGGGACGTACAATCAGTTCAAGATCTCCCTGCCTAGACTGGGGATCAGTGTGCGGTTTGCCAATGGAGACAATCCCCGCTCCATTGAGGCGCTGACTGATGAGCGCACGAAGGCCATCTATCTGGAAACCATCGGGAATCCCAAATTCAATGTACCCGACTTTGAGGCAGTCGCCGAAGTCGCAAAGCGGAAAGGGATCCCGCTGGTTGTAGACAATACATTCGGCGCAGCAGGCTATCTGTGCCGTCCGATTGATCACGGTGCAGATATAGTCGTTGCCAGTGCAACCAAATGGATTGGTGGTCATGGCAATACGATTGGTGGAGTCATCGTGGATGCGGGCACCTTTCCCTGGGACAATGGACGGTTCCCAAGCTTTACGGATCCATCCCCGTCCTATCATGGACTCAGTTTCTGGGATGTCTTTGGTCCGCAGGGGGTGTTGGGTGCCAATTTAGCCTTCATTCTGCGTGCCCGTGTGGAGGGGTTGCGTGATTTTGGCCCATGCCAGAATCCATTTGGCTCCTTTCTGCTGCTTCAGGGACTGGAAACTCTCTCCCTCCGTGTACAGCGCAGTTGCGACAATGCACTGGAGCTGGCAAAATGGCTCCAGGGGCGGCGGGAAGTGTCCTGGGTCAGTTATGCAGGCCTGGAATCCCATCCATACCACAGCAATGCGCAGCGGTACCTGAAGAATGGGTTCGGCCCGGTGCTCTCGTTCGGTGTCGAAGGTGGTCTGGAAGCAGGACAGGCATTTGTAAATAATGCGAAACTTGCGAGCCATCTGGCCAATGTGGGAGATGCCAAAACTCTGGTCATCCACCCGGCTTCCACAACGCATCAGCAGCTGGCACGTGAGGAACAGGTGTCTGCAGGGGTTACGGAAGACCTGATTCGGGTCTCGGTGGGTATTGAGCATATTGATGACATCAAGTCTGACTTTGCGCAGGCTCTGAGTTCCATTGATGTCGAAGAAGTTGTCGCATAACCTGATTTCCGTGAAGGCGGCGTACCCGGTTTTCGGGTACGCCGCCTGAGGCCTGATGCCAAGAATTGTCAACATACCGACCTTTGAATTTGAGAGCGGCGAGGTGTTGCGTGATGTCCCTGTGGGCTACGAGCGCTGGGGGAGTTTGAATGAGGCGGCAGATAATGCGATTGTGGTTGGACATTCCCTGACCAGCACCCCGGATGCTCAGTCCTGGTGGCCCGGATGCATTGGTCCGGGCAAGGCATTGGACACGGACAAATATTTTGTCGTCTGTGCCAATGTGATTGGTTCTCCATACGGCACGATTTCTCCAATCTCCATCAACCCGGAGACCGGTGTAGCGTACCGGGATACACTTCCTCAGGCAAGTATAAGGGATACGGTTCGACTCCATAAGCAGTTACTGGACCGCCTTGGCGTTCGGAAGGTGGCGTTTGCGATTGGGGGAAGCATGGGGGGAATGCAGGCACTGGAGTGGGCCTATTATGGCAGAGAGTATGTTCAGGGGGTTGTGCCCATTGCCGTAGGGGGCCGCCATTCGTCCTGGTGTATTGCATGGAGCGAAGCGCAGCGGCAGGCGATCTATTCAGATCCAAACTGGAAAGGGGGGATCTACAAACTGGATGCTCCCCCGCAAAACGGGCTGGCGGTGGCACGTATGATGGCTATGGTGTCGTATCGCTCTCTGGGGTCTTTTGAATCACGGTTCGGGCGCGGCCGGAATCGGGCCGGTGCATTCCGGGCGGAGACCTGGCTTCATCACCATGGAGACAAGATCATTAACCGGTTTGATCCTGCCTGTTATGTCTACCTGACCCGTCTGATGGATACGCATGATGTAGCGCGGGGCAGGGATGAATATGGGGGCACACTGAAATCAATTACGCAGCCAACGCTGGCGGTCGGGATCCGCTCGGATGTTCTCTATTTACTGGAAGAACTGGAGGAGCTTTGCCGGTATATTCCTCAGTCCGAGTTGGCTGTCATGGAAGGCCCGCACGGTCACGATACCTTTTTAATTGATCAGGACGAACTGAACGAGATGGTGTTGGCATGGCGGCGACATCATATTGATCCACAGATTGCATCTCCGAGAACGTACGAGGCGGGATACAGTCCATGTGTGTGAGCGCCAGCAGCCGGGATCCCGTACCATGCCGCTGAATTTGATGAACAAGTCCTTCCTGTGGCAGGGAATTTGGCACCATTGATGCCAATATGCGTAGCAGGCCCGTCTGATATTTGTGATACGTTCAAAATTGCATGGGTATGCTTAGAGCTGGAATCGTCGGGGCGACCGGCGCAGTCGGTCAGAAATTTGTTGAGTTGCTCCAGGGGCATCCCTGGTTCACGATTACGGCCCTTGTTGCATCCGACAGGTCCGCCGGAAGAACGTACCGTGACGCGGTCAATTGGATTGGCACGGCGGAGATTCCGGTGTCGGCTGCCTCCATGGATGTATGTCCACTCAGAGACGATCTGCCCTGCGATGTGATCTTCTCCGGACTCCATGCCTCGGTCGCAGATCATGCTGAGCCAACGCTGGCCCGGGCGGGGTATCCGGTGATTTCCAATGCGAAGAGTTTTCGGATGCACCCGGATGTGCCGCTATTGATCCCCGAAATCAATCCGGATCATACCGCTCTGATCAAAAACCAGGATTGGCAGAGTGGCGGATATATTGTTACCAACCCGAACTGCTCCACCGTGGGCCTTACCTGCGCACTGAAGCCGCTTCACCGCCGGTTTGGTCTGGAGGCCGTGCAGGTCACGACCATGCAGGCGCTTTCCGGTGCCGGGTACCCGGGTGTATCTTCGCTGGATGCTCTGGCGAATGTGGTGCCATTCATTGGGGGGGAGGAGGATAAACTGGTTCACGAGCCAAATAAGCTTCTGGGGACCGTAACCGGCGGTGTGCTGCAGCCGACCTCCATCCGCGTCAGTGCTCAGTGTAACCGTGTTCCTGTTCTGGAAGGACATCTGGAATGTATCTCGGTCAAACTGAGCACAAGTGCAAGCCGGGAGGACGTAGTGGATGCATTTGAATCCTTCGTCAGTCCAATCAAGGGGCTGGGGTTGCCGACCGAGCCGGATCGGCTGCTGCATGTATTTGAGGATGAGCGGTTTCCGCAGCCGCGCCGGCATTCGGACCTGGGCGGAGGAATGACCGTAAGCATCGGGCGGATTCGCCCCTGTGAGGTATTGGATTATAAATTCATTGCACTGTCTCACAATACGGTTCGAGGCGCGGCAGGCGGAGCAATCCTGAATGCCGAATTACTCGTGAAGCAGGGCCTGCTGCACGCCCGTGCGGACAAAATCACTCCATCGGAACCCTTGGCCTAGGATTCACGTACCAGAATGCTGAATCTGCGGGAATAGCTCAGTTGGTAGAGCATCTGCTTGCCATGCAGAAGGTCGCGAGTTCGAGTCTCGTTTCCCGCTCAAGAGCGCACATTGCGGGCACTTTTCCTGTCCTGTATTACTGATTTCGCCGCTTCCACTTACTTCAATCTTCCGCCTCGCCGAATCCTCCAGGGTGCTTTACGGCTTTGTCCTGCCAGGGATGCTGATGCTGGCATCCTGTGCGCGTCAGGATTTAGCGGAGGGGGATGCAGCATCATCAGGGCCCGCCCGGGAAAGCTGGAATGTTGCGATCACAATCTCGCAGGCAAATTCGGAATCGGATGAAAGTCTGCCCAGACTCAAAATCTTTGCAGATCATGTGCAGTGGATTGGTGAAAGGGATACGACCGTTCAGCATCTGCAGGGGGTGGAGAAGAAGGTGGAAGTGGTGATTCATGATTCTGCCGGAGCGTTTTCCGCACTGCTTGAGGCAGATCTTGTGACGTACTACAAAGACGAGGAGTATTTTATTGCGGAGGGAGGCGTACAGATCGAAACAGAGGATCAGCGAACATTGGTAACCGAACGCATTGAATGGCGGGAGCGGGATCAACTTCTTCGAACGAACGCGTTTGTGCGTATTACGACACCGGAGGAAGTGGTTTCGGGAATGGGACTGGAGGCAACCGAAGACTTATCCACCTATCAGATTGGCCGGTTCCAGGCCGAGATTGTGATTGAGCAATGAGAGCAGTTGCGCTGTGGCTTTTTGTGATCCTCTCCATGCCGGGCGCCGATGGGGGGGAGCCCCCTGTCCACTTTTATGTTCATGCAGATACGGATTCTGTATCTGTCGCAGGTGATTCCCTTGTAGGTACGCAGGTGCGAGAAGAATTTCTTCAGTACATCAGTGGCAATGTGCATGTTATTTACGGTCCGACGCAGATTACATCTGATGAGGCAGTTCGGAATGTCACCCGGCGCAGAACCTCGTTCATGCATGACGCAGTATTAATTGACGAAGGGGATACTCTGCGGGCAGATTCGCTGCATTATGATGAGGAACTGGAAATAGGGCGGGCGACAGGTAATGTGCGACTCTCCGACGGGGAGGTGGTGACACGGTCGCCGGTCGGGATTCATTATGTCGACGAGAAGCGCATTGAATTCCCGGAAGGGCTGCGGTTGCAGGATTCGACCACCACGCTGACAGGACAGAGTGGACGCTATCGGGTTGACGATAAAGTGGCGGATCTTGCGGGGGCCGTGGAGATGGAGTCCGGGGAGGTCAGGCTGATTGCGGATTCGCTGATGCATTACCGGAATTTCTCGATCTCACTTGCTCGTGGATCTGTACGCTATCTGATCGCTGCCGGGAATGATTCAACATGGGTTGCAGGGGAGCGTGTGGAATACAATGCCGATGACTCGTTGAGTGTGATTCGTGGTGCTCCATTTTTGATGCACCTGGCGCATGACTCACTCTCGGTGGATACACTGATGATCCAGGCCGAACTGCTGCGAATGCAGGATCGTGCGGGGAATCTTCATCTGAATGCCAGCAAAAGGGTCCGGGTATGGAATCATTCGCTGGCGGCTCTGGCGGATTCCATGATCTATGATCGGTCCAAAGAGGATGCAAACCAGCTGATCTGGCTGTACGGCGAACCTTTTGTATGGATCAGTGACACGCAATTGACCGGGGACACGATGAAGGTGATAATGAAGGATGGTGTGATGGATTCATTGTTTATCTGGGGCAATGCATTCATTGCTCAGGAAGACAGTTTAATGAAACGGATCAATCAGGTGAAGGGGCGGAATGTTGTCAGCACACTGTCAGGCGATTCGGTACGTATTTTTATTGTTGGCCCAAATGCAGAGGCGGTTTATTTTAGTAAGGGCGCGGAGAATCAGCCGGATGGTGCTCTAGAGGCATCCGGGGATGAGATTCGGATGCAGTTTAAAGGCGATTCTCTTCAAACGTTAGCGTTCAGTACCGATATACTGGGAACCCGTTACCCGGAGGATGCCATTCCGGAGGGGCTGGGGCTTGAAGGGCTGAAATGGAGCCCGCTCCAAAAGCCTGCGAAGGGAGAACTTCTTCGGGATTTTTCGACAGATATATTCAAATGGGTGCCTTAAAACTTCACACCAAAGATTTAACCAAGCGCTTCAGGAAGCGTACGGTGGTAGACCGTGTCTCCCTTGAAGTGCAGTGTGGAGAGGTTGTCGGACTGCTGGGACCCAACGGGGCAGGAAAATCTACGTCATTTCACATGATCATAGGGCTTGAAAGGCCGAATCAGGGGCGTATTTATTTGGGCGAGGAGGACATTACTGCACTCCCCATGTATCAGCGGGCGCGTCGTGGATTAGGTTATCTTGCGCAGGAGACGAGCGTATTTCAGCAGCTGACCGTGGAACAGAATCTTCACGCGGTGCTGGAGTTTCAGAAATTATCCAGAAAAGAGCGGGAGTTGCGCGTTGACAAGCTGATTCACCAGTTTGGTCTGGAGACGGTCCGGACCGCGAAAGCCTATACGCTCTCCGGGGGAGAACGTCGAAGGACGGAGATTGCCCGTTCAATGGTTCTGGAACCCGACTTTTTTCTGCTGGATGAACCGTTCGCCGGGGTAGATCCGATCACCGTGGAGTATATTCAGGAGATCATCGTCCAGTTGGCAGATCTGAATATCGGGGTGCTGATTACGGACCACAATGTCCATGAAACGTTAGCGATCACGAACCGGGCGTATCTGTTGTTTGACGGGAAGATTATGCGGTCAGGGACAGCCGAACAACTTGCATCTGACCCGAAGGTGCGTCAGTATTATCTTGGCGAAAAATTTGCACTTGACCGTTATCGCTGAACGCCTTTCCGAGGCCAAAGTAGAATTTGCCACACAACCAGTCGGCGGGTATGGTCGTCATAATGAAGAAAAAAGCTTCGGAAGAGGATATCGAAGCTGTGATTACGAATCTCAATGCCTTTGGCTTTGATGTCCACCGTTCTAGTGGCATCCATCAGACGGTACTGGGTGCGATCGGGGTTCGCCCGGGGTTCAATCACCGGATCATCCGGGGGCTGAGCGGGGTCGCAGATGTCCAGCGGGTTACCGAACCCTACAAGCTTGCGAGCCGTGCAGGCCGGGGGACCTCTTCGGTGGTTGGTGTGGGGAACTTGGAGATTGGCGGATCTGCCGTTACGGTGATGGCGGGCCTTCGCAGCATTGAGCGTGAAACGAGAGTCAGCGAAGCCGCCACCCGGATCGCTGCTTCCGGGGCCTCACTTTTTCGCGGAAGCACACTGAAACCGCGCACATCCTTCTATGAATTTCAGGGCGTGGAGCGGGAAGGATTCAGGATGATGCGCCGAGCGGCAGATGAATCCGCGTTGAAACTGGTGATGGAGGTGAGCAGCATGGCGCAGGTGGAACCTGTATCAGAGCATGCAGATGTGCTTCTGGTGCAGGCGCATAACATGCAGAATTTTGAGTTGTTACGGGGGTTGGGGCAGTCAAAGAAGCCCATCCTGCTTGAGCGCGGCCTTGCGGCTACGGTGCAGGAATGGCTCATGGCGGCCGAACATATTATGCGGTCTGGAAATGAAAATGTGATTTTGTGTGAGCGCGGAATCCGTACCTTTGAATCGGCGACGCGTTACACGCTGGACCTGTCTGCGGTATCGGTTGCGAAGATCAAAAGCCATCTGCCCATTTTTGTTGATCCCTGTCAGGGGACGGGGATGCGGGATTATGTGACCTCATTGGCTTGTGCAGCGGTCGCGGCGGGGGCGGACGGGATTGCAGTAGATGTTCATCATGATCCTCCAAGCGCGTCTTCCAATGGGTTACAGGCATTGAATTTTGACCAGTTTGCCGACCTCACTGTACAGGTTCGTAAGGTGGCCGGTGCGGTTGGGCGTTGTCTGCAGCCGTAATGGTCGGTGACATTGTATACGTGATGTAGTTAACTGGTGTGTATACGGGGGATCACACTGCAGATAGAATGATTGATTTAGAAAAATTAAAGGAGGTCAAGGAACGGTTTCGTGTTCTCAATGAGGTGATTGCGGATCCGGCGACTGCTGCGGACTCCAATCGCATGGCGGCTCTGGGGCCGGAGCACCGGGAGTTGGCGGAGGTTGTACATGCCGTTGAACGGTATGAGGCGGCACTCAGGGAGTCGGAGGAGATGCAGGCACTGATCCGTGCAGAGGAAGATGCGGAGCTGGTGGATTTGGCGCGGGAAGAACTGGATGCATTAACCGTGAGACTGCCACAGATGGAAGCGGCATTGAAGCAGGCTCTCACCCCGAAGGATCCGGCAGATATCCGGGATGCGATTGTTGAAATCCGTGCAGGCACAGGCGGGAATGAGGCTGCATTATTTGTGGCGGATCTATTTCGTCTTTATGACCGCTATGTGACACGGAAGGGATGGAAGCTTACGATCATGAACAGTTCTGCAGGGAGTGTCGGGGGATTCAAGGAGATTGTATTCGGGGTTGCCGGCCGTCATGTATTTGGCAATCTGAGGTATGAAAACGGGGTTCATCGGGTTCAGCGGGTTCCGCAGACCGAGTCCAGCGGTCGGCTCCACACCTCTGCTGCGAGTGTTGCCGTTCTGCCGGAGGCGACGGGTGTTGAGATTGAGATTGCACCGAATGAGCTCAAGGTTGATGTATACCGGTCTAGTGGACCGGGAGGGCAGAGTGTGAATACGACGGATTCTGCGGTACGGATTACCCATATCCCCACAGGTCTCGTGGTGACGTGTCAGGATGAAAAGAGCCAGCACAAAAACAAGGACAAGGCAATGCGGGTGCTTCGCTCACGTCTGTATGAAAAGAAAATAAGTGAGATGAATGCAGAGCGTGATGCGGTGCGAAGAGAGGCGGTTGGATCTGGAGACCGTTCGGTGAAAATCCGCACCTACAATTACCCGCAGGATCGTGTTACCGATCATCGCCTGGAAGGGGAGCACAAAAATCATCCCTTGCGCAAGATCATTGAAGGTGAACTGGATGAGCTTGTGAATGCATTGCAGACCGCGGATCACGCGGATCGTATGGCAAATGTGTAGAAATTGGAACCCCGTGATTCATGGCGTGTAGAACCGTTCTTTCTTGCCCTGCTCCTGCGAGACACGGGGGCATGACAATCTTATAACCAAGTCATTCCGTAGGGATAAGCATGACCATGAAACGAAAGATGTACGAACTTACGTACATCCTCACCTCTGTGCTCGCAGATGCGCAGATTGCCGAGGTGGTAAAACGAGTTAACGAAATGATTGAGGGGGCCGGTGGCACCATCATTGAAGTTGACGAATGGGGAACTCGAAGGCTTGCGTATCCGGTAGATAAAAAAAGGAACGGTTACTATGTAAACCTGTACTTTGAGGGGCCGGGTACATTGATTCCACGCATTGAGCGTGCACTGACCATTGATGACAATGTACTGCGTTCCCTAATTCTTGCGATGGATAAGAGTATGGTTGCCCATTATGAGGCAAACAAGGCAGGCAAAAAAGCGGCAGTTAAGGAAAAAGTAGAAAGTGAGAAAAAATAAGATGGCTCAAAAATACATTGATTACAAGGATACTGAGTACCTGAAGCGCTTTATTAACGAGCAGGGGAAAATGCTCCCTAGGCGGGTACTGGACATACCGGCGAAAAAGCAGCGGGCGATTGCCCGCGCCATCAAGCGTGCCCGGCATCTTGCATTACTGCCTTACGTTGCCGATTCAGTCCGTTAGAACTCAGATATAGAACACAATTCTTCGATGAAGGTCATTCTCTTAACTGACATCCAAAACCTCGGCAGTGAGGGGGAGGTAATAAGTGTTAAGAACGGTTACGGGCGTAACTGGCTTATTCCGCAGGGGCTTGCCCGGCTGGCAACCCCCGGTACGGTTCGGGCGTTTGAGGAACAAATGCGCCAGCAGGCGAGACGGCGTGCTCAAGAGCGCAATAATGCCGAAGAGATCAAAAATCAACTGGAGAATGCGGTTGTCAAAATCGAAGCTAAAGTAGGTGAGGAAAACCGAATTTTTGGCACGATCACTCCACAGCAGGTTGCTCTCGGATTGGCAGTGCAGGGCTTCAAAATTGATCGTCGCATCGTTACCATGAATGAGGACATCAAGGTCCTTGGTGAATATACAGCGACGATCAAACTGCATGCGGAAGTACAGGCGCAACTCAGTGTGCATGTGGTTCCGGCGGACAGCCTGGCGTAGACCGTCAGCTTCATTCGGGATTGCGCTTATCCTGACACTGGTATCTGTCGGTGTCACGGCGGCTCAGCCTGCGGTGTCATGGACTGTTCGGGCGGAATATCATAATGCGTCCGCGCGTATCGTTATTGAAGGGGTGTTACCCCCGGATGATCCATCTGGAGGGGCATGGCGGATGTACGCACTGGATTCTCCCCGGCCTAGTCGGGCGCTCGTCCTGCGGATTGACTCTTTGCCGGCGGGATTCGTGCCGCTGGATTCTCTGCGTCAGTTAAATGTGCAGTCTGGATTTGATCCCAATTTTGACAAGGTGGTGACCTATTTTCGGGGGAGGGCGCTGGTTTGGGCGGATTATACGATTGCACAGGGTTTTTCTGGCGGGGTTGTTACGGGGAGCATTGAATTTATGATCTGTAATGATCGGATCTGCTATCCCCCCGATTCGGCGGCGTTTTCAAGTTCATTTACGGAGGTGGATTCCCCGTTCCCGCCGATTCCAATCCCCGCTTCACTCCCTGCTGATGCTGCAGCTTTCTCGGTTCCTCTGAGCATGGAGAGTCTGCCCGGTTCTGATATGAATTCGGATGCTTCGGCGGGGTTGTGGCGGTTCCTGCTGTTAGCGGTCGGTGCGGGATTTGGGGCGTTATTGATGCCTTGCATTTATCCGATGATCCCGTTGACGGTTTCGTATTTTACGCGGCATGCGCAGGGTACGCCGATCCGCATGGCACTATTGTATGGGCTGGCAATTGTGGCCACCTTCACGGGGCTTGGGGTTGGACTTTCAATTCTTGTAGGAAGTGCAGGTACGCAGATTGTTGCCGCGAATCCCTGGGTTAATCTTGGAATTGCCACCGCCTTCCTTGTCTTTGGTCTGTCGTTGCTTGGTGTATTCAATCTTCGTCTTCCGTCATCCCTTGTCATCTGGTTTGACCGGAAAGGCACGGAGCGGCAGGATTACATTGGGGTGCTGTTTATGGGATTGGCACTTACGCTGGTATCTTTCACCTGTACGGTTCCGTTTGTCGGATTACTGCTTCCGAGTATTGCTTCGGGGGCCTGGTTTTATGGCATCCTGGGGATGGCGACTTTCAGTCTGACCTTTGCGCTCCCGTTCGTGGCGTTTGCGTGCTTCCCAAGGGCACTCAAGGCACTTCCCGGCAGTGGAGGCTGGATGCGTGATGTAGCGATTGTGTTTGGCTTTCTGGAGATTGCAGCGGCGGTCAAATTTTTTTCCAACGCGGATCTAGTCTGGGGGCTTGGTCTGATTGACCGGCCTTTGGCCATTGCATTCTGGATAGTGCTGGCTTCGTTGGCGGGGTTTTATTTGATCGGCCATTTACGTTTCCTGAAAAACGCCCCGACTACACGCATCGGTGCAGGAAGGCTCCTGTTCGGGGTTCTGTTTTTTGGGCTTGCCGTTTATCTTCTGCCGGGACTCTTTGGCGGCCGTCTCGGGCGATTGGATGCCTACCTGCCTCCACGCACTCTGGACAGTGTGAGTCTGTTTGATACGGGAATGCAGCAGGAGCAGGAATGGATTACGGATGACCTGCCCGGGGCATTTTCGGAGGCGGTGCTTCATGATCGGCCGCTCTTTATTGATTTTTCGGGATATACCTGTACCAATTGCAGGGAGATGGAGGTCAATGTCTTTGAGCGTGGGGAGGTAAGTCGCTTGCTGGCGGATCATTTTGTGCTCAGCCGCCTGTACACAGACGGCCCTGAGGGGCGGCAATTTCAGGAATTCCAGGAGAAACTGACGGGTACCCGTGCTCTTCCCACCTACGCAATCATGAATGGAAATTGGGTAGAGGATCCGCTGGTTCAGTTGAGCGGGGTCGTTTCTTCGGAGGCATTTGAAGAATTTTTACAGCGGGGACTGCGGCAGTATGGAGACTAATCCTGGAGATACGGCGACAGTTACACAGATTACGGACAATTTTCCTGGCAAATCCACCGAAGTGAGATGACATTTTTCTGGTATGATTATGAAACCTGGGGCAAGAACCCGCACCGTGACCGTATTGTGCAGTTTGGGGGTCTCCGAACGAACGAGGAACTGGAAGAAATATCTGATTCGCGGATAGAGTTGAAATGTAAACCTGAGCTTGATTGTCCGATTGGTCCTGGAGCAGTGAATGTTCACGGAATCATGCCCGAGGAAGCTGAAAATCATGGAGACAAAGAGTCAGAGTTTGCCGAGAAAATCCATAAGGAACTGACTCGGGAAGGCACCTGCAGTGTGGCCTATAATGGGATGGGTTTTGATCATAAATTTACCCAGGTACTGTTCTATCGCAACCTGCGTGATCCCTATGAATGGGCATGGAAAAATGGGAATACTTGCTGGGATCCTCTGGAATTGATGCGGGCCGCCTATCTCCTTCAGCCGAATGCTCTGAAGAAATGGCCGAAAAAAGATGATGGGCGGCCTTCTTTTAGGCTGGAGGATCTTGCATCCGCAAATATCTCAAAGGAGGAACAGGAAACGCCTCATGATGCGATGGCAGACGTGATTCATATGTGGAAGGTCGCAAAATTAGTCCGGGAGCGAGCCCGCACATTGTGGGATTATGCTCTTGAACTGCGCGACAAGCAAAATATTCAGAAATTGATGAGTCGTGGAAAGCCAGTGCTCCATGTAGTTGGTGGAAAGATGGGTACCGACAGATACTGTTCAACTTTCCTGAGTCCCTTAGGGATTCTGTCTCAGGACGAGAAATTGATGTATGGTTTTGATCTATTCTACGATCCAAAGCCCTTTTTGAAGCCTTATTTAGAATGGACTTGGGAGGAGAAAGTATTAGCACAGCGTGCGATTTTGTCGTTCAGGAGTAATAAGTCCCCGTTTTTGTGCAAGTTCTCTTATGTTCCTAAACTTTCGTCTCCAGAACTCTCTTTGAAGGATATCTTGGATAGAACAAAACTGAAACAGTCTGATATTGATGCTAGGCATAATATAGTCCAAGAGCAGATGGTTCGGGGATCTGAAAATCCATTCCTCCATTACGCTACACAAGAGGAAGATCAGAAGAAAATCCAACGTACTTCATTTACGCGTGATCCAGATGAAGCCATCTATCCAGGTTTTATTGATGATCTAGATCGGGATTTGATGAATCAAGTATTGGAAGTGTTAAGTCACGGACATGAATTTGATTGGCGTACAGTTCAGTCGAATGACCCCCGGGTTGAACCATTGATTTTTAGATACATTGCTCGCAATTATCCAAAATTCCTGGATGATTTAGGAAAAAAGCGCTGGCAAGAATATTGCCGTAAACGCCAACTAAAAGATAAACATAGGATCTGGACTACAGCTGATCAGAACTTTATGATTGAACTTCAAATCGCAGTGAAGGCAAAGGGGAATTTGGATGAATCCAAATTCGAGCGGTTATTGACATGGCAACAGGATCGTATGCGGGAATTGTCGGATCCTAACCAATAAGGTTAAAATTATTCTGGCTAAACGGGTGGTTTTTATGTCGAATCCGAATCTGATAATGAGGGCAGACGATTAACACAAGATTGATCATTGATCAATACTTAGGGTACCTAAAAAAGCTGTAGGCCATCCCCCATGAGCTTCTATGGTCTTATCAATTTTAGACATAATTGAAATAGTTTCACCCAGAGCGGAAACAATTTTGGAATAATGGGTGATGTCTTCCTCGGAAAGTATTTTCCCCTTCCGGTCACTAAGCCATTTTTGACATACCTGATAGCTACCGACATGATAATCCCAGATTTTTTCAGGGACACCTGAGAACCCGAAAGTACCGTTCTTAATTGCGCGATAGCCCTTTTTAGCATTGACTTTTTCAGCGTTGAGCCAAACGAAATCATCTGCCCAGCCGACTCGCCTGACTTCAGTGTTTTTAGAACCGGTATAGGCAAGGACTGTGTCATTAAGTTTTGGAGACTCAAGCAAATGAAGGGCTATAAGTTCATGGCCTGCTGCAGTAAGAGTTCGGAAGATATCCAGATTCTGAGGGAGGGGGATATGGGGGAAATCGTACTTGAGTTGTTCCGAGTATCGTTTTCGATAGCTGATACTATGGAGAATTGAATATATCCAAGCAAAAATGTCTTGCTGTGAAACTGGATCGCTGAGGTCGTTTCCAATGGCTTTAGTAAAGTCTTCTTTGAATTTGGCATTCAAATTTGATATCTGATCGCAGACTCTAACCCCTTCAGTCCCGATTGTCTTTTGGAATGTATACAATGGGAACAGGGAATTAATTTCCTTTGTCTTGTTTGAAATTGCGCATGATTCAACAATCGTTCGCGTAACTCCACAATTCCTCCATTCAACTCCAACCTGTGACTGTTGACGGCAAGAAATAAGAGCAAGATTCCCCCCAGCGAGCATATGGCTCATTGATTCGGGGCGCGGCATACAAATAAAGCCCCTTGATTTACCAGAGTAGTAGGTAAAGCGAGTATCAAACGGTCGGTACAGTATAGGATATATTTGACCATCTCGGTTTCTGATATCTTCTTGGGCTAGCTTTACCTTCCAGTCTCTGGTGTCTTTGTTAAGCCCGTAATACATCCTTGCATCTTCGGTGTCCAGTTCTACAAATCTTTCAACAACACGCCTCATTTCTCTCTCTGTGAACTGAATTGTGAGTCTATCACGGGCAGTTACGATTCCAACCGAATTGACTGGGAAAATATCTGTCAGTTTCCATCCCAATATGTATTCATTCCAAAGTTTACTGTCGTGCGGAATGAAAAACCAGTGTGGAGATACTGGAGATATAGCTTCCCATTTAGTGGTTTGCACGTTGTTTTTCTCGAGAAAATCGTATTTGCCCTTTCCATCAATCTGTTCCCGCTTTCCCCAGAGGTCAGACTGATTGAATAACGGATCCACTACCTGCACAGATTTGACGAACAACCCAATCGCTACACCCTGTTGAATATCAAATACATTCTCATCTTTCCCACCATCTGGTGCAGTCGAACTCTTCTTTGTACTGCCATGCAAGTCAAGCAAGTATTGAACTGGGAACGTCGTTGCTAAGCTTTCACGCATTCCACGGAATGTCGGGTTATCCAGATATGCGTGATTTGTAATGAATCCGACAACTCCCTGCCCGGTACGTTCAATTTGCCAATGAGCAAAACGAGTAAATTTCACGTAGTCGTCGTTGAGCCATTTGGGGTTGCGTTCCCCGAGTGGTTGACCGTCAATACTAAAATAATCCTCCACGCTCTCCTTCCCCAAATGCCCCCGAAGCAGTTTCTCAATCCACTTTCCCTTATTGGCGGATTCGCCGGAGTACGGGGGATTGCCGAGTACGACCGTGAAACGCATCGCACGTTTAATATCGTCTACTTCGCGTGCTTCATTCGCCAGTGCTAGAATTGCAAAGTTGAAAACCAATTGCGACGAGTCTTGGGCAGGTTCTAGGCTATTAGTCAGATATATTCGTGCTCGTTCATTGCTACTAAAACGATAGCCGGTTTCGTATAGTTTGAGGCTGATCTTAAAGTGTGCAATGACATAGGGAGCCATCATCAGTTCGTAGCCGTACAGTCGAGATAGCAGATGTTTGGGAACATACTCATTCCAGAGGGAAGCAATTTGCTCCTCGCTGTGACCCTGGCCAAGCCACTTTTTCTTCAGAGTGCTGTGGATCAACTCAATTACCTCCACCAAGAAGGTGCCTGTACCCACAGCGGGATCGAGAATTTGCACAAAATCCGATTCAGATGAAATATTATCTGGGATCCTAAGATTCTCATTTTTCTGTTCCATCTCACTCCAAGAACTCGTGTCTGCTAACCCGTCTGTCAGCCCAAACTCACTGCGTAACAAAGTATCAATTGAGTTTACAATGTAGGAAACCACTGGACGAGGGGTGTAGAAGACTCCGCGTTTCACCTTTTTCTCCTTATCGTATTCTGCGAGGAAGTTTTCATAGAAATGAATTACTGGGTCCTCTCTTGGATTTCGGTCTCCAAAATCTCGTATCACCGATTCCATATTGGTGTGATTCAGAAAATTCTCAATCTCAATTATTCCTAATTCGTCAAAATTTATCTCATTTTCCCCTGTACCCATGCTTAGAAAAACAGACATCAATTCGTTCAGGAGCGGGTTCGTGCGTAGATAACGGGTAAAATCAGTAGCCGTACTCTGTTTTGGGTTAGTGATACGGGCCGATAGCAGCCCATAAGTGATAGTCTGAGCGACCATGTCTGCAAAACTACAGTGATCAATATCACCAACCAAGGTTTCCCGGAAACTCTTCAGAAGCATGGTTACATAACCGTCTTCTGTTTCTATCTCAAGTGCCTTCTTAATCCGTTCGCGTATCTCTCGGGCGAGTTCAGCTAAGCGAATTGAAAGTTCGCGAGAAGTGCTAACAGTATGTCTATACTGGACTTTAAAGGCTTTTTTCCATTGTTTACGCCATGCCTCTGCATTATCTGGATTGCTGGGCCAAGTTAAGCATCTCGTTAACTGCTGATTGATGTGCTCCAAATGTAGATGTGTATCTCTTGAGTCCCAGTCAAGTACCTTGAGCACGGGTGCCCTTTGACTTTCTGGAGCAGGCGTGAAGTGCGCAAAGGTAATTCGCCTTTTTTCATCTTGGCCATAATTTGAAACAAACAATAAATCTTCAATCTCCCATCTATGTAGTTGCCTTCTGTTGGATAAGGTATGTCTTTTGAGTGCAAATCGTCCCAGAATACTTCTCAACGCTAAAACCGGTAGACTTTTAGGTTCAAATTTAACGAAGAAGATTCCCCAAGGCTGTTTTGGATGAAATGGTCTCAGGCGCTTTATTTCTTGAATTTTCGCCGAGTTCTTTGCATCAATTCCTAATTCATCAAGTCCGTAGTCAAAGGTGCTTTCTTCAAAACTTTCTGTGCTGATTGGCCAGTCCATCTCATCCCGAAGATATTCGATCAGTGTGTCGAAATCCTGAATTTGAGATAGACGAGCATGTTGATTACGCTTCATCTCCTTACCTATTATTTAACTCCATCCAGCAACGTAGCCTTGGTTTCACTCCAATCGGGGCATCAACCCGCTTGAGATAGGTGTTCTTAATACGACGTTCAACCTGTTCTCGTATCTGAATCAGCCTCGTTTGTTCAATTCTACACTTTCGTGGGGTATCTGGCTTGCTACGAATATGATTCACAATTTCCTCGGGCTTATCAAGGACTCGTTCACTTTCAAGGTCGTAGAGATACCAACGAGTGATGCCAGCCTCATCTGTAAATTTGCCCTTCAATTTATCCAGAGCCGGCAGTGTATAGCAGAAAAAAATTTCTGAACCTTGTGGTAAAATACTCTCTCGTCCGCTGAATACACTTCCAGGAAGTTGTTTTAGTTTCGTCTCAAGTTTTGGATCGGACATGAGCAATTCCTGATACTCTAGCTGCATTTCCTCAACCGAGGTTTTTGAGCCTTCGTATTCTTCATTGAATTCATTCCAGTTTTTCAATTCGTCGTACTCATCATCGGGATGGAGCAGCTTTTTCCCCTCAATGCCTAGTGTCTTAGAAATGATCAGGGTTTTCTGTGTGACCTTCTTATATAACGAAAGAAGATCGTCTAGTTCATCGGGTGGCAGAAAATTCCAAAACGCAACCTTGTTACGTGAGTCCGCTAATTCGGGCATATCGGCCAACATCTTTTTCTCTGTTTCTGGATTCATACGTCGATCCACACGTCCAATTCGCTGCATCAGACGTACCGGGTTCCAGTGTATATCATAATTGATTAGTCGGGATGCATCTTGGAGATTCAATCCCTCAGAAAGGACATCCGTAGAAATGAGAACTTGAATCTCTTGTAATCCCTGCGCTCGCAATTCGGGAACAGATAGACCATTGTAGTAAGGCGAAAATCGTTTAATGACATCTGCACGATTACGCCCGGTTGCACTATCCACTTGTTCAACCCCCTCAATACCAGACTTTTGCAACTGTCCTTTCAGATAGCGAGCAGTGTGGGCAAATTCTGTAAAAATAAGCACCTTCTCATTACGTAGATCGTCTGAGTTAAGTAGACGAATCAGATGCTGTAACTTATCATCATCCTTTGAATCAAATTTCCGAGCCTCGTTAAGGAATAGTACAATCTGATCAAGGTCTTGGAAAATCTCAGACATCATTTCGTCCACCTTGTATTCTATTCGGCTAAGCTTTTCAACTTTATCAAGCATTTCTTGAGGGACGATATCCTCCTCGTCCTGTTCATCGTCAACCTCAAGTTGCGACTGACGTGAAGTCGCATAGGTTAAGGCTTCTCTGTTACTAATTTTCCATTGTTTGAGCTGCGACCGTTCAATTTCGGTTTCGCTATGGACATCCAAAAATGCCAATAGCTTTAAGAGTAGTCGGATACAGGAAAGTTCGAAGGATGCCACAGAACTTTCAAACCTTTTGAGGAAATTCGTCCGAATCAATCCAACGACCTGCCTTTGACGATTCTCTTCAAAGGCATCAATATTTGTGTCATCTCCTATGTACCAGTGTAGAGGATAGTACAGGGCCAGCGTAAAGAGTGGATTTTCTTTTGCAAAGGCAATTTCAAGAATATCCAGCATTCCTCCATAAGTCTTGCGAATTGAGTAATCTGCGACTTGCGGTGGCAGCCTTTCAGGGAATATGGCAGCGGTTTTGTGTTCGCGCATTTGGCTTTCGCGGGCGTACGCTCGACTTCGCTGAACTACAAGTTGGCGAAAAATCTCTTGACTGCCTAGGATCTCCTGAGCATCGGCTAAGTGATCTGCTACGTCAACGCCATGCTGATGAACACGATCACGTAACTTGCTTTCCATTTGGTTAAAGTGGCCTCGTAGATGATTTACTCCGATAGTCTGGGCGAAATAGTTTTCATTTTTTCGAGTAAATAATTCCATCATATGCCGAAAATCACTCAAGCGGTTATTAATTGGTGTTGCCGTTAACAGAAAGACCATTTTTTGGTGAATGGTCTCATCCAGTAGATCAAATAAGCGATAATATCTGGATGGACTCTTACCTGTATCATCATCTCCAGGAGTACCAGGATTACGAAAGTAATGTGCCTCGTCAATGATTACTACATCTGCGAGATCCGCAATACGCTTGAATCGTTCCAGAAAATCTCCTTTTCGTCCGAGATCTGTGTGATTGAATACGGCAAGGTTACTGAAGTCCTCGCTGCCTCCAATTCCACCAATATGATTGAGATATTTTTTCAGACTTGGCTCCCATACACCTTCCCTCACTGCCTTAGGAGCAAACAAAACAACTCTTTTACGTTCATGTAGGGTCAATCTCTCAATCAGCATGAGGCCTACAAAGGTTTTACCAAGCCCCACGCCATCACAAAGAAATGCTCCACCGTGCTGGCGGGCTATTCTCATAAGCGTCCAGTACGCTTCCTTCTGATAGCGATCCAATATCTTGAAGATTACAGATCTCGTCTCATCCCATTCGGTTGCAGTTAACTCATGACCACGAAAGAATTCCTGCAATGCCTTCGCATAGATTTCAAATGGTGCATATTCGTGCGTATGTCGCTGGATCGTATGAAGGACGGTATCTGTTACATCTACTGCCTCCTCCCAATACTCATCAAACCATTCTTGAAGCTGTGCAACCTCTCGTGCACTCTGAATCTGGACGTTCAATTCAATATTCTGCGTAAGTCCTGGGCGTGTGAAATTACTGGAGCCCACAAGTGCCTGAGCACCAACTACTTCCATTCTGGCGTGTGTGATATAGGCTTTTGCGTGAAATTTTTCCTTGTTATATATGCGGCACTCAATTCTACCGGTGCGTAATGCATGAAGGATGCCAGCTACTCCCCGCAGGAAAGGATTTTGCTCTTTTTCTTCCTCAATTCTGTTCTCTAACTCATCAAGAGCCCGCTTACGCACGGCTTCAAGGATTGCCTGCCGGGTGCGCTCAGTAGTTTCTGATCCCATGAGGATTCGGATCCTGTCAAGTTTCTGCCAACTACCATCTAATGCTAGGAGTGCGCCAATTTCAAAGTATCCTGTTGCAATGTCGAAAGATTTAGCAATGGTAGACCATTCCGAAAGGTAGCGTAGTCCAGTCCATCCTTCGATGCTGTTGTCAACAATAAAAAGTTCATGACCCTGGCGACTGCGAGACGATTTACCCATGACCATTAAACATCAATAGACCACATACGAATGCCCCACAAGGTGCATGTTGTAGTTCAGGCAGATATAAAATCGCTCGCATAAGATTGCTTATCATATATTTTAGGAGATACGCAGCAGTACTGTGAAACTTCTTGGCTAAAACTTGTTTACTTGACTCCCAATGTGATTATCTGAAGAGTAAAGGTGATCCCCTCTCTGACGGCAGATTAGGATAAGGAGAACCATCCAAATATAAGCATTGAACATCTTATGCATGGCATCTGAGCAGGTTGTATATTAATTGACACACAGATTGCGGAGGAGCATGATTTTAAAGGATTATCAAAAGCGAACCCTGACCACGGTCACCCACTTTCTTCGGAGTTTAACACAGGCCAAGGAGGATGACCGTCAGGCCAGAATTCGTGATCCTGAATGGAGCCTCAACTGGGCAGAGAGGGCTTGGGAAAAAATCTTGCCCATGAAGAAGTACAACAATCGCCTCAATGGATTGGGGGAATGTCTTCCTTCCTTTTGTCTCAAAATCCCGACCGGCGGCGGCAAAACGTTGATTGCAACTCGAGTGATTGATCTTGTGAACGCACATTTTCGCTACAGTCGGCGTGGCTTAGTGCTTTGGATTGTACCCACGAGCCAGATCTACAGGCAAACTCTCAAAGCACTGAAGGACAGAGATCATCCCTATCGCCAGCAGATTGATCTTTCATCTGGGCAGCGAACTCGTATTTTTGAGAAGACTTCATCTTTTAACCCACAGGATGTGGTAGAAAACCTCTGTATTCTCCTGTTGATGCTTCCTTCGGCCAATCGTGGCCTTACTCAAAGGGACAAATTAAGAATATATCGGGACAGTGGGGCATTTGATCAATTTTTCCCCGATTCTGATGATCCCACAGCACATGAAAAATTGCTGAAGCATTTTCCTAACCTTGACACCTTTGAAGGATATGCAGGGTTTGGTGGTCGATTGATTAAGACTTCTCTTGGAAACACCATACGCCTTTTGAAGCCGTTGATTATTCTCGACGAAGGGCATAAAGCGTACAGCGCCAATGCAAAAAGAACACTGGAGGGCTTTAATCCCTGTATGGTCGTAGAACTCTCTGCCACTCCGGATAAACTCTCAAATGTTCTGGTTGAGATCCAAGGTGTAGAACTTAACGCTGAGGAAATGGTCAAGCTTGACCTTCACATTCGTAATAAGGAAGGTAGAAACTGGCGTGACACGCTATTGGAATCCATCCAACATCGTGAAGTTCTTGAATCGGAGGCACGGCGTTACGAAGCAGAGTCGGGGATCTATATTCGACCTGTCTGTGTGATACAGGTGGAGAGAACGGGGCGTGGACAGAGAAAACCAGAGTATATTCATACGGAGGATGTACGAGAATACTTACTGTGGTGCGATGGAATTCAATTGGAGCATATAGCGGTTAAAACAAGTGAGAAGGATGAGCTCAAAGAGATGGATGAAATAGGTGGATTGATGTCTCGAAATTGCCCGATCCGCTTCATTATTACCAAGCAGGCATTGCAGGAAGGCTGGGATTGTTCGTTTGCTTATATCTTAACGATTCTCACGAATCCAATGTCTCGTACAGGGCTAACCCAGCTTGTAGGCCGGATCCTGCGCCAACCCTATGCACAAAAGACTGGCAATCCTTGGCTGGATGAGAGTTATGTCTTCTGTTTTAATCGCCGTGCAAAAGACATTCTGCATGAAGTTAGGAAAGGTTTCGGGCTTGAGGGATTACAGGATTTGGAAGCGAGAATTGTGGCAGATGAGGATAGGGTTAAACCCACGAAAAGGCTAAAAACCCGTCAAGGGAGTCATTATTGTACGGAAATCCGTAATCGGGTTCTTCCCGCTTTTATGATTCAAGATAGGGTCGGATGGAGACTGGCTCAATACGAGACGGATATTCTTTCACGGTTGCCATGGCAGGAAATTGATATTTCAACACTCAGCACCCTGAATTTCAGCGAAAGGACATCAGGGAACGTCATGTTACGTACGAATCTGGATGAGCCAGTACGGATTGAGAATGTAGTAGATTCTGAGGATGGCCATGTCATTGATTACGGAACCGCAACGAGTCATATTCTTGATTTGGTCCCCAATCCTTGGCATGGGTATCATTTGGTCCAGCGGACTTTCGAGGCACTACTTGAGCATCATCCATTTGAATATGTGGCAGCCAATTATGTCTTTGTCCTAGAACAGCTCCGTGATGTCCTAGAGCAAGAATGTGACCGCTTATCTCGGATGGTTTTTGATTCCCTTATTGAGTCGGATACGATTCGATTTCTTGTTGTTGCAGAGGAGCTGGAATTCAATCGCCCGCCGGATGAAATTAGTATTCCGAAGGTGAAGCGAATGGCCCTGGAGGACAGCAATCCGAATCAACTGAGTCCATTTAATGCAATTCCAGGAGATGACTTGAACAAATCGGAGAATAAGGTCGCTACCTATTTGGATCAGCAGGCGCGAATGTTTTTCTGGTACAGTAACCAACATCGCAAGGGCTACTTCACGCAGGGATGGAGACCTCGCCGGATTTATAAAGATTTTACTGCGACATTGAAAGACGAAGAATTGGTGAGCAAGGATGAATCCCATGAAGTGTTTGTGGTGGAAACGAAAGGGCTTTATCTGGATAGGTCGGAAGATCCTGATCCCGAACGTTCATTATTTGATATTTGCAGTGAGCATACTCAGAAGGCAGACTGGGGCAGATTCGCTCCATCAATATGCAGAGGGGGAGTTCGCTTTGAGATTGTAGATAAAGAAAAATGGGAGGCACGTTTGAATGAAATGCTTTTTCCCGATGCCCCCAATCCTGAAACGAAATACGAGTGACCAAACGCTACGTCATAATCTCATGCTATATATTTGAAGTCTGCTGAAACGTGATAGATATATTGCAGGGTACTCAAGGGCTGAAATCAATGTTTTTCAGGAACGGTTAACTCTCATCAGATTTCTGGCAGTGTTTCTGTCTGTTGCAAAAGCTGCATCCCTTTCCAGACTGAACGGCAGTTTCGTTGTCTGACGCAATACACGGGAGGATATACACCCAACTGAGGCAAGCGAGCGACAAGCCATATTATGGACATCTACGGATGACTAGGAGTATCTGGCGAAAAAAGACCATCAATCTCACATACGCCCCCATACAACTACTGATGATCCTATCCGTTAATCTCAATAAGCACCCTTTTCGGGGATTAATAGTGTCACCTACACTATCCAGCGAAGAAGGTACCGTAGGCGACCATGAGGCTAATGAGTGTGAGGCCGACCCCCAGTATCCAGCGAATAGCGGTCAGTTGGGTGTAGACACGCTCAACTACATTTTTTTGCTGCCATGTTATAAATCTCATTTGTTGCCTCGTGAGTCTCCTCATCGGAGATTTTGTGTCTCTTGCCAAGTTTTCGCAAGAAGACGAATGACTTGTTGGTGTCAGTAGTTGATTCAGACACAAGAAACGATTCGCGTCTTATAATGGGGTGGAGCGAGCATGGTTCCCCTGTTGAGGATACAGACATAAATCCAAAGGCTTTATCGCTGATGACATTTTCTGACGATGCTAGGGCAATCCTGATTTTGACAGGACACCTCAGAGCGAAGAAAAAATCTCGGGAGCTGGGACTACTGAATCCAAAGCAGTGGAACCGGCTTCGTCTATATCTTGAGCAGATCGGAAAGTCTCCAGGGGATCTGTTTAGGGAGGAAGAAATTCTTCGCCAATGGGCGGATCAGGATAGGTGGTATCGGTTAGAGGCTGCCGAGAAGTGCGTAAAACGCCTGCAGTATGGGGCCGCTTTGGACAACGCCGTAACACAGTGGGCGAAATGGAATATTTGGGTCATGACCTATCTGGACCATGATTATCCCTGGAGACTCAAAGAACGATTATCGAACAGATCTGATTTTTCTCCGGTACTCTATGGAGTAGGAGATCGGTCATTGCTTCAAGATGGAGGGCTTGCCGTAGTGGATTCACGTAAACCCCCTGCGGAGTTGGAGGGGTATTACCTTGACTATACCCAATCGTTAGGTGAGGCCGCCGCTGCTGAGGCGGTAACGGTTATTTCCGGCGGTGCCCGGGGAGTGGATATCAAAGCCATGACCGGTGCTCTTGAGAAAGACGGGAATGCCGTGGGCGTACTGACACATCAACTTCTGGAAAAATCCAGCAGCCGGATATATCGTGATTATTTGGAAGGAGGGCAGTTAGCGTTGGTGTCTTTGGTTGACCCGGAAATCAATTTGTTCAAGGTTGATCGTTACGCTTACGGTTCAGCCGCAATGCAGCGGAATAAGTACATTTACTGCTTATCCGATGCCGCTGTAGTGATTCGGTCTGACAGGAAAGGCGGCACCTGGAGTGGAGCAGTAGAGAACTTGCAGGAGTCCTGGGTTCCGCTTTGGATGAAGAAGGATAGCGAGCATGACACCGAAGCAGCAAACAAACTCATTGTAGAAAAAGGTGCAAAATGGTTTCCCGAGGATAAGGATGTAAATGACCATCTCCGATTATCCCTTAGACAAAGAGACATTCGCAGGGCGACCATTTTACTCACAGCCAATTTGAGTAGTGATCAATCCAATCAGGCAGATCCCCTGAATTTTAAGGAATGGGGTGAATTTGCCAAGGATCTGTTGAATAAAAAGAAAACCCCTGCGGATTTGATCTACGAGCCTTTTGATCAAGTCCTTGAGGAGGGGGATCAGGGATATTTTTCAATCAGGCGAGTTGAGGGACTGCTGAACCCGGATCGAATCAACCGGCTTTCTCAGGAAGAAGAAAGTTGGCGGGATGCAGGAATCTCAATACTAACGAGAGGGCACAAGGGGTATCCGCAGCCGCTAAAGATTAAACTGCGGCATGACAGCCCCCCTCTGATGTTTGTGGTGGGGAATCTGGAACTGCTCGTTTCCGAACAAAAAAAAGTTGCCATTCTGGGGTTGAGGAAAAATGACGGTAAAACGGATCTGAACTATGCCCATTCATTCGGTGCTGCACTGGCTCAGAAAGGAGGAGTACTGGTTTCCACGAATCACAGTAAAATTGAGAAAGAGGCAGTAAAAGGCTCCCTTGAGAATGACGGGAAATGTGTCATTATACTGCCCGGAAGATTGCAGAGACTCTTATCTAGTAGTGAGTACAGTGAGTACCTGGAGAATCAGCAACTTGTACTTTTATCAATATCTGCCCCCCATGCTAAAGTTCACCCGGCATCTAAGCAGGACTGCGATATTGCATGTGCTTTATCTACTGCGGTGGTTGTTGTACGCTCAGGCAAGGAAGGTGTCATCGCAAATTGTGTGAGTAAGTGGCGCAAAAGAGAGAATCTGCCCATCTGGATTAGAGAGACAGGTAAACCAATACCGGGCAATCAATTGATTTTTGAACGGGGAGGCGGATGCTGGCTGCCAAGTGGAGAAGATGCAGACACCCATATTCAATATACGGACAGGTCCGTTTCAGAATGGTTGCAGCAGCTTCAGGGTCCATTATATGCGGGGAAGTGATTTTTCTCAAGCAGGTAATCAATGAACTCTAACACCCTGCCTTCTCCCAGGCCAATGCACCTGCCCCCAAGACCGCATTGAATGTGGCGATGTCAGATAATTCAATCCGTATCTCATCGCCAGGAGGGTAACGGAAGGTATGATGGTTTACATGGGTGCGCAGGTCGTCCAGAAAATAGGGGGCCGCAGACGCTGCCCCTCCACTGAGGATAATGATCTCCGGTGCGTACATGTGAACAACACTGACCAGAAACCATGCCAGTTCTGTCTTCCATGTGTTGAATGCGTCCAGACACAATGCGTCTTCCTGTGCAACTCCCTTAATGACGGCCTCAAAATCCACACTTGCCGGGTCATTAAAATAACGTTCATTCAAGACGGAAGGGAGTCCACGGGCTAAACTGTCCCGGACAATAACGGCCAGTGCAGTAGCGGAGCAGAGGATATTTGCGGTTCCCCGGGCCCGGGTGATACATAACCGGTCACTGTTCGATTGCTGGACTACATGACTTGCCTGGGTTCCGAACTGAAGATGCGGATCCCTCAGAATCTTTCCATCCAGCATCACGCCTGAACCAATACCGGTTCCTAAGGTGATCGAAACTGCCCAGCGATACTCACGGGCTTTTCCATAATGGGCTTCCGCAATGATGGAGAGGCGGCCATCATTCTCAGCAATCACCGGCAGGCGCAATCTGTGAGCGAGATTGGGTACAATCGGATAGCCCTCCAAACGGAGTTTGCCGGGCAGCAGGACAATGCCCTGTTCAGGATCTACAGCACCTGGAAATCCCAATCCTATTCCTGTCGGAGTACCGTCTGTATTGGACTGGATTTCGATAATCTCTTCAATGATTGCAGTCTCCAGCGCTTCTGCTGACAATGCAAAGCCGGATGAACACACGCGACGGTTTAGAAGTGTACCATCCCGAAGGACGGCCCCCGTTTTTATACGGGTACCACCGACATCAACCCCAATTACATATTCAGTCATCTACGAACAGGTGAGCAAGACTTTTTCGATAGGCTTCGTAGAACGCCTCAAGCTGCTCTTCCGCGGTTGTATCACCAATAAATTGATGACTAGGAAGGAGGACGGGTGCATGTCCAAGCTGTAATAGTTGCTCTGCGACCGCAACCCGCAACATGTTCATCAGCATTCCCCCCGTGACCGTAGAGACCGGACCGGTGCGCCATTCAAGCCCATCAAGTTCACTAATGCAGTCGCCAGGCGGGCATTGATTATCAAGAACGATATCTGCAATGTCAATCAGTTTTCTGCCGGACGAATGGGACGCACGGGTAGCTTCAGAGTGTTCCCTTGAAACAACCGCAATCACAGGCATCCCCCGCTCTTTTACCCCGAGTGCCATCTCTACAATAAGCGGGCGGATCCCACTGGTTGAGATAATAATAAAAGCATCATGGGGTCCAAAACGAAAACTCCGAAGAATCTCCTCCGCATACCCGTCAACCTTTTCAAGGTGAAGCGGCCCGCGCAATCCATTTGCTCCAATGATTGCAGAATGATTGGAAAGCGCATGCTCAACGAGTGCATAAAAGCCGACAAACCCGCCTTGCCGGGGAGTCATTTCTTCACACATCATGCGTGAATGGCCAGATCCGAAGCAGAAGATGAGACCGCCTCTGGCAATCCGAACCGCACACAGTTCTGCCGCACGCTCAATTTCTTGTAAGTGTGTTTCTCGGAGACGGTGCAGCCGCTCAATGGTTCGGTCAAAATAATCGGCAGCGGCCGTCATAAAGCATTAGAGGTCGTTGTTCAAAATATTGAGCACCCAGGCATCTGCCGGAAGTTCGGTCAGTCTCTCTTTTAAGGCCAGCGCCTCAGCAATTGTAGGGACCTGTCCAATGCCCACGCGATAGAGAGTGTTGTTACGGTTTTGAAGCGTACTGATCGGAACGGTAGGGTAGATGTCCCGATATTGGGCAATCAGGATGGATGCCTGCGCCGATGTGTCAAATGAGCCAATAATGAGGGTATAGCCCCCAGATTCCCGATTTAATGAAGGTGTCTCTGGATCCGCTTGTGTTGGCGGGGTTTCAACTGGCGGTGGATCTGCTGGACTCTCCAGGGTGATCGAAGGTTGCTCCGGATTTGGTTCCGGTCGAACCCGGAAGCCGTCCGTAATAGGTTGATCCACAGGATCAAAATTATCAATGGAGGTGATATTGACCGCGGAGTCAGCGGTCATGGAATCCGGGGCTATTGGCAGAAGGGCAGGGGATTCCGTATTGCTTGAAGTCTGTTGAGAGGGGCCAAAATTATTTTGAACCGCAAAATAACCGACGACTGCAGCACCGACTGCAATCGGAATTGAGATTGCCCAGGCGAGTTTCCGTCTACGCGTTTTCGGTGTTGTGATGCTCTCTCGTTTAACCTCCAGAGAGTTCAAGTTTGCATGAGTTCCGAGGAGAAATGCCTCTAGTTCGGGATCAGATGAAAGTTCAAGTTTGCCCTCAGATTGTTTGAGGATACCTATTTCGGGGATATGGACCGGGGCCTGAGCTAAGATCTCCTTGATCAGAAGATCAAGGATTGCAGCAGCCTCCTCTTCAGATGTGCGCAGATTTGATGCCAGTTCCGCAATCAGTGCTGGATCTGTGGAATCGGATGGATCTCCTTCAAGCACGACACGCTTTCTGGGCGGATGAAGGAGGAACTTCTGATTTGTTATCTGCTCACGCTCACTGGAAAGAGATTCCACTTTCAGAGTCCCCAAGCCAGAAATATTCAATTGATCGTTCCGAAGGAGTACATCACGTATGACCACTGTGACCTCTCTGAGAACTGATTTACTGTTCACAATACCGACGAAATGGTTTGGATTAGTCTAGAATGCCGTAATTTAACTAAAGCTTTTGAATCTATCCTAGTTCAATCGCTCAATTTTACTTTCAGATGTACCTTTTAGGCATCATGACTTTCAATAAATTGATTTTTTCTGAATGAGTGTACTTGTTGTAGGGACGTTGGCTTTGGATGATATTGAAACCCCCTCGGAAAAGGCCGAACATGTACTTGGCGGGAGTAGCACCTATATCGCACTGGCCGCCAGATTACTGACGGCCCCGGTGGGAATCGTTGCAGTAGTTGGTGGAGACTTCCCCGATAAGTATCGGCAGCTGTTGCAGTCAAGTGATCTGGATTTAACGGGTCTCGAAACTCTGGAAAACCAGAATACATTTGCCTGGGGAGGGCGCTATAGAGCCAATATGAATATCAGGGACACCACGTTTACACATCTGAATGCCTTGGCAGAATTCAATCCGCTGGTTCCCGATACCTATGTGGACAGTAAAGTTCTTTGTCTTGGGAACTTACCGCCAAAAACGCAAAGTGATACTTTAGATCAAATGAAGGACAAGGTATTCACCGCATGTGACACGATGAATTATTGGATTGAGAATATGCGGGAAGAATTAGACGAGGTGCTTTCACGGATAGACTGCCTGTTGATTAACGATGAAGAAGCGCGGCAGATCACCGGAGAAGATAATCTGTATGCTGCGGGACGACAGGTTTTGGCATTGGGCCCAAAAATACTGATCATAAAAAAAGGGGAGCATGGGGCAATCCTGTTCATTGAGGAGCAGGTTTTTATTGTGCCCAGCTTCCCTCTGAAGGAGGTTCGGGATCCGACCGGCGCGGGAGATGTATTTTTAGGAGCTTTTGCAGGCAGCCTGTCAAATGAATCCGTCATCGGGCTGGATGCACTCAAGCGTGCGGTGGTGTATGGTTCTACCGTTGCGTCCTTCTGCGTTGAAAATCTTGGACCATACGAGCTGGCAGCCCTGACCAATACGGATATTCAGGAGCGATCTAAATTATTTCGAGGAGTAACCGAATGGCCCGTTCTGCACGAGCGCCTTTAATGCGCACGAAAGTCTGGACACGATGGTTGGTGGGGTACCTGTTTGCGGTGTGGTCTGCGTTAACTCTGATCAGAGAAAAATTTATGGGGCATCCCCGTTTTGTGTACATGCTTCCAAATCGGCATTATGCGGGATATGGCTGCAGTAATATCGGAATCAGATATTGGGATACAGCGAACAGATCTCTATTGAATTTTTCGTCGCTAAGTATGATCAGGTTACCTGGATAATAGGGGATGCACAGAATCAGACTGGTTAACGCGATTTTCTTTGCGCACCACGGCGCAACCTCTGAAGAGCGGCAGACAGGGGGGAGATATGAGGTAGATGTAGAGGTGGGGTTTGATTTTGAGGCAGCTGCACAAGAAGACAGCTTAGATGCAACATTGTGCTATGAAACGGTTTATCGTATCGCAGCGGAAGTGATGCAGGATAAAAAAATTGAACTCATTGAACGGATTGCCTATTTAATTGCGAATCAGGTTGCGGAATTATCCGCGCAGATAGAGTATGTTGACGTTTACGTCCGCAAACGGAATCCTCCCGTGGGAGGGAGCGTTGACTTTGCTGAGGCGGTATACCGAAAGAGACAATGCTAAAACGTCATCAGATCGCTGAAATACTTTCGGAGCAGTGTATACAATCTCCGAAGTGGCAGCCCAACTACGTTATAGTAGTCACCATGAATTCGTTCAACAAATAAAGCTCCCAGATCATCCTGAATGCCATATGCACCCGCTTTATCAAGCGGTGCGCCAGTTTTGACATAATTGGAGATCTCTGTTTCAGTCAGCCGGCCAAATGTGACTTCGGTAGACTCCACGGCGGTCACAATCCGGTTAGATTGCTTATGAACTAATGCGATTCCAGTATGCACTTTATGAGTGGAACTGCTCAATTGTCGCAGCATGTCCGCTGCCTCAAAGGCTCCCGATGGTTTCCCGAGGATCAATCCACGGGAAACCACGAGGGTATCTGCCCCAAGGATCAGCGCGTTGGTTTTTCTTGCCGCAACCGAAGTTGCTTTCCTGATTGCCAGATGTTCTACCAATTCTTCGGGGGGCAAATTCTTCGTGACGGTTTCGTCCACACGCGGGGAAACCTGAATAAAGGATATTCCGATCTGTCGAAGGAGTTTACGCCTTCGCGGAGACTGGGAGGCAAGTATAAAGTCAGTGTTGCTTTGCATGAAGTGGACTTAGTGCACTGGTCTGAATTTTCCTGTATACGCGCAACTGAGCAATAATATATAATGTCAGTCATTACGGTTTGCAATCATAAAGGTGGTACAGGCAAAACTACAACATCTATCCATATCGCCGCGGCATTAAATCTGGTGGGGTACAAGACCCTGATCATGGATCTGGATCCACAGGCATTTCTGACATGCATGATGGATGTAGAGACCGCTGATATTTCCAGTACATCACTTGACTTGTTTTGTCTTGGCAGTCGCCTGTCGGATCTGGAAGTGCTGAAATTACCATCCTTTGATTTACTTCCCTGCACGGGAGGACTCGGTCACTTTGCACGCAAATTGACGCAGGCCCCGGATATGTTCAGGGTCAGGGAGGTTCTTCAGGATCAGAATATCTACGATACGATTATCATCGATACGGCAGCCGCGGTTTCGGTGTATGTATTGAACGCCATGATTGCAGCAGATACATTGATGATTCCCGTGACCCCCGAACTTCAGTCGGTACATGGCGCAGAGCAGACCTGGGATACTGCGAAAGAGGTTCGAAAAAAATGGAACCCCGGTTTGAAAACGGCGATGTTTCTTCTAACGAATGTGCACGGGCGCAAGAAAGTGCATCGTCAGTACGGTCAATACATGCGCAAGACTTACGGGAATCTTGTAATGGACACGGTCATTCGTACCTGTGCTTCACTTGCGGTGGTATGCCGGAATGGGACAACGGTATTTGAGACATATCTGGATTCACGCGGCGCCATTGACTATTCGTCCGTTGCAGATGAATTGATCCGGCATGTATTACCCCCTGCAAAATTGGGGATCGAAGGTGGATAATGTGGAAGTTTCTCCTGCATTTGATCTGGACAGTTGGTTTGCTCTGGGGATTGCATTACGGTCCGGGAGGCATTGCACCGCTGGGCGATCTGATTGACCCTGCACGCGGATTTTACCATACTGCACGGATTGCTGAGCATGATGCAAGGGATACCCAGGTTGTATCTGTATTGAATGGCACTGTGACGATTGAACGGGATGATCGTGGAGTTCCTCACATTTTTGCGACCAGTGACCGGGAAGCCATTGCTGCACTAGGGTACGTCACTGCGCAGGACAGGCTGTTCCAGATGGATTTTATCAGCCGGGTAGCGGCAGGGCGAATGTCGGAAATTTTTGGTCCAGGTTCCATTGAGACCGATCAATATTTGCGGGCAACCGGCATGAACTGGGCCGCAAAACAGATCACGCAGGCACACGCACAGGAGGAAAGTCTTGACTATGATCTAATGTTATGGTTCTCTGCCGGTGTCAATGCCTACATTAACCGCCTTTCGGATGCAGAATTGCCATTTGAGTTCAAACTGTTTGGATATGCCCCCGAGCCGTATACGCCATTGCATACGGTTCTCCTGATGCAGTACTTCAATTTTGACTTGTCCTTTGGATCTGATGAGATGGCTTACGGTCTGGCACAGGATCGTCTGAGCCCCGAAGACTATGCAGACTTATATCCGCGTAATGCTACACGCTATAAGCCGATTATTCCCTCTGAGACGATGGCATCCATGGAATCTGTCTCGGATTCCAAGAGTACTTCAATGGCTTCGCCCGATGCACTGGCATTACTGAGGCGCATGCACAGCACCTTGAGGGAGCATGGCATCGAGGGATATCAGCCTTCTAAGGGGTCTAATAACTGGGCAGTGACGGGAGATCGGTCTACGACGGGTTCTCCGATGCTGGCGGGGGATATGCATCTGGCGCTGTCGTTACCGTCTATCTGGTACGAAGTGCATCTAGTCTCCCCTTCCATGAATACATATGGTGTTCTTGCACCAGGTGCACCGCTCCCCATTGAAGCATTCACCGATCATGTTTCCTGGACGTATACAAATTCAGGGCTGGATGGAATTGATCATTATGTGCTCCGGTTAAGCGAGGATGAGCGCAGTTACGAATTTGACGGGAGTTGGAGACCCCTGCAAATGCTGCCGGATACAATTCGTGTGAAGGGCGGGCCGGCCGTCATTGATACGTTGATCTTATCTCATTTAGGGCCGGTTGTGCGGGATTCCACGGCGGCCGTTGCGATCAAGTGGGTCGCACATGAAAAAAACTACATGATGACGGCCCTCTGGGAGATGAATCGAGCGGAGGATGCAGCGCAATTAGAACATGCATTGGAGTATTGGCATTCACCGGCCCAGAATATACTGTATGCGGATACCCGGGGAACCATTGGAATTCGTGTAGCAGGGATCGCCCCGGTTCGCGCTTCCGGCCACGGGGTCGGATTTCTGGACGGAAGCACCAGTACTACAGAATGGACGGGGAATATTCCCTTTGCGGAGATGCCCAGTGCGGTGAATCCTGTCCGCGGATACCTTACCTCAACCAATCAGCAGCCCACGACGGCAGATTATCCTTATTATCTGAACCATGACTGGCAGGCTGCATACCGTTCCCTGCGCATTGATACGCTGCTTTCCGGTAAGATTCAGCACAGTATGGAAGACATGAAAGCCTATCAGTCAGATTTTTATGTTGGCCAATACGATGCGTTTGTGCCCTTTCTCCATTCCATACGCTCCCTTTCGCCGCAGGCGGAAGCAGTCCGCAGTGCATTGATCCAGTGGGATGGTTTTGCCGAGGGCGAAACGACCGGCCCACTTGCCTTACATGAGTATTTGACTGCTCTGAAACGTCTCACATGGGACGAGTCCGTGTTTATGGATCTTCCAGTGCCAAGCGAAACCGTCCTGATCACTCTGTTAAATCGTGGATCTAAATGGCTTGATATTCAGTCAACTCCAGCGATTGAAGATGCCGAGGCGCTCATGGCTGCAGCCCTGGAGGAAGCTGGAAGTGCACTACGAGGTCGGTACGGAGAGGATTGGAGATGGACCTCCCGTCATCATGTAATTTTTCGGCATCTGACTCAGACACCGGCGCTGGATATGTTGTGGCGCGGACCGTACATCTATCCAGGTTACGACGAAACTCTCGGCCCAGGGGATGGCCTAGAAGTTACGCACAGTGCAAGTTGGCGCGTGATTATAGACTTTAGTTCCAGTCCGCCGGAGGGAGTTGGGATTTATGCCGGCGGGCAGAGTGGTAATCCGCTCAGCCGGTACTATGACCTTCACGTACGGGATTTTTTGAACTATCAGTACTACCCTTTGCATAAGCCCAGGAATTCCGGCGAAATAGAATCCATCTCTGCCATTCTTATGTTAGAGGGGCAGTGATCCTATAATTGGGATCATTGGCTGCAGCGCACGGGGGCAGAGTTTGATCATGGCGATAGCGCCCCGCGGAGCGGCGGCTGTATGCATTGCCATTTACTTCGCCTCTGTGCGTTCAATTACTGAATTTTTGGAGCACGGAGTTCTCATGGGCTTGATTCGTTTTCCCAGAGCATGCGAATTGGAACGACGTACATATCATCCCCGAAACTTGCACAGGTTTCTCCGTCGTACAGCACGGCACCAAACTTGAATTTGTCAGGGTGGGCCGCCTTGATTTTTCGCAGCCCTTTAAAGTCGGAGTCAAATATTGTGGCTCCAGCTTTAACCTCAATACCGGCCAACTCAAAGGCACCGCGCTCAACAACCATGTCTACTTCAATTCCATCCCGGTCACGAAAATGATAGAATACGTAGGGGTCGCCGGTGGCACTGGCCTGTCTTTTCAATTCCTGGTAGACAAATGACTCCACAAGTTGTCCAAGCAGGTTACGGTCTTTTAATAGAAACTTGCTGTTTACTCCCATTAGAGCACATGCCAATCCGGTATCTCCCACATGAATTTTGGGAGTTTTGATCAGCCTCTTCATTCGATTACTGTACCAAGGTGGGAGGCGTTCAATCAGAAACTGATGTTCCAATAATGTGAGGTAGTCCAGAACTGTGTTGCGATTCATCTGCAACTTTGATGCCATCGAAGAGGCATTGAAGAGTTGGCTGGACAAATTGGCGGTAGCAGCAAGTAGTTTGGGGATCATTTCAAGAGATCGGATTTTCGCCAGATCTAGTATATCTTTCTGAACAATATTCGTTACATAGTTGCGGTACCAGGAAGAACGTTTTTGACCAGATGGGTGATCAAAAACTTCAGGATAGCCACCGGCCACGATCCGATCAACCAGATTGCCTGCCAGCCGCTTTTTGGAGCGGGTTTTAAAATCACCCGCAAACAGTCGTTCCAGGAACGGGGTGGACTGAGACTGTTCAATTTCCTGTTGTGATAAGGGATGGAGACGTATGGTTGCCATCCGACCGACAAGTGCATCCGCCAATTCTGGTACAAGAAGCATATTCGTTGAACCTGTCAGGATGAACCGCCCGGGCTTTCTATTGCGATCCACGGAAAGCTTCAGGATACGGAACAATTCTGGTACGAGTTGAATTTCATCAAGTATAACATGATCGGAACAATCACTAATAAACCCTAGGGGATCGTTTTGAACAACCCCCCGGGTATCCGTATTGTCAAAGGTAAAATAGGAATACCCGAGTTGTTCCCCCACGCTTTTTGCCAGGGTTGTTTTGCCGCACTGGCGTGGCCCGTGAATCAATGTGACGGGTGAGTCCTCAATTGATTCCGTGAGCAGAAATCGTAACTGTCGGGGAATAATCTCTTTTGTATGCATTTGTGTATGTGCTGTCAGTATGCACTTAAAATATCGTCAACTAATGCTTCGGCAGATTGTCAACTAGTACTTCGGCAGATTGTCAACTAGTACTTCGGCAGATTGTCAACTAGTACTTCGGCAGATTATCAATTAGTGCTTCGGCAGATTGTCAATTAGTGCTTCGGCAGATTGTCAACTAGTGCTTCGGCAGATTATCAATTAGTGCTTCGGCAGATTGTCAATTAGTGCTTCGGCAGATT
>JAJEFL010000066.1:0-8417 GCA_022820435.1 Rhodothermales bacterium
TCAGCATCTTCTCAGGTCGTGATTCATCCTACCAAAGAGAATATTCCTGTTTCTTCGGATTCCCGCTTTGAATTGCGACACGAAGTGGACGGCGCTGATTTCTGGAAATGGGATTCATCGGATGTGGTAGAGATTGGAGTCAATGAGGGAGATTACTCTCAAATGCTCGGGTTTGTCTGGGATTTAAAGACCGATGGTAACGGGACGATTTATTATTTCGATATCATCCATAAGGAAGTTCGGGCTTATGATTACAAGGGGGACTGGATAGCAAATGTTGGTTCTTCAGGAACTGGGCCAGGAGAACTTGATAGCCCTCTTGGTATGACCATTTTCCCTGATCGCAATCAAGTCATGATTGCTGATCAACTCATAAATCATGTTTTTGAACGTAAGGATTCATCATTCGTACTTGCGGCGACCCAGTGGCCGGAATATTCAAGCATGAATGGTAGAATGTGTGCAATGAATGGACACTACTACCTCATCGATTATAGCATGAAGACCCCCGCTGAAAGGAAGATAGTTCACAAGTACATGCTAGATGGTACATGGGTTACGTCTTTTGGAGAAGCGTATAGCCACGAAGATCCATTTCCTGTGCAGTCTTTTGCACACGACACCTTCATTGCCTGTAACTCTGAGCATCAAACCGTTGCATTAGTCGCAAATCACATTCCTGCAATGACTGGCTATTCAGATCAGGGTGAAATACTTTGGCAGATTACTTTTCCAGATTATCGCTCCGTTGGATATAAACAGTACCGGAAGGATGGAAAAACGTACATTGCAGTGAATCACGAAGTTGATGGATCCATGTTTTTGGCATTATTCTCTGATGGGGAGTATTTTTATGTGGTTTATGCTTTCCTCGAAAAACCCTCACGGTTTTCATTCGGACCGAAAGAAATTTCGGAAAGCCACGCGTTCAGAGTCCATGCACAAACTGGACTCGGTATCTATCTGGGAGCGGCAGGCCCAAAAATTGGAGAGATATTGAGAGGGATAGACGGGGCCTATCGCTTCACTACAACAGAAAGTTTAGGGTTTCCTCAGATTCGTATCCACAAATCCCAATAGGCCTTGAGGCTAGGTAAACTGAATGAGAGTAAAGTCTAACATTATCGGAATAGGTAGTCTCTGGTGGGGGTTGTCTGCGATCATCTTGATCTCTGGCTCATTTGTTTTAGGCTTCAGTGGAAGATTCCATTTTATTCCTACCATAGAACTTCGTTGGCATACCGAGGGCGTACACCCCAGATATATTCCGTCCTATGGAACAATTCCTGATAAGGAACTTGTGATGGTTTTTATTGGATCGTCGACCTGCGGATATAGCAATGACCGTTCCCTGCCGGGATTAATTGAAGAGGCTAAATTGAAACTGCAACGCAAAGCTGATGATCAAGGCTGGGCCTTCAGTGTAATTGGTGTGTCGGTTGACTGGATAACCGCGGATGGCATTACTCATTTGAATAAGTTCGGCTATTTCGATGAAGTAATGACAGGACGGAAATGGCATGGAACAGGAGCAAGTATCTACTCAATGAACATCCAAGGTGTGAACGCTAACCCCCAAATACTCGTACTTGCGCGTAATTCCAAACAAAGCAGTGAGGTTGGAAATAAATCAGCAAAAAGAGAGATCCCCATTTATCAAGTTGCAGGCCTGAAACAGATTCATGACTGGCTCAACCGCGGACTCCCGCTGCCGCAAGATATATGGAGTTCCATCGTAAACACAAACTCGTGAAAAATACTCCCATTTCTGCCCAGTGCCCCCCTGCGTGATCCGTCTGCCGATACCGAGAAGATGCATGCACTTAGCGGAATGACCTGGGCCGGGCATATCGTCGGCCCCTGCACGTATCAACGGGAACCATTCTTTATAGTGCGGACGGAGACTTCCATGCGTTGGTGAATAATATGGAAGGTGCCCGGCTGCGTAACGTCATTTATTTTTGATGTCACCTAAACGTTTTATTTTAGAGCTTCTTCAGAGAAATACGCTCCGGGATCTGCGGGCACTCTTCAAGATATCGCACGTTTCTTACGGGAGGAACGCCTTGATCATGTAATGATCATGAACGAAATCGTCCACCCGCCGATGACATGTCTCCAATTCTGTCGGAAACGTTCAGAGGTAGACAACGGATTTATGTGGCAGGATTAAGTCGCTGTATCCGGCTGGGATGTGCGGCGGTTCGCACAGTCGGGCCGCTGACAGTGACCATAGAGATTGAGCGCGTGCCGCTTGATCTCAAATGCATAGACATCGGCAACCATCTCCTGGATATTCTGGATACGGGGGTCACAGAATTCCATGATCTCCTGACAGTCCAGACAAATCAGATGATCATGCTGCCGGAAAAGATAAGAGGACTCATATTTGGCCTGCGAATTACCAAACTGGTGGCGCACCACCAGATCACACTCCAATAGAAGGCTGAGTGTATTGTAGACGGTTGCGCGGCTGATGGAATGCTCCTGCTGTTGCAGGCGAAGGTGCAGTGCATCCGCATCAATATGCCCCGTGACCTCGTATATGGTATCAAGCACAGTAAGGCGCTCTCTGGTCTCCCGAAGACCGCGCTTCTTCAGGAATGACCGGAAGTGGTCTCGGACTTCCTCATGCTGGATTTGAGAGAGTTTTGCCAACGTACTGCGGTTTGATGGTGTCTATCTACACCGGCAACTCTGGAGGGTTCCGGCTTAAATGTTTAAGAATTACCAGAATAAAAAACTTTTGACCTCAAATACGCCCAAAATTTTGACGTTCCGAAGATATTGACGTAATTTATAGGGGGCCATAAGACTAGTTCAATGAGTACATTTGATTTTAGTTACGGGGATGATGATCCGTTTGATGAAGAAGACCTTCATGCGCTGATTAGTGCCTTTGAGCGCGGGGGGCCAGAGGCGTATTTTGACGTGAGTTCGCTGGAAGACATTGCACTGCATTATTTCGAGACCGGACGAATCGAAGACTCCCTCACCGTCATAGACAAGATTCTGGCAAGACAGCCGTTCTGCTCGTACACATGGCTGAGGCGTGGGATCCTGATGGGCAACCTGGGGCATCTGGAAGAAGCGCAGCAGGCATTCGAGAAATCACTGAGTCTGAATCCGGCGGACAGCGAGGTACTTCTGAATTTAGGGATCACGCTGGACATGATGGGACATCATCAGGAGGCCCTGAATTATTTTCACGATGCAATCCGTGTAGATCCGCTCAATGATGATGCTCATTTCTATATCGGGTACGCAATGATTCGGGCAGAAAATTTTTCCGATGCAGCGGCGGCTCTGGAAACCTGTATTAAGATGAATCCAGAGCATCCCGAAGCCTGGTTTGAACTTGGGTACTGCTACGATATTCTGGGAGACCTTACGGGATGTCTGGACGCGTATGACCATCAGATTGATCTGGATCCGTATTCCTGTGAGGCCTGGTTCAATAAAGCCGTGGTGCTCGCCAGAATGGGGCGCATGGAAGATGCACTTCGCTGCTATGATTTAACATTAGATATCGATCATGATTTTGTCCCCGCATATTATAACCGGGGGAATATCCTCTCTATTCTTGAGCGTTATGATGAGGCGCTGGCCTGTTATCAGGAAGTGATCGCACGCAAGGGGGAGGATGCGCCGGCCTATTGTAATATGGCACTGGTCATGGCCGAACGGGGGGATCACCAAGCCAGTATTCGCCTCTACCAAAAGGCCTCCCGATTGGACCCGAACCTGTCGGAAGCCTGGAATGGTTTAGGGCGGGAGTATATGCTTCAAGAGAGATATCGGTTAGCCGCGAAAGCGCACACACGGGCGGCGGAACTGAATCCAAGGAGTTCCGAGTACTGGTACAGTAAAGCCGATGCGGAGATGCGGGCGGGCTACACGAGAAAAGCCCTGAGATCCTTCAAGAAAATGACCGAACTGGAACCGCAGAGTCATCATGTATGGATGCGGTATGCGTCCGCGCTTTCGGTCAACAAAAAACTTCAGGAAGCCTGTACGGCCTATGAGCATGCCCTTCACCTGCAGCCGAAGTATGCAGCGACCTGGTATCATTATTCCGGTGTTCTTTTTATGCTGGGACAGATTGAGCCGTGTCTGGATGCACTCCGCGAATCCTTCGCTTTGGATCCTACTTATGTTGATGTATTCATCGAGCAATGTCCGACTGAGGTCTATCACCATCCACTCTTTCGGGAGTGCATTGACGAGCACAGTTAGTCTTGCACTGGATTCGGCAGTTATATAACTGGGTACTCAGCTGGGCGCAGACCCCCTACGGAGCATTGGCGCTGTTTGTGCTGGCGGTCTGTGAATCAATTTTCTTTCCAGTCCCCCCGGATGTGCTCCTGATTGCACTTGCACTGGGACGGCAAAAAAAAGCATTGTACTTTGGACTGATCTGCAGTGTCGGCTCCTTATGTGGAGGCGCAGTCGGCTACATGCTCGGCCATTATGCATGGATCGCTGCGGATGGGTTCACGCCCCTTGCACAGTTTTTCTTTCACAACGTGCCTGGATTCAACGAGGCTGTCTATGCGGATTTGGGCCAAAGATTTGAAGAGTGGGGCTTTGCGATTATATTCACTGCCGGGTTCACACCGGTACCGTACAAACTGTTCACCATCAGCGCGGGCGCTTTCGGGATTTCTTTTCCATTATTCCTGCTGGCATCTGCGATCAGCCGAACGGCCCGGTTCATGCTCGTGAGCGGTTTAATCTGGCGATTTGGAGAGCCGGTACAGGCCTTTATTGAACGCTACTTTAACTGGCTTGCAGTCGCCTTCACCGTACTGCTGGCAGGAGGCTTTGCCGTCCTGAAATTTCTTACTTGACCAGAATAGCCCGGGTACCGGCCAAATATCCGTCGGTTTGGACACGAATATAATAGGTCCCACTCGGAAGTTGGCTGGCATCAAAGGTGAGCGTATGCTCCCCGGCAGACAGGACACCATCCTCTAGTACTTCAACAGAGCGTCCGAGCAAATCCAGAACCTCGGCACGAACCTCGGCCTGCTCAGGCAGTGAGAGTATCGCAGAGGTTACAGGATTAAACGGGTTTGGGTACGCGGGCGACAGCGAGAAAGCCTCTGGAATTGTAACGGATGTTTCGGTATGTGTGGCGACGATGACCGAGCGCGGATCCAATATCATCAGTCCATGCGGGTGGCTCCCGACGATGGTCGTACCGCTTCGGGGAAATCGATAGGAACTCCAGGCTCCGTCAAGACCAGTGCTGCGCTCTGGATGCGTGTCGAAGAATGCAATTTCGCGGGGCTGATTAATATCTGAAATATCCACAATGCGGAGCCCCTCTGTGTAGTTGGCCGCAAACACATAATCCCCGTGCACATAAAGGTTGTGATCTGCACCGGTAGAGGAAAAATAAAACGCAGAATGATAGACTGGATCTTCAAGGTCTTGCAGATCCCAGATGATCATCCGTGTGTTGGCGATATCCGGGTTTGCTTCGTCAAGTTCGTCATTCATGATGAAGTACTCCTGATCGATAGTCAGCCAGCCCTGATGTGCATATCCCGCGTTGGGATACGTTGCAATTCCTACAGATACAGGATTTGTCTTATCCGTTACGTCAGCAATACTGATGTGGTTTTCATTCGATCCGATACAGATCTCCCGGCCCTGATAGTTTACATCCGGGCCGCGGTAGATCACACACTGCGCATCATGGGAATATCCGCTCCCTGCATAACCGGTGTTATGATCTGCAAAGCAGCCCGCATACGTCGGATTGCCTGGATCTCGAATGTCCACGATGTGCAGTCCCGCGCCATTACAGGTGTCTTTTACACCCTCATCTGAGCCTGAAAGGCGATAAGCGGTAATGTATGCAAAGCCGGTCTCTTCGTTGATCGCCAAATTATGCGCTCTTAGAATTCCATCGTAATGTGCAGTTTCTTTAAAATCCCGGGGAGTCCCCACAACGTCGCGCAGTTGACGAAGATCAAAAACCTGCATTCCGTTGTTGCCCCCGTCAACGGTCACATACATGTGGTTGTTGTAGACCTTCATATCCCGCCAAATGATGGGAAACTGCGAATCATGACCTGGAAGTTTTCCAAGGTAGACGGGATTGACGGGATCCGTCACATCCACGAAAGCCACAAACTTTGCGGTACCCACGAGCGCATATTCACGTTTTGTGTCTGGATCGGTCCAACCCCAGATATCGTTGAGCAGGATTTCCTGCGCCTCCATATCCACTCTAGACAGGCGGGCCATGAGGTCAATATCCCTGCACGCATGATCAGATGCCATCTTATTTACGCATGCTACGCGGGATCCACGAATACTCAAATGAGTCGACTGTGCCCAGACGGCCTGGGCTTGGGAGGATAAGATTACCATCAGTGCGAAGTGACAAATCTTTTTCATCTAAACTCTCTGTGAGATACGCATATAGTACCTGATCCTCTGTTAATTGTTCCAGCAGAGTCCGTGATTTTCCATTTTTCTGACAACTTCGTGTACTAGCGGCAATTGGGAAAGATCAGACTGTGATTGTGCACCCAAACTTTAATGTCGTTCAAATAATGCATCCACTGGAAAGGTCGCCACGGCAGGAATCAGTGATCGGTACCAACCAATCCGCTCTTTCGCATGAAATGGTCGGTTACGCATTATCTTTCCGGGAATGCTCAACAATTACTATATTCTGCACAGGCTTGCCCGTATCTGGGATCAATCCATTCTGGGCGCTGCGTTCACAGATGCATGGTGCCATGCACCTGGGGAACTCATTATTGCACTGGAGCACCATACAGAAACCACAGCGATCTCGTTTCTGACGCATGCACCCATCGTTGGCGCGTTTCGACGCAAGGATGCTGGTCGCCCCCGGCGTAATGCAAAATCTCTTTTTCGTACATTGCGGCAGCAGTCCATTACAGGCGTGCGTGTTTCCGAGGGGGATCGAATTCTGATTCTGGCGTTTACGGGTGGGCTTCAACTGCAGGCGCATCTGTACGGGAGTCGGGCGAATGTGCTTCTGGGAAATGAAAGCGGACATGTTCAGGAAGCATTTCGTAAAGGTGGTCCGGCGGAGTTCCCACCGGCACGCGCGGCACCGGAGCCTCAAAGTCTGACCGAGTTTACCGCCAAATGGAATTCGGCGGCAGAAAACCGGGTCAAAGCACTGCAGCGCGTCTATGTGCGTTTCAATCAAGATCAGGCCCGAGATGTGCTGAAGCCCTGCGAAGGGGCAGATCTACCGAACCCCGCTGCAGTCTATGAAGCGGCGCAGGCATTGCACCTGCGATTATTGAATACCCGGGATGCATTGTATGTATATCAGAACCCGCCTGCACTTTCTCTGATTCCTCTTGCCGGGCGAATGGACGCGGAGGGGCAGAAATATGATGATGTGGATGATGCGCTGCGCACCTATGCACAGTGCATACTCTCCGAGAGAGCCTACCGTGCCCAGTATGAGCCGCTGCGAAAAAACCTCGTGCGGATGCTAGACAAGGCCGAGCGCTCGGCAAAGCGAATGCATATGGAACGTTCACGCCCCTCACGCGCAGATGAATACGAACGGATCGGGCATATTCTGATGGCTTCGCCACCGCTGCCCGCCGGCAATTCCCGCGTGGAACTGCCGGATGTATTTCATCCGGGAACAAAGGTCACGGTGTCCCTGAATCCGGCATTAAACTCACTGCAGAATGCCGAGCGCTATTATTTAAAAGCCCGAAAGGCACGCACATCCCGGACCCATCTGGACACACTGATCAGGCAGGTCGAAGAGAAAGTGCTCTCATTGAAGAGAAACTTGGCGGAACTGGAAAGGGCGAAGACCTATAAGGAGTTGAAAGCATTTCAGAGGGGGCGCACAAAGCCGGGAATTCCCGGGCGGCCATTCCGTCGCTATGCTCTTGCGCCTTCGTATGAATTATGGGTTGGGCGTAATGCAAAAGAAAGTGAGATGCTTACGCTTCGGCATGCCCGCCCCTTCGATTTGTGGCTTCATGCGCGTGGAGTAAGCGGTGCCCACGCGGTATTGCGGCTTCCGAAACGTGATGCGCAGCCAAGCCGCCATCTGATTGAACAGGCGGCGGCGATTGCGGCCTGGCACAGCAAGGCACGCACCAGCAGCATTGCTCCGGTCATCGTAACCCCGAGAAAATATGTTCGTAAGGTACGTGGGACTCCACTTGGCGAGGTTGCGGTGAGTCGGGAAGAAGTGGTGATGGTGGAACCTGCGCTCCCGTGAAGTATCTTTCTGTTCCTTTACCGATACGAATATTTTCATGACGTGGTGGCAGGCGGCGATTCTTGGACTTCTGCAGGGCTTGACAGAGTTCCTTCCGGTTTCTTCTTCGGGGCATCTGGTTTTGGCACAGCATGTTCTGGGATTAGAACTTACACCGGATGTCTCCTTT
>JAJEFL010000079.1:0-9459 GCA_022820435.1 Rhodothermales bacterium
TTGCCCGAGGAGCAAGATGATTTATTTGAATCCTTCTATAAATCAGGTTCGGTTAGAATCATTGCGTTAAGCGTACGAATTGCCGAAATATCCAGACGATTATGCAGAGATTATTCCGAATTAAGAAAACCTCAAGATGCAATTCATGTAGCGTCTTGCATTGCACGCAACATTGATGAATTGCATACTTTTGATGTTAAAGACTTGATCAGGTTAGATGGTCAGATTAGGCTCAGAAATGGAAATACATTAAGGATTAGGAAGCCCCCATCTCCCCCAAAGAACTCTCAGTTAGATTTGTTTGATAAAGAATAATTCACTTGGCGGCAACTATTTTATTGTCGGCGGCGCCCCCCTTGATCAGTTCTCATTGAGTTTTTTCCGTCCAGATTCCGGCCAGTTGGTCGTATTCGCCCTGATCTAGTCCGGTTTTGCAAAAGAAGCCACTGTTCGGCAAAAACTGCAGTACATTCATTGCGTGTAGAAATCCATTCCGTACCGACTCCAATTTATAATCACCATGACGACTTTCATCAATGTAGACACCGGCCTGCAAACAACCCGGATCCAGTTCTTGCGTACTACTTGCATGTGATATCTGACCCATACCAATCCAGCGTGATCCTTGTTCTTGTTGATTGCCCAGTTGGCCAGTTAATGTTTGTTCTAGAAATTATTAGGAGCACTGTGTAGGAGACATTGGAATTTGTATATTTCCGAGATAGATAATCTTGAACATTTATGGCACATCCCGAGAAAATTGAACCGCCCCGTTGTCCAATTTGGAACACACAGGCAGAAGTTAAGAAACCCAACAAGGAATCTTTGCAAGTCGATTCTTCACGGGCGGGCGGGGGCTATGTTATTAGCACTGCAATGCTTGATACAATCAGAGATTTATCGGAGGATCAAAAAGTCTTGCTTACATCTTGGCTAGTGAAAGAGCGTTCGATGGGAAACAAGGTACCAACAGTCCCTGATCAACTTGAACATGTTCTGGGACATGCCCCATCCGTTTATCAACGGGCGGTAGATCTATTGCTGTATATTCATTCCTGTACACCCCGAATTAGCGATTTCATTGGAATTAAAATATATGGCAGTCTGTATCCAAACCAGAACCCATCGTGGAACGATGATGCACAGATGCTTGCGTGGTCAGCATCAACGGAAAGGGACGAATTATTGTATCTTCTCCAGTTCTTGGAAGAGCAAGGTTGGCTAAGAAAAAAAAATCCGCCCAATCCAGAATATCTTGCGTATACCTTAACCGTTAAGGGACATAATGAAATTGACAGCATCAAAAGACCAACTGCGGATTCAACACAAGTATTTGTTGCCATGTGGTTCAGCCCAGAACTCAAAGATGCATATGAACAGGGAATTGAGCCCGCCATCCGGTCATCCGGGTACACTGCAATGCGGATAGACAAAGAGCATCATCTTGACAAAATCGATGATAAAATCATTGTAGAAATCCGAAGGTCCAAGTTTATGGTGGCAGACTTAACCCAAGGTGATGATGGAGTGCGGGGGAGTGTGTACTATGAAGTTGGTTTCGCGCATGGACTTAATATTCCGGTGATTTTTACCTGTCGCAAAGATTCGATTGATAAAATCCACTTTGACATTCGACAGTATCCAGCCATTCCATGGAACGATGTAACTGAACTTCGGGAAAATCTTGAAAACCGTATTGCAGCCGTAATCCGAGACTCCACTGAAAGGGCATAATAACAACGAGCAACCTGTCTATCCCAGATTCTCAACCAGTTGATCAAATGCCTCAATTCAATCTCACTATCCTCTGCGCTAAAAAGGATCAACTAGAAAGAGGAGAATAGAATCGGAACTGACCGACATAGAAGTTCAACGTAGATATTTGGCCAAAAAACCTAATTAACAAAAGACACTCCCACTACTCGGAAAATACTCACTCAATTCACCAAGTGCTTCTCTCTACCTCACCTATTTATTATTCTGCTCAAACGGTCGATACTCCAAGAGTGCTGACTGACCTGTGATGTCAACGAATGTCGCCGTCATTTCCACTCCATGCGAGTCCGTCAGCCTCATTGGTCTATTCAGCAGGATGGTAACCGGCTGTTGTTTTCCCTCATCAATTGCAACATTGTCCCCATAAAGATAGGCACGATCTGTGTTATCTCGGATCGGATTCAGCCGCCCATAAAGTCCCGGAATGTTCCCGGTAGACTTAGGAAAAATAACCGAACCGCCTGCTTTAAGCGGGTTAAGTTCAAGAACCAATCCCCCCTGATACGGAATCCATTCCTGCACAAAACCCGCGGCATAACCGGGCATTGCGGCATATACTTTCATCGGCAGATGCGTCGTATACAAATTGAAATCCACCTCCCCCCTTTCGTCAGTTGTCGCCCGTTGCCACGTTTTATTCGGAAAGAGCACCAGAACATCTGCACCCACGATTGGGTCTCCCGCAACATGAACGGTGATGATCGCATCCGATGGTGTGATTTCAAATTTTGCCGCCGGAATTGTCAAAACCAAATTCGTCCCATCTACAATCCTGTAACCTGGCCGAATACCAACGAGTTCTTGAGTCTTATTGAAGATGATTGATACACCATCTCCACGCTTCTCCATCATATGTACGCGGTGTTCGGATCCAGGTATATTGCCTACCGGGATTCGTCCAAACACGTCAGTCAGAGCATTATTCCGGGCTGCCTGACTGAAATCCATCTCGTCTATCGTCATCCCATTGGGAAGCAGACCGGGGGAGTCAATCTCTATCCGGTCCTGGAACATTGAAATCCTGATTCGTCTGGCGAACTTAGAATAGTCACGGTGAACAACTGCATTCACAATTGCCTCAAACACGGCAGCCAAACTGTACTGGGGATTTTCTTCGCGGGCAGGTGTCTTCCGTGCCGGAACGCGCATATTTCGGCCTACGAATTGCACTGCATCGGCAATCTGCACTGGGAGCGGTCCTTGAATCTCTTTGGCATCCAATTGCGCCGAAGCACGATCCTTACCACGATACAGCGTGGCCATTATGGTAGCGTTTGGAATCCAATCCTGCGGAGAATCCGTACATAGTAGCACGCCGGCGACGGTCGCCCGGTCGACTCCATTTTCATCAGATGTCAACAACTTTAGTTTTTTCAGAGCCCGACGTGGGTTCGTTCCTCCCGTCAGACTGAGTAATGGTGCCCATAGTCGCTCAAGAAGGGTTTCAAATCCAGTATTGTCAATCATCTGCCGATCATACCAAAGATATCGGCTCTGAATGCGTGACTGGATCAAGCGCAGGCGTTCATCTCCTCCCATTCGGCGCTTGCTTGAACCAACTCTCACATATGCACGGCCGGCACACTCATGCATAGAATTTCCTCGGGGCACCTCTGCGACTACCAAAAGTTTCCCGTCTAACTTTCTGTGATGGATATGAATGCGAAGGGATGGCTCTATCGCATCACTGCTTACTTTGGCCAATAACAGGTTAAGCGCAGCAGCCTGCTCCGAAGACATTCCCTGAAGTTCTCCGCTATCTGAGACACCACAAAGAATGACTCCTCCTTCCGCATTCGCAAACGCAGTCATCTCATCAGCAAGAGCATCTCTCGGTGGACTCTTCGGGCGGTCACCGGAGAATTCAATTTGTTTGAATTCCCATCGACTGTCCTCGCCCAGACTTAAACGATTGCGAATATCTGTATCCGTCAAATCCATATGAAAATACCGAGATTCATTCAATGGTTGCAAGAAGGCCTTTGAACTGCGAACCTCCCTGAAGGTACGAAATCAAGCATCACCATAGAGATTTTTCGGCCTTATGCTGCGAATCGCAACGTCTAATGCCCATCTTCAATCCGAATGTATTCGCAACCTTCAGTCCCAATGTATCTTAACACCGGAGCACATCTATAAATCCAAGTTGCCCAAACCGGGTGACGTTCCCCCAAAAAAAAAGTGACCCTCCCCTCATCTATCCATTGATGCCGCCCGAGTTTGACTTGAACGAGTCTCTAGCAGCGGAATGACACCATCAATCCATGAAATTCGTGACTCTGCTGAATCGGTTCAAAAACCTGCGATCTGGTCTGGGTGCACTAGGTTTGTATCGAGTCCAAACGGGAGGATGCTCATTCAAGTCGCAGATCACATCTGATCGGTTTACCGGGATTCCGTATTTGCCGAAAAAGAGGACGGCTCCGTTTGATATTCGTCTTGAATTATGTGCACCGACAATCACACAGAAATTTTTTTCGATGAGAAAATCCGTCCAGATATCCATAATGCCCAATCGGGCTGGGTTCGGCAGACCATCCAGAATACCATGCAGCAGGTGTACGATCTCGTTAATTGGTTGTCCGACGAAAGGATCCCACATGTACACCGGATTCTTAAAAATGCAAAATGCGACTCCCCTATCGCTGTAAAGGGCATCCAACTGATACCCAAACCAATGAACCGGTCCGCAGAATAGATGTCCCCAATCGTAAATAATGTTGTTTCAGCCATTGGAAGCCTTCCTTCGAGGCAACCCGATCCAATCAATCTCTTCGAAAAAATCTGAGAAGGTTGCGAGAATTCCAGAGCGAAATGTAAACGATCCTGAGAAGACCGAGTATGACCTCAACCGAGAAATTATCTCCGTGATGACGGATCAAAAATTGCACAAGCCTAGCCATAAACAATTACGATCACCTAGCAAATTGGGTTTTCCCGTACCTTTTGCGGTACAGGGATATGGTTCAATCACTGGTTCCTTAATCCAACTGGGAGCATACTCCAGCAAGCCTTCCATTCAGGTTAAGGAATTCTCTACCGGACAAAATATATGGTGTCAAGTTAATGAGTCTGTACTCTCAGATGTGGGTAAAATGATCTGTGCCAAGCATGTCTGGGATGGGCAGGAGGTGCGAATAACAGGCATAATCAATTTTGATGACACGGGGAAGATGACACATCTGTTTGACAGCAAAATTTCGTTTTTCTATCGCAGACAGGTGTCTCTTGAAGAATTACACGATCCTGGCTTTTCCGAAGGGCTTCCATCTGAGGAGTATCTGGAACGGTTAAGGAATGACTAAACTGATTTCCATGACAGACAACAAGAAGAATGATTTCTGATCCACAGGTGCTCCGTTTATTTGATTTGGTTCGTCGTCAGGGGGTATCCATCACAAAGGCCGCGGTAGAGTCACGCATGAGTACGCCTACAGCTCGAAAATACCTTCGTTTGAATAAACTTCCCAGTGAGATCAAGAAAAAATGTGCCCCCCGCACCTATCTCACACACCCCGATGCGTTTGCCAGGGTATGGCTCGAAGTTGAGGATCAACTGGAGGCCAACCCTAAAATTCAAGCTAAAGAACTTTTCTTGAAACTGCAGAAAAAATATCCAGGGCGCTTTAAGCCTAGTCAATTACGGACGTTTCAGCGGCGGGTAAAGAAATGGAAAGACAATCCGCCGAAAGAGGTTTTCTTTGAACAGGTAAGACAGCCAGGGCAAACGGATTACGTAAAGTACATCTGATCTGGACAGTTGGAGATCTCAGAAATCCAAATCGTATGTTTACCTACAATCGCATCCTCGACACCGTTGATATCAAGAGATATACGGGCTCCCTTTGCTTATCGTAACAACGATAAGTCCCCGTAGCATTGACACCATTCCGAGTTGTCCCTAGACAAAGCCGTGCAACACTGCTGTCTGAGAGTGGCTGGATCAGGCTATGATGTATCCCGGATGGCAGCCGTAAGGGCAGGCACGACTTCAAACAAATCCCCCACAATGCCATAGTCGGCAACCTTGAAAATCGGAGCATCCGGGTCCTTATTGATCGCAAGAATACACTTTGATCTTGCAATACCCGCCACATGCTGCGTGGCCCCCGAAATCCCAACAGCAATGTACAGATCTGGAGCGATTGCCCGGCCGGTTTGGCCCACATGCTCGCTGTGAGGCCGCCAGTTATCATCACTCACCGGGCGTGAGCAGGCCAAAGCGGCATCTGGGCCAAGTGCATCTAGAAGATCTTCCAGTATATGCCAGTTCTCCGGCCCCCGTAAGCCCCTCCCTCCACTCACAACAATGGATGCTTCGGTGACATCCGGACGCTCACTTACAGCCTTGGCCTGAAGATGAACACTCGTTTTGGGGGTAACTCTGTTGACTGTACATGTGACGGCTTTGACAAAACCGCCTGATGATGCAATCGGCGTGAAGGATCTGGGACGAAAACTCGCCATCACAGGTCTGCCGGATAATTTTACCCTGGCAACCACCTTGCCTCCGTACAATGCACGCTTAAACTTAATCTCACCCGAAACCACCTCAAACCCCGTACAATCCTGTGCCAAAGGAACCGAAAGATATTGGGCTAATCGCCCCATCACATCTTTACCGGTGCTTGTTGCCGCCATAATAACTATATCCGTTGATCCTACCACCTGGGCTATCATAGAGGCAACTTGTCCTGCCCCCGGATAACGATCCTCGCCTACCCCCAATGACATGACATCGGGAGCCACCCTGCCCGCCGCCTCCGTTGCATGGTCAGGAACAAGCACCCCCCAACTCGCCCCCAGAGAACTGGAAAGCACAGCGGCTGCTTCACACACTTCCAGTGTTGAAGTCGTCAAATCCTCTCCTGCTGTTTCCGCAATAACCAGAATTTTGAACATGGCTTCCTCTCAAATTACCTTTGATGTATCACGTAAAAGGGTCACGACCTCGGCTGCCACTCCCTCTTTGTATATCAGAATCTTGCCTTCTGACCGTGGTGCGGACAATTCCAACGAATCTGTATGGAGTTGAGGCGATGCCGGCGACACCGCCTTCTTCTCAATTGGTTTGCGTTTTGCTTTCATGATCCCCTTGAACGATGGATACCTCGGCTCGCCGATCCGCCGGTTGACCCCGATGACTGCAGGAAACTTGCAGTTATGAATCTCGTCCCCCTGTTCAATCGGATGTCTCGCTGTCAGTTCTCCAGACTCAACAGAGAGTTCCTCTACCCCTGTTACACACGGCCAGTCAAGTAATACTCCCAATCTCTGAGGTACCTGCCCCCCTGCTCCATCAATTGCTACCTCCCCCGTCAAAACCAAATCATAATCACCTGTCTGGATACTGGTTGCAAGCACATCCGACACAATAAATGAATCTTCCGGCATTATCTCACAATGAAGATGGATCGCCTGATCCGCTCCCATTGCCAACCCCTGTCTCAGGGAACTTTCAACACGATCAGGTCCGAGGGCAATGAGTGTGACAGTTCCCCCATGTTGGTCCCTTAGTTTGATCGCTATTTCAATAGCTGACTCATCGTGAGGATTAATAATCCAGATTAGCCCCTCGTCCGTCACATGAGTCTGGTCATTTCCCAGTACGGGTCTGGACTCGGTGTCGGCAGTCTGTTTCACACAAACGGCAATGTTCATATCTGTTTCCAGAAAATATGGTTGGGTTGCAGCTTTCAGAAATCCCAGGAAGGCAAGACAAAACCAGAAAGACTTATCGGCAGGCCTTGTTTCCCGATCAAATATCTCCAAAGTGAACGGTTATACCTGCAATGCTGCTGCTTTATCCCATATTCGGATTGCAGATTACTTGATTGACCATTGGAGAAAGATCCAGAATATACTCAACCAGATCCTAAACGAGCAATATGTGCCAGTATTTGGGGATAGGAGGATGCGTTATTATTCGTTGAATTTCATGAAACCTTGCAGGGGTATAAGGATAGTCGACAAAATAAGAGGCCTGGAACCACGCCTATACTGTCTCAGTCAGATTGGGGTTCTGTGCTCATAATTGCAGAGTTTATTTCTCAAACTAAGCAGCCCATTCTGGATTGCCCGATTATCGGGAACTTTCTATTCGGTATACGTACAATCTGTCTTGTCTGTCCAAACTCAAGCATTGGACAGCACGAAAATCGGGCCTCACTATAACCAAAGGCCCACCAGAAAATCGGGCCTCGCTATAACCAGAGGCCCATCAGAAAATCGGGCCTCTGGATAGGAGGTCAAGCAAAGAGGGGGGCATTTTCTATGCTCCCTCTTTTATTATTGTAGAACCACCGTCAGATTGGGGTGTTGTGCTGAATACCCATAGAATTTATTGCCCCAATAGATGCGAAAATTTTGGATTGATCAATTTTCGGGAACTTTTTATTGGACGGACGTATAAACTATTATTGTCCAGCATCAATACAATGTTGGACAGCACAAACAGGGGGCCTCATTATGGGGGCCAGACAAACAGGGGGCCTCATTATAGGGGGCCTCATTATAGGGGGCCCGACAAACAGGGGGCGGGGGTCTTTTCTAGGCCCCCGCCTTGATTATTCCGTCATATGGGTCGTGTTGCCGTCTTTGTTGATGCGGGTTATTTCTTTGCTCAAGGATCCAAGGAAGTATTTGGTAAGAAGTTGTCTCGTAGCCGGTTAAGGCTTGACTCCCTGACTCTTACCGCAAAATTGAAAAAATTTGCTGAAGATAATACGGGACTTGAACTGCTCAGAATCTACTGATATGATGGCACAAAGGGGAGGCCAACGCAACAGCAAGTTGAACTGGCCCAACTTCCAAATGTCAAGGTTCGACTCGGATTCGTCAATTCTTTTAAGCAGCAAAAGGGAGTTGACTCCCTCATTGTAACGGATATGGTTACGCTCGCACAGAATGGAGCAATGGCCTCGTGTATCTTACTTGCGGGGGATGAGGACCTTAGAGTCGGTGTCCAGTTAACACAGATGCAGGGAGTCCGAGTTCATCTCTTGGGAATTAGACCAGCAGAAGCAAGTCAGTCAAATCTTCTTCGTCAAGAAGCCGACACCACACACGAGTGGATATCTTCGGATGTAAGACCATTTCTTTCCAGAATTCAAACGTTTCCCCAAAAACTCCCCGCTAGCATTATATCTCTTACTGATGTTGGTGCAGAAGTAGCTAACCGAATTCCCAAAAATGAAATCTTAGATATTCTCAAGAATTTAGGCTCAGATCAGCGCGTTCCACCTGAATATTTCAGGCAACTCATGCACTGGGGGTGTTTGGTTACAGTGAAAAATGTATTGGACGGGGATCGGAAAAAGGAAGTAATTGATGCATTCATCTCCCGCCTCAAGGCCAGAAAATCTAGAGAATCCTGACATGTCAGGCGATGGAATCCACTCCACTCTATTGAATCGTACAAGCCGATTCTGTTTTGCATCGTAACCGGGTACAAGGGGGAAATACAGAACTAAAGGATCTATACGATTCTGTGATTGATTGTCCTGCCCCCAAAAATCCCCTATACTGGCATTTTATCCATATCTAGCAGCCTGTGGATAAAGTCCAGAAAAATCTGAGCAACGCTTTTCGTGTCGATTTTTGGAGATTAAACTGCTCAAAATAGCCATAGAAGAGACGTTTTTGGCCCTTTAGAGTCTCAAAAAGGGCGAAAAATAGATGGTT
>JAJEFL010000175.1:0-22771 GCA_022820435.1 Rhodothermales bacterium
CACAGAATTAGACTGTACAACTGCGTGTCATAGGTGGCCAAAACATCTATTTTTCGTTCTTTTTGAGACTCCAAGGGGCGAAAAATCTCTCTTCTATGGCTATTTTGAGCAGTCTAATCTCCAAAGACCAACCCGAAAAGCATTCCTCAGATTTTTCTGGACTTTATCCACAGGCTGCTAGCGCGTATCTCGAATGAGAAAGGGGAGCGGTTCATGCAGGTGGTGAACATGTTAAAGGTAATCCATTCGGGCGGAGCTGGCCGCCCCGTGATTCTGATCGCTGCCGGGCTGGGTGCAACCACGCAGACCTTTGTGGATCTGGATATCTCAAGATTTGATCCAGGATGCAGGATCACCCTGGGGATGCTAAAGAAAGAGTTCACGCGGGCGATCATTCATGACTGGCTTCAGAAAGAGGGTAGGGCAAAGGGAAACCCCACGAAATGGATTAACGAGATTGCCAAAGAGACGCATGGTTGGCCGCAGCACATTATGGCGTATGTGTGGCCTGCTTTAGGACAGTTGAAATTGAGTGGTGGGGAGATGACGGATATGGGGTTGGAAGCGGTTCTGGAAGAGGGCCAGATTGGGCGAATTAAGTTTTATGAGGCGCGGGTAGAGGAGTTTGAGGAAGACGAACTTGAGTGCATTGCCGGTGTGCTTATGGATGTGCCTGCACGGCGCAGTGTTGCAAAGAAAGATCTGATCGGGCCGCTCAAGGAAGCATATGGGGAGGCTAAGGCGGAGCAGCTGTTTACGCTGGCACTGCACAAAGGCGTGCTGGATAAGCACAAGAACCGGTACATGGTTCCAATCCCTTCTATGTACGATTGGTTGGTATCTAATTTTGGTCGCAATCATGGATAATCTTTCACACCGCCGCCTGAACACATGCCGCTTGGTACTCATCCGAATGCTGACCGTAGAATAGAGGATAGCCGCCTCTGTGGATGTTCGGCTATTCTGGGCTCTGTGCTGGAGTTCCATGGCACAAAGAAGTTTCATACTAGGGCGAGATGGCAACAAATTTCCTTAATCTCCATTACAGGTATCAGGGGCGTATATATCTGCTCCACAATTGGTGCCAATTTTACTACATCAGCGTGATACTTCAGATCTTCAAGCAGTTAAATCTGTCTCGTCTTTAGAGCATGGTCTCGCCGTATTCATTTTCTGGTCACGAAATCTTTCCTCTACGGCTTAACTGGTTGAAAAAGGCCGTGAGCGCTACCAATGACAAAAACACTGTCTTTCAATCTGATGAGGCTACCGTTAAGTTTGGGGTTGGCAAAAACATGGTGCGCTCTATCCGGCATTGGGGGCTGGCAAGAGAAGTCATTGAATCAATTGATGGGGGTATATTAGCCAGAGATCCTTGGCGAATTGATATGCTGATGCTACTTGCGGTTAGTAAACATAATGATGTGCAAATTGCATCTGAGCCGCGAAAAAGGATATCTCTTTCTAACGGCCTTGCTGCAACTGGTATTCCTAAGGTCACTGAAATGCTCAAAAAGGGTGATGAGGAATCAATTTGGAATTTGTCGGAGGCTATTGATTCGCTTCTTCGCAAGGGAAATACTTCAGATAATCGAAAAGGGAGGTAAACGGTTTGTTCAAGGTCTGTGCTCGAACGGTACTGGAACTCGGTGCAGAGTTGATTAGTTCCGACATCGCTGCGTTTTATGAACTGATCAAAAATGCCTTTGATGCTCGGTCTCCAAACGGTGCAGAGATCCGTTTTGAGATCGCTCTTCGCCGTAATGATTATCTTAAGTTCCAGAGTAGAGCAACCAGCGGTACTGAGGATGTTCGCCAACTCAAGTCAGATGTATGCAAAGCACTGGATCCATCTGCGCCGAAAGATTCCCTTGATCGTTTTCGAGAAGAAATTAACAAAGTCAATGGGGTAGAGTCTTTTCTGAAAGTCCTCAACCAAGTATATGCCCGTGAAAATAGGATCATTGTATCCGACACGGGTACGGGGATGTCAAAGCGGGATCTTATTGATAACTACCTCTCAATTGGCACCGCTTCCAGGAAGCGTGCAATAGATGCTGCATTTGCCGATTATTCCTACGAAGAAAAAAAAGCACCCTATCTCGGCGAAAAAGGACTTGGTCGGCTCTCGGCGATGCGATTGGGGGATTCTCTGACGGTTGAAACAGCAACCTTGGCTGATAGGTATTTAAATATTTTAAGTATTGACTGGTCAGAATTTGAAGATATTGATGCCGCAATTGATGAAATTGATATCTCTCCTACACAAGGCAATTTAAAGCCAGAACCGAATTGGAGCGGGACGCGGCTTATCATTAGGGCACTGACGGCTGACTGGACATATAGACGTGTCAAAGATCTTTGTATGGATGACTTTTCGCGTCTCACTGATCCCTTTGCTGATACCAAGTGGCGACCAAGAATTGCTGTTTTTTGGAATGGAACGCGTGAACCTGTTGCTCGAATGGATCGGCATCTTTTGGGCCAAGCACACGCGACAGTTCAAGGACGATATGTTATCGGTGACTCCAGGCCTAGATTAAAATACACATTCAAGGCATTGAATCTCGGCTTCGACCACCCTTATGAGGAAGAGAATGGTGCTTTCGATCAATCTGACCTGGAGGGATTAATATCTGGAAAGTCTAGGGAAATTCCAGTTTCTGCTATGAGTGATTTGGGTGAATTTGAATTTGAAGCATACTGGTTTAATAGGAGACGATTGGGGGCTATTGACAGCATTGGAACACAGAAAAAGGTGCGTGAACTACAGCGGCGCTGGTCTGGAATTCTCCTTTTTAGAGATGGCTTCCGAGTATTGCCGTACGGTGATGATGATGATGACTGGCTTGAATTGGACAGGAAGGCATTGGGGAGCACAGGCTATCTGCTGAATAAAGCCCAATTTGTTGGTCGAGTAGCAATTTCACGGTTGGAGAATCCTAAACTTGTTGATCAAACGAATCGCCAAGGGCTCCGTGTTTGTGCAGAACAACAGGCGTTCGTTGACTTGCTGAAAGATACGATCCAGAATCGTCTCCGAAACTTCCTTTTAGATGTTCAAAAACGCCATAAAATCCAGCCTATTGATAAGGTCAGGGCGAAGACAGAGATTTCAGCCCTACAGACAAGAGTGAATACATCTCTAGAAAAAATTAGTTACCTTACTCCTGATTCCGTTGAGACCATAAATTCTTTACGAGAAATTTTTGCCGAACTCAAGATGTTTCTTTTAAATATTCAGGATCGCATTGCTGAGGTTGAGGTTGAAAAAAGGCAGATGATGCAAATGGCGGGTGTTGGTCTTCTCGTTGAGGTAGTTGTGCATGAATTGGCAAGATCAACGGAAAATGCACTTAGGGCCATTGAGACTCTACGAGGTGAAGGTGTTCCAGATCAGATACAAAGTTTGCTAGGTGTTCTTCAATCTGAAATGATTTCTATCAGCAAACGCCTTCATGTCCTTAATCCCTTCAGTGTTTCAGGCCGACAGAGAAAAGAAATTTTCGCTTTGGACACTCTGGTCAAAAACATTTTCAATTCACACAAACGGCAATTTGAACGCCATGATATAAGATTGACCTTACTGATGCCTGAGGAGAGTGTCCGTATACATGCCGTAAAAGGTATGATTGTGCAAATCATTGAAAATTTGATTTCGAACTCAATTTATTGGCTTGATTTACGCAAACAACGCGAACCCGACTTCAAGCCAGATGTTCAAATCTCCTTGAAAACTGATCCTCTGGTGGTGTTGTACCAAGACAATGGAAGTGGAATAGCATTAGAAAACAAGGAGAGAGTCTTTCGCCCTTTTTTTTCACTCAAGGAAAAATATAAACGCAGAGGACTTGGTTTGTATATAGCTCGTGATTGCGCTGAATATCACGGTGGATATCTGACTCTTGATGGACAGGTAAATCAGGAGACCGGGCGGCTCCACTGTTTCAATCTTCAACTCCCAGATGAGATCGTAGTTTGATGGCAGACATGCAGAAATTATTAAAGGAAAAAGGTATTCAAAGAGTCGTTCTCATTGATGACGTGTTTGATGATATACCTAGGTCTAGCGAACTAGGTGAGAAAGATTGGATAGCATTTTTTGATGATCTTAGAGAGGAAGATCGCTTGCAAATTGAAGCTTTATACCCTGGATTCAAAGATGCCGAAGAGAAGACTCTAAAGAGATCAAGGAAATTTGTAAACATTCTCTGGGAGAACCGAAATCGACTGAACACAGAGGTTGTCGCCGCGCTTTTCCAAAACTATGAGGACTCAAACGAAAAGAGTAGAGGCCAACTCAAGAGCCTTGTTCAGATATTGGAAGGTCTTGGATTAGTATGCAAGATGGCAGGACGTAATTTTGATGATGAGGTGCATGAAGCCGATTTAATTGTTATTGATCTTTTTCTAGGACCGCAATCGTCCGAGGAATCGATAGATCTTGCTGTTGACAGAGTACGTGATATTGTTAGTCGTCGGACTCAATTTCCTCCACTGGTTATTCTCATATCCAGTAGCAGCCAATTGGATGAAAAAAGAAACAAGTTTCGAGACGAGGCAGAGCTCCTATCCTCTACTTTTCGTGTGGCAAGCAAATCGGATCTAAGCAAAGATGGTCGATTGGAATTGATTCTATCACGATTAGTCAGCCACTATGAGGACGCGAAGCGGGTCGCAGGTTTTTTGGATGCGTGGGAAAATGGTCTTGAATCTACTCGCAAGAGTTTTCTTCAGATGTTGCGACGACTAGATCTATCAGACTTAGCACAGATACAGACATTGCTTCTTGATTCCGAGGGCGAAAGTTTAGGAGACTATCTGCTGGATGTTGCAGATCGTGTTCTGCAGCACGAAATTGAAAGTGACCCCAAAACGATTGAGGCAGCGTTGGAACTTAACAGTATTGATTTGTCCAAGTATCCTGCCCCACATTTGATGGGGACTCCTGATTTACAGGACCTCGTTCATAGGATGGCGTTTGTGCATGTGAGCAGGCTTGGACTCTCTGGAGAGAATGAGCGACCTCATTTGCGGTTCGGTGATGTAGTGCAGTGTAATAAAGACGGAGGAGAGGGCTATGGTGATGAAGTCTATCTGGTGGTTAATCCTGCCTGTGATCTTGTTCGCAACGAGACATCTCCTGTCATGCTTTTGTCCGGACAGCTCATGGAACTTGAACCTGGAGACTGGTCATACCGGGAAGACTCTGTGAGAACATCTATCATAATTTTGCCTGATGGAGGACGTAAGTGGATTAAATGGAATCTCAGAGAGATGGAATCGCTCCGTCACAATCAACTCAATCAGTTGATTCAAGACGGAAGATTAAGTAGAATTGCCCGATTAAGGGAAGTATACTCACTTGCAATACAACAGAAGCTACTTGCACGTATGGGACGGATTGGTCAGCCAGCAAGTTTACCAGTACCATTTCCAGTCACCGTATCCCTGTTTTATGTTGATACCGATCAGAAGGCTTGTAAGTTTTTCAATGATAACATAGAATCCGCTGTCTGCTATGTTGGTCGTGGAAAAGACTCAAGAAAGCAGGCCTATCGCCTCGTCTTGACAGAGCAACTTTGTGATCAGATAGCACAGGCATTACGGGATCTCTCAAAAGAGAATGTATTCTCTTTGGCGCAAGCGAGTTTGATGGCTGTTAAAAAAGATCCAGAGTTTATCAAAAAGTTTGAGCGAGGCGAAGTGGAGATCCCATCGCCCACCAAGAAAAGAGGAAAACCCATAAAAGGTGAAAACAACGAAATTTACGCAGTCATTGTCCGAGATGACAAACTGGACGAGGGAACACGCATTCAAGGTGCTGACAGAAATGCAGCATTAATCATCAAAGTAGCGGATATATCAGATGATAGGAATCACCAAACTGCTGTCTAAATTAACCCGCTGGACCACGGGTTGAAGGCAGGAATGGGTTTTATAGTTTGGTTGCTGGATAATTCAACTTAGCATTTCCGGTTCTTTTTCCAATCCAGATCATGTAGTGATGAATTACATTAGATTGGGGACATCATAGCGCATGACTATCGGTTCAGGGTTGCGGTAAACCGCATAGATGTACTGCCCATCTTGGGGGACCCCAATTTCCACGGCCCCGTCCTGCAGTTCCAGTACCCCGACAGGAGACCCGTTCCAGGTAAAAACAATTATTGTCTGACTAGGTGGCGAAAAGTACCCCTGACTGCGAACCCAGCCCCTAGTTCTGCCGGAATATAAGGCGAAGATGAGCTGATCAGTGACAGAAATGCTGATATACCCCTGAATCGTTTCGTCTTCAATAAATGTACGCGGGCTCCCATTCGAATCAAGAATACTGAATTCAGGCTCGTGAAAACCTGGGCCGCGAACTAAGTGGAGCATTTCTGATGTGTTAAAAATTTCAATCCGATCTGTATTCAGGGATCCAGCGACAATTCTCGTTCCCGCCGAATTGGCCTTCAGGATCGCCTGATAGGCGTACTGCCGGGCCATCACAGAGATTGATGTTTCGCCCGGAATAAGGGCTCCTATCGTTCGAATAAACTCTCCAGATGGCGCATACACACCAAGTCTGCCAGATTCATAGAATCCCGAAGAAATGATGCTGTCTCCAATGACCCATACCGGATCCATTGGAGTTCCCTCACCAGTCAGTCGGATTGTATTATCAGTTATGGATTCGCCGTCAAAATACTTTGCTGTTCCAGGATAGGCATAAAGCCATCCCGAATTGGTTCCTGCCCTGAAGTTCATAGACCCCAGATAAGATATTTCCCTGGCCCCGTCTCCCTTTGCAGCTGTATGTGCTACAAAATCACCGGACTCTTTATCGAAAACAGTGATCGCCTGACCTGCATACGGGTCCCCGATGAACACAAAACCTTCGCCGATAGCGATCTCGTTAGGCATTCCCAGCGAGTCACTCGAAATGAATAACTCTCCCTCAAGATTGTACGACGGGAGTGTGTCGGCTGAGAACTCAACCAAAAATGGAGCCGGAGTTTGTGGGGTTTGAGATGAGGTACATCCCATCTGTATTATTAGAATCACCGCACCCAGCACAAAAGAAGAAACCGTCACCGAAATGCCTTTCATTGATTATACCGTCTTGTTCTAGTGTTCGTAAGACCTACAGTATAACTCTTCGTGGAACCACAATCAGAATACACTCTGATTCACGACCTTGCATATTACCGGCCCCGCATACTTTTGATCACTGAATCGGTGCATGACCGGTTGAACCGCAGTATTGGCACCAATGGGGCAGCCGAGACGGTACGTCAAGAGGAAGGCTTGTTTCCGCTGTACAAATGATTTCGGTAATGGCAGATGATTTTGGTATCTTACAGCCCAATAGGGGTGCTGCCTGACGGTGGGCACCATAGTATGAATCCTTTCTGAGGGCGAATCCCCGTAGATGAATTGCTGTCGAATTATTTTTCTCGCAGTGGTGCCTGCCATGATCGGCTGCCAGACGGCACCCGAAATTCCCAATGTGATCCTGATTGTCACCGATGATCAGGGATGGGTGGATCTCGGCAGTTACGGGGCAGAGAATCTGGTTACGCCACACCTGGATTCGCTGGCCGCAGGCGGGCTTCGATTTACAGACTTCTATACGGCCGCCGCCTCCTGCTCCCCGTCCAGAGCCGCCTTTCTTACAGGGATGTATCCGCAGCGGGTCGGAATTCCCGGCGTGCTGATGCCGCAGTCAAGACGCGGCCTGCATCCCGACGAAAGGACCCTGGCCGAAATGCTCCAAGAACTGGGCTACGCCACCGCCATTTTCGGGAAATGGCACCTGGGGCATGACTCGCTGCACCTGCCGCTGCAACATGGATTTGATGAGTATCTGGGGATTCCGTACTCCAACGATATGACACCGGACGCAGTCAAGAATCCCAACCCGCCTGCGAGGCAGCACCCGCCGGTTCCGCTGGTAGACGGCTTTCGTACGATTGAACTGGAGCCGGATCAGTCTCAGTTGACCCGGCGCTATACGGAGCGGGCAACCGCGTTCATTGATGCCAACCACGATAAACCCTTCTTTCTGTATCTCCCACATACATTTCCGCATGTGCCCCTTTTTGTCTCGGATGCCTTTGAGGGACAATCCGGTGCAGGTCTCTATGCAGATGTGATCATGGAAATCGACTGGTCCGTCGGCCAAATCATTGAGATGCTGCAGCGTCACAATCTGACCGGGAATACACTGGTCATCTTTTCGTCAGACAACGGCCCATGGCTTATCAAGGGAGATCACAGTGGGCATGCCGGCCCGCTGCGTGAAGGAAAAGGGACCACGTTTGAAGGGGGGCATCGTGTGCCGATGCTGATGTCCTGGCCGGGTGTCATTCCACCCGGCGTGACCCGTGCGATGGCTTCGGCGATAGATGTGATGCCAACCGTTGCCGCATTGACAGGGGCATCCCCCGGGCCATTTCCGTTTGACGGACGCTCGCTGGTTGATGTGCTTCATGGAGACCCCTCGCCGCATGAGGTATTGTTTTTCTATCAGGGCTATCAACTCCAGGCGGTCCGCTCCGGTCAATGGAAACTGCATGTACCGCATCGCTACCGAAGTATTCACGGGGCCACGCTTGCAACCCCGACCTTCCAGGGTGCCTATCGGCAGGACTCCATTGGCTTATCGCTGTTTGATCTGCAGTCCGATATTGGAGAAACCATCAATCTCGCCGACTCCCATCCAGATGTGGTGGATCGGCTCCTTGGATATATGAACATGATGCGGGAGGATCTAGGGGATGGGCTCACAGATACGGAGGGGCGCAATCGCCGCCGGTCACGGGTACTGGAATAGTTCGGATGCATCTGCTAGAGTGGCCTGCTCCCATACAAGAGATCAGTCCAGTCTTTTGTGGGGTAATGCTGCACTTCAAGCGGGTCCCAGTCAAAGTTCGTAAAGGCATAATACTTTTTCGACCTTGCAAGCCTTCCTATGTAGAGTGCCAGTTCCCGCAAATGATAATCGCCCCACATCACACTTTCTCCATGGGTGACGTATGAGCCCTTGGGTATATGATCCCATCGCTGGGGCCAGTGGTACACGCTGTGAAGGAGCAGGCCCTGATGGTTCGGGTCTGTGCTCAGGTAGGGTTCATTTAGCAAAGTGTACGCAATCTTGCGGCCGACCATCTGGTATCTCCTGCCATCGTTTCGTCCCATAATTTTTCCGAGCCGCAAAAAACCCTGTGCGGCAATTGCGGCGGCGGAACTGTCCACCGGCTCCCAGTCATTGAACGGATCTGCATCCTTACCGGCCCAGTTTTCCAGATTCTCCAGATCGGGTGCACCGGTGTCCCAATAAGGAACTCCACAGGTTGGTGAGTTTTCTACGTAGTAGACGGTCGTCCACCTAAGTACATCGTAGAGTTCAAATTCAATGTTTCCCAGTGTCCTTCGGTAGTGCCTGGGAAGCAGCCTGAAAAATTCAAACAGTTCGGCAAATCCCAGAATAATCCATGCCAACCCTCTAGTCCAGCTGGTAAACGGTGAATACCCTTGCTGGGTACTTGGGCAGCGATAGGTTCCGGTACGGACATTAAAGATTGCCTCATGGGTAACTTGGCCCAGCTCATCATACCCATGATCCTTGAAGCCTGAGCAGACAATATACCGGGAGGTTGCGATGATATGGGCGATTACCCTGTCTAGTAAACTAAACATCTGATCTTCCTCTCCCCGTAAGACCCCTCCCAGCAGATGGGCAATCACCAGGGCACGGAGGGATCGGATCGTATCCGCAAAAAGAGAATGCGGACCGTTGAAGGAATGAATAAATCCAAGATTGTCTTCAATTTCAGTCCAGCGATTTGCCTGAACAACTCCACTGGTGATTAAGGCCTGAACATAATATTTGCGCTCCCATTCATTGTGCGGGATCACTCCTTCATCCATCAGGCGAAGGAGGGCGCCAAATGTGCTGGTGACCGTGAACCCATGGTCATGGACACCAAAACTGGTAATCTGGGGAAGGATGTGCTCAACGGTGGCATCACGGGCGTAGTTCAAGAATTCCTTTGAGTCTGTCGCCTCGGCTTGCAGAAGCATGGATCCGATTCGGAATCCGCGGGTCCAGTCAGTCCAATCCTGAGGGACATAGCGCCCCTCACGGGTAAAAACGAGGGCATTGCGGTCCCCTGATTTATTGGCTTTTTCAATTGCCCAGAGTTTCTTTTCAGATGCCTCCCACATCCGCTCCAAAGGTTTTTTAAAAGCCGCCAGGGGGATCAGTTTGTCTATTTTAATCATGTGATTTCCTCGTCCTGCCCATCCGGCAGATAGCGTGTATGGTTCATGAGGTTAAATATACGTGTGTCCCGGTCATAACGGTAAAACTGCGTATCCAGTCCCATGGAGTTTTTTTCGATAAGCACCCATGCATTGGCCCCGCCATGCGGAAAACGTCCGCGATCCGAGGTGGCAGTGCCCGCCACCGAAATCAGGATTCGCCTAAAAAAAGTGTCACAGGATTCAATATACGTCAGGTGCCAGTGACCGGCACAAATCACATCTACACCGCACTCCATGGCCGCGTGCACCAGTTGCTCTCCACGGTGGGCCACATCAAATTCCTTGAATGGCTGAAGAGGCTGCAGTGGATGATGAACTGCCAGAACCTTAAATGTGTCAGGGGGCTGCGGCAGGAAATACTCGTGGATCTGCCTAATCTGCTCCGGGATGCAGCGTCCGCCCTTGATAGAGAGTCCGTGTGATGTATTGAGTCCCAGCACCGCCAGGCCGTCAATTGAGAGTTCCGGCTCAAGCTCTTTGGAGATCTTCTTCTGGTATCGCCGGAAGGGATTGAAGATCCGAAGATCCGGGCGATGCCACCATGCATGCATATCATGGTTGCCGGGAATGACTAGCTGCGGCGAGGGGAGTGCATCCAGAAATGCTCTTGCTGCCCTGAATTCGCCTCTCCTTGCCCGTTGGGTCAGATCACCTGTGATCAGCACCGCATCACATTCTGCCGTGCGAATACTGTCAATCAGATCTTCCTGTATGTCTGGATAGGAAAGTCGACCAAAGTGGAGGTCGCTGATGTGTGCAACCCGCATAACTGTTACAAATCCAGAGGCAGGCCCACTACGTTTGGAGTAACAGACTAAGAGGTGATTCCAATAATTCTTTCACGGTGGCCATGAACTGTGCACCAACGGCCCCGTCCACAACCCGGTGATCGCACGAAAGCGTCAGTTTCATCCGCTTCCCTGCAACAACCGCACCGTTTTCTACAACCGGTATATCTCGTATCCCGCCAATGGCAAGGATGCAGGCATTGGGCGGATTGATGATCGCCGTAAAGGATTCAATCCCAAACATTCCCAGATTACTGGTGGTGAATGTGGATCCCTCCATTTCTTCGGGGGTCAGCTTTTTGTCACGGGCCCGCACGGCCAGTGTCTGAATTTCCTGCGCAATCGCGGCGACGGTTTTCTGCTGCGCATCACGGATGACCGGCGTGACCAGACCATCCTCAATGGCTACTGCAACCCCAATGTCTACATAGTTGTATCTGAGAATCACGCCATCATCAGGAGCATAGGTAACGTTGACATCCGGATGCTGTATCAGGGCACCGGCACAGGCCTTGGTGACAAAGTCGTTGAACGAAACTTTGGGGCCGCCCGATTTCGCAAGGTAATCATTGAGCATGGCACGTTGCGTGATCAGTGCCGCCACATCTACATCCGCCGTCAGGTAGAAGTGAGGCGATGTGTATTTACTTTCGGCTAAACGCCGGGCAATCACCTTGCGCATCTGCGAAATGCGTACGCTATCCACGCTCCGGTCGGATGGCACATAAGCGGGGGCAGGCGCGGCAGCGGCGGCCGGAGCCCGCTCAATCTGTGCCTGGACATCCCGCTTAATGATCCGTCCTCCAGGGCCGGAACCGATCAGATTTATCAGCGGAAGGCCATGGTCGGAAGCCATTTTCCGAGCCAGCGGGGAGGCTTTCGTTCGCCCGCTGGTCGGCAGAGCAGCCGCGGGCAGCGCATCACCGGAAGGAGCGGTTTCAACGGGAACCGGGTTCGGTTCAACCGAAACCGGCTCTTCGGGCGATGCTGCGGCTGCGGCACCGTTGGTGCCATGCTCGGCCAGCAGCCCGGATATATCCTCTCCCTCATTTCCGAGGATTGCAATCAGTCCTCCAATGGGCAGTGAATCGCCGGCCTGGGCAACTTTCTTAAGCAGCACCCCATCGTCGTAGGCTTCCACATCCATGGTGGCCTTGTCGGTCTCCACCTGTGCGATCACATCGCCGGCGGCAATTTTATCTCCTTCTTCAACGGCCCATTCCACCAGGACACCTTCTTCCATGGTGTCCGTCATTTTTGGCATATCTATTGCAATCGGCATTTGTCAGTCCATAGGGAGAAAAAAGGATGTTAGTCAAGATACATCACCTCGCGACAGGCACGATAGACATCCTCTGCGCTGGGTAAGTAGTATTCAATGAGATTTTTAGCATATGGAGCGGGCGTATCCTTGGCGGTAACCCGGGATATGGGCGCATCTAGATCATCAAATGCCCGCGCCTGAATCTGGAATGCAACCTCCGAGGCAACGCTTGCAAACGGATTGCTCTCGTCAACGATCACACACCGATTCGTTTTCCTGATGGATGCAACCACCGTATCCCAGTCAAAGGGACGAATCGTACGGGGGTCAATGACCTCGGCCGCATAGCCGTCGGCCTCCAGCATTTCGGCGGCTTCCATGGCCCGCCAGTAACTTTTATTATGTCCAATGACGGTGACGGCATCCCCTTCCTTGGCAATCCGTGCTTTCCCAATGGGGATGGTATAGTCTTCTGCATCCGAAACCTCACCACGCATTCCATACATGAATTCGCTCTCCAGGAAGATCACCGGGTCATCATCCCGGATGGCGGACTTGAGCAGTCCTTTTGCGTCATCCGGATTGGAGATGGAAATCACTTTCAGTCCGGGGAAGCAGCTGTAGAGTGCTTCCACGGATGTATTGTGGGTTGCAGCCAGTTGCCCTGCTGCGCCATTCGGGCCGCGAAACACAATCGGAAAAGAAAACTGTCCTCCCGACATATAGCGGATCTTCGCGGCATTATTGACGAGTTGATCCATCGCTACAAATGCAAAGTTCCAGGTCATGAATTCGATAATGGGGCGCAGTCCATTCATCGCCGCTCCAAGCCCCAGGCCTGCAAATCCATTCTCACTGATTGGCGTGTCGATGACACGCCGGTCTCCGTAGCGGTCCCGCATTCCTTCGCTGACTTTGTAGGCACCGTTGTATTCGGCCACTTCTTCCCCCATGAGGAAAATGTCCTCATCACGATCCATCTCTTCGACCATTGCCGCACGAATGGCCTCTCGTAGTTGTAATTCTGCCATTTTTAAATTTTCAGGAAAGGGAAATCTTTCTGTGTATACACATCTTCATAGATCGCTTCCAGCGGAGGCAGCGGGCTCTCATCTGCAAAGGTCACCGATGCCGCCACTTCTGCTTTGACCTCTACATCCAGTACATCCAGCGCCTCGTTGGTGATCAACTGGTGCTCAATGATGTAACTCTTCAGGCGAAGGATGGGGTCTTCATTCTTTTTTGCCTCCAGTTCTTCTTTAGTCCGGTACTTTCCAGGGTCACTCATGGAGTGTCCCCGGTAGCGATAGGTGCGGATTTCCACCAGAGACGGCTGCCCTTTACGGGCGAGCGCAACATGATCTCGCATGGCTTGGCACACGCTGAACACATCCATTCCATCCACGAGGGATCCCGGCATTTTGTACGAGGTTGCCTGTTTGAAGAGGTCCGTCTCGGCCGCGGCGCGGTCTACGGCGGTTCCCATGGCGTACTGATTGTTTTCAATCACATAAATCACGGGCAGCTGATAGAGGGATGCCAGGTTCAGTGTCTCATGAAAAGACCCCTGCCATACCGCCCCGTCTCCGAGATAGCACACACACACGCCGCCATCATTCTTGTACTGATGCGCAAACGCAATGCCGGCGGCGACCGGAATATGTGCACCCACAATGCCATGCCCCCCAAACATCCCTTTTTCCCTGCTGAAAAAGTGCATGGAGCCTCCCTTTCCTTTTGAGCATCCATCTTTGCGCCCAAACAGTTCGGCCATACATTCGTTAGAAGACATTCCTAGTGCCAATGCGATACCATGATCTCGATATGCCGTGATGACAGAATCCAGTCCAGGTTTCAAGGCGTAGACCGATCCGGTGGAGATGGCTTCCTGACCAATATATAAGTGTAGAAAACCGCCAATCTTTTGCCGGCCGTACATTTGTGCCGAGCGCTCTTCAAAGCGCCGCTGCAGAAGCATATTCCGATAGATGTCGCCAATGTCTGCTACGTTCAGTCCGAGATCCGAATGAGTAAACCTGTCACCTGGATATTTTCGAAAGGGAAGTTTCGTCTCGATGGTATCATACGAGACATCAGACTGGCCATTGTGCAGAACCGCACTTTTCGTCATCAAAGCCATGATAGCAGGATAAGTCAGATAATTGCTGGAGTTTTATTGAGTCCAACCCTTGTATACCCTTATGCGGTGTCTATGATCCCTAGAAGTTAAAGATCTTTCTGCTGCACCTTATGAATCGCACCCTTGTCATCATCCCGACCTATAACGAAGCACAGAATATTGCTCTGGCACTTCGCCGTGTGATGGAGCAATCTTCTGATCTGGCTGCACTGGTTGTGGACGATGGATCTCCAGATGGTACGGCGGATATTGTCCGCCGTATGCAGTCAGACTATCCAGATCGAATTCACCTTCTGGAACGCCCGGGGAAACTGGGATTAGGGACGGCCTATCTTGCTGGCTTTGACTATTCACTGGGGCGCGGGTATGAAGTGATTTGTGAGATGGATGCCGACCTTTCGCATAACCCGAATGATTTGCCGCGTCTGATTGAGGCAATCAAAACGGATCAATGTGACGTAGCCATTGGCTCCAGATACTTGAAAGGCGTACGCGTGGTAGACTGGCCGCTTGGCCGGCTCCTGCTCAGCTATGGAGCAAGCTGGTATACACGGATTGTCACGGGATTGCCCGTATACGATGTTACGGCGGGCTTTGTGGCGTACCATCGCCGCGTTCTTGAGTCGGTAAAACTGGGGGCAATCCGCAGTAATGGATATTCATTCCAGGTGGAGATGAAGTATCGTGCCTGGAAAAGGGGGTTTCGTATCTTGGAAATCCCCATTGTGTTCACGGAGCGGACTGAGGGGCAGAGCAAGATGAGTTCGGCCATCGTTCGTGAAGCGGCGTTTAAGGTATGGGAACTGCGTATACGTTCCCTTTTTGGAAAACTGTAATCAACAAAGTTTTTATTCTGACTCATCATGTCTTATGTACACCTGGCTTCTCCTGAATCGGGGGAGCCGATCCAATTCTCTAACGGGAGTTTGCAAGTCCCGAACCATCCGGTCATCCCTTTTATTGAGGGAGATGGGATTGGGCCCGATATCTGGGCGGCGGCCCGCTTTGTACTGGACAGCGCGGTTGCCCGTGTATACGGGGAGGAGCGGTCGATTCACTGGTTCGAGATCTATGCGGGAGACAAAGCACACCAGAAGTTTAACGAGTGGCTCCCGGAAGACACGCTGCAGGCCATCCGGGATTACCGGGTTGCAATCAAGGGGCCGTTAACGACGCCGGTGGGCGGCGGAATCCGAAGCCTGAATGTGGCACTTCGTCAGCAGCTGGATCTCTATGCGTGTGTTCGGCCGACACGATATTTTTCCGGAGTTCCGTCCCCGGTCCGCCACCCGGAACTGGTGGACATGATCATTTTCCGCGAGAATGCGGAAGATATCTATGCCGGCATTGAATTCGAAAGTGGAACCGAAGAGAATCGGCGGTTTCAGGAACTGTTCCGGGAGGCTTTCCCCGAGCGCTTCGCGAAGATCCGGTTTCCGAAGAGCAGCGGGATCGGGATCAAGCCTGTCTCTGAGGAGGGGACTGAGCGCATTGTGCGTGCTGCGATTGAGTATGCAGTCACCGAACAGAAACCCAGTGTAACGCTCGTTCACAAGGGGAATATTATGAAGTACACGGAGGGGGGATTCCGGGATTGGGGATATAAGGTTGCGGCGGAGCAGTTTGGTGCGGGGCCGCTGGATGGCGGCCCCTGGCATGTACTGCGCCGGGACGGGCATGAAGTGATCATCAAGGATGTCATTGCGGATGCCTTTCTGCAGCAGATTCTGACCCGCCCTAGAGAGTACAGTGTGATTGCGACCATGAATCTGAACGGGGATTATATTTCCGATGCACTGGCTGCGCAGGTTGGCGGGATCGGGATTGCTCCGGGGGCAAATATCAACTACGACACGGGTTTAGCTCTTTTTGAGGCGACGCACGGGACGGCCCCCAAGTATGCCGGTCTGGACAAGGTGAACCCTAGTTCGGTGCTCCTTTCCGGGGAGATGATGCTTCGTCATCTGGGATGGAAGGAGGCGGCGGATGCCGTGACTGCTGCTGTAGAGAGGACGATCGGGCAGAAGCGGGTCACGTATGATTTTCACCGCCTGATGGACGGCGCGACCCTCCTGAGCTGCAGCGAATTCGGCAAGGCACTGGTGGAGAACCTGTAAATCTGATGCTACGGCCTCTGGATGGAGGTCACTGTGCATTGGAGATTGGTATGGGGCCGTGTAATAGGGGATAACTTCGGCGGGGATAAGGAGATTTTTGAGTTGCGTTATTTCCACAGCCGAATGGTTCCGTCCAATGATCCAGAGGCCAACTGAGAGTCATCTGGCGAGAAAGCCACCGAGGCAACATTACTTGTATGTCCAGTGAGGCGGCGCGTTTCTTCACCGGTATCTACATCCCACAGCCGAATGGTGTCGTCGGTTAATCCAGAAGCCAACTGAGAACCATCTGGCGAGAAAGCCACAGACAAAACTGAACGTGTATTGAGGCGGCGCTCCTCTTGCGTTATGAGAGATGGTTGATTTATTAATTGAATAGTGATCACAGTCAATAAGGTGAGCAATCCTGATGTTACAAGAATTGTAATTGCAACATCCAGTCCGTTGGATTTCTTCACAGAATCGGCCTTGAAGACTTCATTCTGAATCGGTACACCCGACAGTTCGTACGGAATGTTCTCTTTGTTCCCCAATAAACTGGGTCGATCTTTCTCTTCGGCAACAGAAACCGACGGTTTTAACTCGCTCAAAAGTTCTGCACAACTTTGCGTTCGCTTATTTTCATCAATAATGAGACAGTGATCTATTGCATGAAGTACTTTGGCTGAAAATCGCTCCTGACCAATCTCTGCCGCCGGGGGCAGGGGGTCGGATTGTCCCTGCATGATCGCATAGGCTCGCTTCTGAACGGTTGTTGGATTTAGCGGGGAAAATGGAGGGTTCCCGCCGGCAATCACTCTCCACATCACTGCGCCCAATCCATATAGGTCGGTCCAGAGGCCAATCTTCCCGTCACCGACCTGCTCCATCGCAGCATAGCCATCCGTATAGGGAGCCAGTGATTTGGTGTGCCTGCTGATCTCCTGCTTCGCTGCCCCAAAATCAATCAGGATGGGCGTACTGTCATCTCGGCGGACTAAAATATTGGAGGGTTTAATATCCCGATGACAGACTCCTGCATCATGCACGGTTTTTAGTCCAGACAATAGGGGCAGAATTAAATCTAACAGTTCCTGCTCCGTCAAGGGTTCTCCACGGGATTCACGCCGTTCCAGAAGTGTTGATAGCGGCAATCCCTGCACATACTCCATGATCGTGTAGGCGGTGCCGTTGGCGCGAAATAGATCCCGGCAGGTCACAATATTCGGACAGTCCCGGAATTTCTCCAACTGCTTTGCCTCTTTGAGGAAACGCTCCAGTCCTTCTTCAAATGGCACCTGAAATTCTCCTCTGGTCGGCTGAACCGTTCCGCCCTGCCGGATACATAATTCGGAGGGGAAGTACTCCTTGATTGCAACCTCAATCCCCAACTCCAGGTGCTCTCCTTTGTATACAACCCCAAACCCTCCCTGACCGATCACGGAGTGGATTTCGTACCGATTGAGAATGTCTCCCTGCTGTAGCATACTTGCACTGTATTAGGAATCCCAAATATACTGTAAACTGGCCACTCCCCGCAGATTTGATTGGACCAGACAGGTTTTTCAGGAATGCTGCTGAGGGCACAGATTGCTTTGGTTTTTATGTGTTCGTCCGAAAAATTCTGCTTTTGGGATGGACCAGAAAGGTCTTGCCCCCAAAATTTCCATCAGTGCCGCTTCAATCGCAATCAATCCCCGTGGAACCCTACAGCAGTTTTATTGTGAACGGTTGTCCCTGACCATAATTTCCTTTCCAGATTCAGATACAAATGCCAGTAAAAATGGATAAATCCACTATGCAGGCTCAGCATAGGCATGACGACCGTGTGAGGGTAAAGAATTTTGGTCCGATCAAGGAAGGGAATATTGAACTGCGACCGCTGACGGTTTTTGTAGGTCCAAGTAACACCGGGAAATCATACTTAGCAATGCTGATCTATGCGCTGCACCGTTATTTTGCGGGGAGTTCAGATGAATTCCCGTACGGGAGTCCCTGGAGATTCAGATCATCCAAACTCATAGATGAAAAAATCTCTGATCCAGAGATCAAGAAAGATCTTGACGCATGGTTTGTAAGTGCAGAAGAAAGGGGGGAACTACCTTCATTGTCAGCGCATGTGGAGGATACGATCCGTTCCATCATTGAAGAGGCCAGAGATATGGTGATGCCGCTGGAGAAAGAGATTCTCAGGTGTTTCGGAGCCGAAAGTATCAGTGAACTAATCAGAAATCCTGGAGCAAAAATGGGCGATATCATTGTAGATCTTCATCAGCGAGATGAAAGAACCGGTCTGCAATATCGGCTGGGAATCCGCTGTGATGGCGATTTTAGGGTGACTGGAAAAATCATAGATTGCAAGATGCCTTTTTCCGATTTAGTGCCATCATCGGTGGACATTCGGGAACTCCACAGATTTGTGAGTATCTATGAGCGACATCCATTGGGTAAATCAGATGTATTCTACCCACATCTCTTGGCGACGTTGGTTGACCTGATACAGGATGCTTTGGCGGATTCATTCAGGCGGAATGCCTACTATTTACCCGCGGATCGTATTGGTGTCATGCACAGCCACCAAGTTGTTGTTAGTGCATTGATCCAGCATGCGGCTAGAGCGGGGCTACGACCTGCCGCCGATCTACCCATGTTATCGGGTATTCTAGCTGACTTTTTGGAACAACTCATCCAGATGGCAAGTAGTTGCGAATCCAAAAGAAAATCGAATGGTGATACGCTAGCATCACATATGGAGGAGACCGTTCTGAGAGGTCAGGTTTATGTAGAGAATTCCGATGCAAACTATCCGCATTTTGCTTATCAGCCAGAGGGTTGGAAGGCGAAACTGCCACTCATGCGGTCATCGTCTATGGTGTCGGAGTTGGCACCAATTGTCCTATATCTCAGGCACATCGTAAGATCTGGCGATATTCTTATAATTGAAGAACCAGAGTCACATTTGCATCCAGCAATGCAGATTGAGGTTGCCCGTCTTTTAGCAGAGGTTGTACGTTCGGGCATTCAAGTAATTATTACGACACACAGTGAATGGTTATTAGACGAACTGGCCAGTATGGTACTGACTTCTCAAGTTGGAAAAGTTGGTCAGGCAACACGTAACAAGGCGGAAAACAGTCTCCGTCCAGACGAGGTTGGCGCGTGGTTATTCAAGCGTCAGGGAACCCATGAAGAAGTCGTTGTAGAAGAAATGGAGATGGATGATGCGGGATTATATCCATCTGGTTTTGATCATGTGGCCATTGATCAACATAACCGGTGGGCTGAAATAGCCAATAGAATTGAGGAATCAACTTGACCTTGGTTATCGTAGTCTTCCATACCTGAGTTGTCGCTAGACACAACTTCCCCAGCAAAAAGACTCCATCGAGGTTCTTCTGCTTATCATCAAGGTTGCGCTGGTGAAAGAAGTGTTGCTTTAGTTTGTTATGCACCAATACAACATCATCTGCCCCAAAAGGGTAAGATGCCAGCACAGCAGTGCAATATGTACTCAGGTGACTGCATTTCCTCCAGCGGCTCCCTCCGACTTCTTCCCCTGCTATATTTATGCTTCTGTTCCTTCTGTCTGATTTTCTCTGGAGATAGAGCACGGATGTAGGGGGCAAGTAGTGCCTTATACAAGGTGATTCGGTGCTCACGTAGAGAGTCTCGTAATTTTTGTCTACGAGTCAAACTGTTTTGCCATTTCCAGACTAATCCGCTTACCACCAGAGCGGCTATCGTGGTGTCCAAAGCTGAAGCCCAAGTCAGTATGTTTTTCATGAATGTATTTATCCGGATTTTTGTATACAATGATTGATGAAAATATAATGAATATTCTATTCAAATGCAATTAACCTATAACTTTATCTAGAAATTTGGAACCATTTTCCCACTAAGTGCATATAAAAATGGCATTTTATTATATGATATGGCGCAGTTTATTAATTAGTTTGTAGCTACATGGTTAAACCAAAAGACAATCAGGCCGGCAAGAGATTGGCACAGGCGCGGAGCAGCGGGTATAGTATCGCCTCCATCCTTAAAGATGTGCAGGATTTGGGGGAGTTACGGAGTGTCTTCAAGCAAATTTGGAGGCCTGATATGCGTAATAAATTGACCGAAAAATGGGACGAAGACGCTGTCCAGGGGATGCTCCTAATGCTTCTCCAGGAGATGGTGATTGGGCTCGGCAGACTTTTTGATCCTGCCCAGAAAGGAGGAAACATCAACTTGTCCCTTGAACTATTATTGTACAGGGAGGACGATGAAGATCCAGGAGGCTTTCAGGAGCGCTTCTGGCATATCAAGAAACGACTATATGCCTCGGTCAAAAAGTTACGGAATAAGGAATTGGCCCACCGTGACGCAGACCACTTGATCGCCTACAATATAGCCATGTCCCCTAGCGCGGACGGTACCATGCCCACCCCGCTACGTACCAGTTACATTGAATCAATATTGAAAATGGTGGATGAAGTGACGGAGCTCGTGCATGACTACAGGAAAGAGTGTATACCCTTCTTGGACGTATCGGAACTCCCTTCCCATCCATTGGTCGCAATTGGTAAGGCGTTGGGGGTGGAGACAGAACGTGTTCTGCCCCCGCCGGCTCGCCCTCTGTCTGTACATACACTCTATCCCCGGTGCATGGACTGCGGTGCCGAATATGAAGGAGCATCATGTAACGCGGAGGGATGGGGTGAAAACCCAGAGGCTGCTGGTTTTACGAAGTTCATAAACTGCCGCCGCATCGCTCGTGCGGAGGCACTAAGACGCATTTTATTAAGCACGGCTACGAGAAAGAGGTAATCTGGGGCAGCAGTCCTAATACAGAGACAAGCTTTGCCGAGAGGCAGGTTTCGGCAATACCCTTACCATCTCAGACACTCCGCACATGTCGGGTCCGGTGACGGAACTGCAGACTGTCCCATTGAACTTGAAGGGGTCATGCACGGCGGAAGCCCCTGCTCCCGCAACACCAGATATTCAAGAATCCAGGAAAACCGGGCGAGGGTTTGCCGGATGTCTAGCCTGAATTACTGTCGTTAGACACAGGGAAGCCTTACAGGAATGTTTAGGCATTCTGGATTGACCGTACCCCTCGTAACCGAACTGAAGTACCGAACGGGGGAGGATTTTTAGGTCAGGGGCCGTAAAGATTGCCGTGATAGATGGCCCGAGTGTCTGAAATGATGCGCAACGAATCCTCATCAGGCAGCCATATATGGAGGATCTTCAGAATGCCGCTTCAAGAGCATGGCAGCATTTGATGCTGCAAGAATAATTGACCCGACAAAGGATTAAACAGGCCCTGATATCAGGCTAGGTATGAAATCAAATAATGCCTGAAAGATCCCCATAGCTATAACTATTCCCACTACCCAACGTACGATCCGAGTCTCGCTGGCACTGATCTTCGCATTCAATGTACTCATGTCGGCACGTAACTCACTGATCTCCACACGAACTGAAGCTATTTCCACGCGTACTTCGCCTATTTTGGTCTCCATGTCATTACGCAACTCACTGACTTCCACACGTAAAGTATCAATCTTATCATCCGTGCCTTTTTGCATCTCACTAAGGGTATGTACAAACTCCGTAGTTGCAAGATTTCCGTTTTGTTGGGCAATAACTCCCGCAACAGCATCTACAATGGCCTCAGCGTGCTCTCGTTTAAGCCCCGACTTGGTGAGCTCGCGTGAGATCGAAAGTGTATTGATCACGTTTCTTAGAATAACCTACGGGGGTATACATTCCTCTGAATGGAAAGGTTCCCATTCTACTCTGCCTACAACCTGAACACCGATTTCTCCGTTATGCGGATAGGGGGAGTGCACTTGCTATTTTCTGAACTGAATCTGAAATGGATGATTTATTTTCACCTAGGCGCAATGGCATGACAGAAAATGAACGCCCCTTGCAATATCCTCAATCTTGGTGCCTGGACACTGGGGAGTTTTTTGTGGACATGAAGGTGTCCGGGAATACTTTTTAGTCTGGATGATTGGTTTTGCAGGAATCTCCCACATGAACAGATTTTTCTGATCCATCGGGAGCATTGTGCTGCCTCAAAATGCCTGCTCTGCAAAAAAATTCTAATATGTCGTAAATTTGCCCCGTCCTGTCATCACGGGCCGGGATCAGTTGACACCCAAACCGGATG
>JAJEFL010000173.1:0-40929 GCA_022820435.1 Rhodothermales bacterium
TTACAATCTTTAACGGGCATATCATCAAGCGGATGATGTTGTGTAGACAATCGGGGAGGCACTATTCTTCCCGATTGTATCCGTGTTATACACCAGAATGGAAAAGGTTCCCCCATTGTTATCTATGGATATAATTCCCAAAATTTTCATTTGTGTTGGATTGCGTTGTAAATTGTTTTTCAATAAACCATTTTGACGCATGAACTCACGACCGAACCGCCGAACCTTTATTAAGACTGCTTCCGCCGGTATCGCTGGAGCGACCCTTCTGGGAGCCGCACGCGGCCTGTCTGCCCCTTCAAACCGCTTAAACGCCGCCGTCATGGGAGTGCACAGCCGGGGCGGTGTGCTGGCCACTTCGTTTGCCAGAGCGGAGGGATGTGAAGTCACACACATCTGTGATGTTGATGAGCGGGCAATTGCCAGATCAATCCCGGAGGTGACCGAAGCCAATGGGGGCCGCACCCCGACCGGGGTGGTTGACCTGCGCGAAGTACTGGACAATCCTGATGTGGACATTCTCGTCATTGCGGCCCCCGATCACTGGCACGCACCTGCTGCGATCATGGCACTCCAGGCGGGCAAGCATGTCTATGTAGAAAAGCCGTGCAGTTATAATCCCGAGGAAGGGGAGATGCTGGTGCAGGCTCAGGAGCGCTATAACCGTGTTGTGCAGATGGGGAATCAACAGCGTGCATCCGTAGAATCTGCTCAGATTATTGATGCGATCCGGCAGGGGATTATTGGCCGTCCCTATTATGCCCGCGCGTGGTATGCCAACAACCGCGGATCCATTGGTCGGGGCCAGCCCGCGGACATTCCCGACTGGTTGAACTATGATTTATGGCAGGGGCCCGCTCCAAGGATGCCGTACAGGGATAATCTGATTCATTATAACTGGCACTGGTTCTGGCATTGGGGGACCGGTGAGATCTGTAATAATGGGACGCATGAGATTGATGTCTGCCGCTGGGCGCTTGGCGTGGATTATCCGATCCGAGTGAGTTCATCGGGCGGACGGTACCACTACGAGGATGACTGGGAATTTTATGATACACAGGTGGCATCCTTTGATTTTGAGGGAGGCAGGACGATAACGTGGGATGGCCGAAGTTGCAACCCGTACCCGGTTGAGAATCGTGGACGCGGTGCCTCCATTCATGGAGAGCAGGGGACGGTTGTGATTGATCGTGACGGGTATACGGTCTACGATCAGGACAATGAGGAAGTATGGAAGCGGTCAAAAATGTCCGGGGAAGCCTCACTGGACATCCGGGGGGGAGGCGGACTCACAGACCGGCATATTGCAAATATGCTTCAGACCATTCGGGGGGAGGGAGTTTCACAGTACTCTCCCATTGACGAAGGGCACAAGAGTACCCTGCTGTGCCATCTGGGCAATATTGCCCAGGAAACGGGACGGACGCTTCACTGCGATCCAGCGAACGGCCGTATTCTGGATGATGAGGAGGCGATGAAGATGTGGGGACGGGAATACGAGCCGGGCTGGGAAGTCAAGGTGTAGACCATTCATTCATCAATCAAAGAAATGAATCGACGTGATTTTATTCGGACGGGTGGCACGGCCGCTGCCGCGGGGATACTGGTTCGGCCTGCCCCCAAGGGGACGCAGCGCATGAAGGTTGCTTTGGTCGGAACCGGTATTCGTGGAAGTACAACCTGGGGGCGGAACCTGATCCGTGACTACTCGGATGTGGTGGAACATGTGGGGCTGTGCGATATCAATCCCGGCCGTCTGGAGTATGTGAAAGAGTACATGGGGGCCAGCTGCCCGACATTTACGGATTTTGATGAGATGATCCGCGTGACCGGCCCGGATACGGTGATTGTGACGACCGTGGACTCTGCCCATCATCAGTATATTGTCCGGGCGATGGAACTCGGTTGTGATGTCGTCACCGAGAAGCCCATGACGACGGATGCCGAGAAGTGTCAGGCAATTCTGGATACGCAGGCACTCACACGCAAGAATGTGACGGTCACCTTCAACTACCGGTATTCTCCTCATCGTCGGGCAATGAAAGAGTTCCTGATGAGTCATCGCATCGGCAGGGTTACCTCGGTGGATTTTCACTGGTATCTGGATGTCTATCATGGGGCGGCGTATTTTCGGCGCTGGCATGGGAAGGAGCGTTTTGGGGGGACACTGTTTGTGCATAAGGCAACGCATCACTTTGACTTATTAAACTGGTGGCTGGAATCGGAGCCGGAGGAAGTCTTTGCGTATGGAGACCTGGAGTATTATGGGCATAACAATGAATTCCGTCACACCAACTGCCGGGGTTGTCCGCACGCCTCGAAGTGCAGACATTACTGGGATATTACGGAGAGTGAGAGTTCTATGAATCTCTATGTTGCCCATGAGCACCATGATGGCTACCTAAGGGACGGGTGTGTATGGAGTGAAGACATTGATATCTACGACAAGATGGCTGCACAGATCAAGTATGCCAATGGAGTTCAGGTCAGTTACTCCTGTACGACCTATTCGCCTTACGAAGGATACCGGATTGCCTTTAATGGCACAGAGGGGCGGCTGGAGGCATGGATCAAGGAGCGTCAGCCCTGGGACGACGCGCCTTTTGATGAACTTCGGATAACGGATAATTTTGGGCAGACGGAGTTGATTCAGATTCCGCACGGCGGGGGTGGACATGGAGGCGGGGACGTAAGATTGCAGGATCATATCTTTCGGAGTGAGGCAACCTCCGATCCATATCGACAGGCAGCAGGTTCCAGAGACGGTGCGATGTCCGTGCTGATTGGTGTGGCTGCGCGGGAGAGTGTAAAGACCGGTGAGCCGGTTCGCATTGAATCGCTGACCACACTCAAACCCCGGGCAATCCGACCTTAAACAAATACATTAGCTTGAAATACGTAACGATGCAAAAAATATATGCATTCATCGCTCTCGTCTCAGTCATTTTTCTTGGCGGATGCTCCGCTCTTGGCGGACTCTTCTCCAAGGAAAGTTCTAGTCCTGTTTCAGGCAACTGGAGTTACAGTATTGATTCACCCCAGGGGGTTTATACGGGTACATTGCAGATTGTTGAAGGAGATCCAGGTGAGCTGGTGATTATCATGTCTCAGGACGGGAACAACTCTGCAGATGTGGTTCGGCCCGAATCCAATGAGTTTAATGAAGAGACACAGACCCTGTCGTTTACCTTTGATAACCCCGAGTTTGGAACAATGAATGTCTCTATGGTGCTTGATGAAGCGGGGTTGAGCGGGACACTGCATGTCGTTCAGTTCGGGATGGATGTGCCGATCCTGGCAACTCGTTCCGACCAGTAGGTCTGAACGATGTATCATTTCATTGGTAAGCAGGTCCGTGTACATCTGTACACGAAGGAGGGGCGGATGATCGGTACAATTGCCGGTCGTGTAGCCGATGTGGCTTCCAAGGTGGAAGTGGCACCCGGCATGAAAAAGGACTTAGCTCTGGTGGTGGACATTGAGGTTTTGGGAGGCGAGTCGGAAGCGGACACGTATACAAACAGTGGCGGGATTGAGAATGAGGGCTGGTTTGCCATTCAGGATTTACAGGTTATCGATGAAGAGGCGATCCCTGGCTGGTTCAATAATTAACCTACAGCGTGAACATGAGCACTCTACGCATTTTCATCAGCAGCGTGCAAAGTGAATTTGCCCGGGAAAGGGCGATGCTGCGGGACTACATCCTTAACCATGTGTACATACAGGATTTTTTTGATGTATTTCTCTTTGAGGATGTTCCGGCTGTGGATCAGCGCCCCGACGAACTTTATCTGGACGAAGTCGAACGGTCCGATATCTACATTGGTTTATTCGGGCGCAAATATGATGCGGAAGACCGTGAGGGAATATCCCCAACAGAGCGAGAGTTTGATCAGGCAGCGTCAACCGGCAGGCATCGGCTGATTTTTGTAAAGGATGTGCAGGGAAAGCCTCGGGATCCGAAGATGCAGGCATTGATTAACAAAGCCGAGGCCAGCCTGGTCAGAAAACGGTTCAAGACATCGGAAGAGTTAATATCCGGCGTTGATATCGCACTGGCAAAATACTTAAAAGACTCAAATTTGATCCGTACAGGTCCATTTGATGAAGCACCTTGTTTTCGTGCCAAATTAGAGGATCTGGATCCTGAACGAATAGTCCAGTTTATTCGCACAGCACGCTCGGAGAGAGGATTTCCACTTCCAGAGAATACACATCCGGAGAAGCTGTTAAATCATCTTGACCTGCTGACGGACAAAGGTGAACTTACGAATGCGGCTATATTGCTGTTTGGAAAGGATCCGCAGCGGTTTTTGCTTTCATCCGAAGTTAAATGTGCTCATTTTTATGGCACGAATGTCGCGAAGCCCATCCCGGCACTTCAAGTCTATTACGGAGACGTATTTGAGTTGGTGGATCAGGCAGTTGGATTTGTGCTGAGTAAGATTGATTGTATGGTTGGTACGCGCTCTGAGTCGGGGCGGGCCCCTAGAATTGCGGAGATTCCCAAAAAAGTAATTACCGAGGCCATTGTTAACGCAGTGGTGCACCGAGATTACACAAGCAGTGGAAGTGTGCAGGTGATGTTATTTAGTGACCGTCTGGAGGTATGGAATCCAGGGGGACTCCCGAACTCATTGACCCTTGAGCAACTGCGTGTCGCTCATCCGTCAAAACCACATAATCGGTTACTAGCAAATTCTATGTTTTTAGGCGACTATATTGAGCGGATGGGAACCGGTACGGTGGACATGATCAGGCGGTGTATAGAAGCGGATCTGCCGGAGCCGCAGTTTAAGGATGACGGGTTTTTTAGTGTAATCATACGTCGTTCGGATCACGATGCTTCGGTCATGGTGCACCAAGGCGGTGAGGCGATTGCGGACGTTAAGGTTGTGGCATTAACCCCTGATGGCACCTTGCGGCAGACCACAACCAATGAACATGGAAAGGCCTACTTTAAGCTTGGATATTTTGATGCTCCGACGGCTGTTTTTGCTTTTGCTGACGGATTTACTACCTTCAAAAAGCACGACTGGAATCGTGAGTATCGGGACATGCTATCCATAGAACTGATTCCTCAATCCAATGGTGCCCCAATTACATTCAATGAAGTTGTTGGAGAATTCGTGGGATTAGAGGGAGTTTAATTTTCAGGATAAGGCGGGGATGGGGATTGCCGGATTCCTACCCGCCTGTCATCAGCGGATCCAGATTGCAGTCGCTGGATGGGGAGGAATGTCATTCTGCTACGGGTGGAGGAATTGACCGCCCGTCAGCGAGACATGGAATTCGTTCCGATTCCCCTTCAATCTTTTTAAGCCAGTGCCTGTTCAAAATCCTCAATCAGGTCCTGACCGTCTTCAATTCCTACGGAAATCCTCAGTAGGTGGTCCCGTATTCCTGCAGTTTTGCGCTCCTCGGGGGTTAACCCTGCGTGTGAACTGATGGCCGGGCGGGTCATCAGCGATTCAATGCCTCCAAGACTCGGTGCATAGACGGGGATCTGCAGGCGGTCCATGACCCTTTCCGTGACCTTGAGACCTCCGTCTAGTTCAATACTCAGCATTCCTCCAAAGCCTCCAAATAAGCGTGCAGCCCGTTTGTGCCGGGGATGGGAGTTCAGGCCGGGGTAGTAAACCTGGCTGACCTCACTTCTGGATTCAAGAAATTCTGCCAGTGCCTGTGCGGTAGTATTGTGCTGCCGCATGCGAAGGGCCAGTGTCTGAATTCCGCGATGGAGCAGAAAGCAGGCGTGCGGATCCAGTGAGCCTCCGAGATGCTTTAAATTTTTCCCGGCCTTGTGTACCCAGTCGCCTTTTCCAATGATGGCTCCTGCAACAACATCCGAATGGCCATTGAGGTATTTCGTTGCACTGTGAAGCGAATAGTCAAATCCCGCAGCCGCCGCCTGATAATTGAACGGGGTTGCGAACGTGTTGTCAATCAGGGATACCAGATTATGGGCACGGGAAAATTCCACAATCCGCTCCAGATCACATACGCGGACAAGGGGATTCGTGATGGATTCAACATAGATCGCACGTGTATTTGTCTGCAGGAGTGAGTTCCAGGCTTCCGGGACATCCGCGTCGAAGAACGAAACCGTCACGCCAAGATCGGTCAGCAGTGTGCGCACGAATGAATGGGTTCCTCCGTAAAGGGAGTCCTGGGCGAGTAGATGATCGCCCGGTTTGAGGGCGGTGATCAGTGCCGCACTGATTGCGGCCATGCCGCTTCCGGTGACCAATGCCTCGTCTGCACCTTCCAGAATCGCAAGTTTTCGATTGAGCACGATTTGGTTTGGTGTGTTGTTGTAGCGGACATATCGCAGCGGAGATTCGTCATGCTCAAACATTGCCGTTTGAAAAATCGGCATGCGTATTGCCCCCTCAATACGGTCTCCTTCGCCTGCATGAATCAGTTGTGTGTCAATTGCCCGGGGTCTAGGTACTATGGACATTATTCATCTAGGTCAGATCCGAAGTGTGCCGGTAATTACGGTGACGGCCTGTCCTGCAACCTCAACGGCCTCAATGTTATTGCGGGGACCCATCACCGTCACGAGGGCCTGACCGGGCCGGTGCATCCATTTTCCCTGATTTGCAACAAAGAACGGTTCCCGGATCAGGTTATAGTGCCACAGGTATGCACCCATCCCGCCCGTTGCACTTCCGGTAAACGGATCTTCGAATAGATCAGGTGGACTGGCAAAATGCCTTGCAAATGTTTCCGAGCCGCTGACCGTGAACAGGTGAGCACTGAAAAATTTAAGTTCATCCCGTAACTGCGAGAGAAAGTTTGCATTGACCTGAATTCGCCTGAGGCATGTTTCATCACGTACCGGCACCATCAACTGCGGAGTACCGGTGCTCACGACCTGAACAGGCTTTCCCGGGATCAGATCCTTTGGGGACAGCCCAAATGCGGATACCGCCTGTTCCGAAGGCAGCAGGGACAGGAACTGTGGCTTCAGTTGCGTCATAGCAATACGATTCTGCTTTTCAGACGAAGTCACAATCGTGACAGAGATGATCCCTGCCTCCAGTTCTAGGGTGATTGCAGTCACGGGTCTGGTCACAGGGATACGTTTAGTTTCGGCCAACAGATGTATCGCGGCAATCGTGGGATGGCCAGCCAGTGGAATCTCTTCGGCCGGCGTGAAGTAGCGGGCACGCACATCCGCTTTCTCCGAATGCAGGATGAATGCGGTTTCCGAGAGATTCTGCTCACGGGCAATGGCCTGCATCTGTTCACGGGTGAGTGAATCTGCATCCAGAACAATTGCGCAGGGATTCCCGTTCAGCGGGGTATCTGTAAATGCATCAACCTGGAAGAAGGGAAAGGATGCCATGAGGCAGGTCTATTGGAGTTCGTTACCTGACGGTCACAGGAATTTGCATATTTGTATACAAAAGCGTTTATTGCAGAATAAATCTCGCATACCTATGAATCGAAAGCAACGCAAAAACATCATCATTGCGCTCACGATCCTTTTAGGAGTTGTGGCTGCCTTTACGATCCTGATCCAGTTCAGCAGCTGATACGCTGTCTGAATATCCGGTTTACGCGTATTCGGGAAGTTGCTGCTGCTGCTCTTCCTCTTTCTCCTCTTCGTCTTCCATTTCGTCCAGAAAGGGATAGATGCCATGCAGGAGTTCCTGCAGTTTCGTGCGTCCCCGGTTAATCCGGCTCTTTACCGTGCCCATTGGCAGGCCGGTGATGATCGCAATCTCCTCATAACTGAGTTGCTGGATATCCCGGAGGATGACCACTTCTCGAAAATGATCCGGCATGGCAAGAAGTCCCGTCTGGATATAGTGATCCTGGATGGCACTCTCCGCGTGCTTATCCGGGGAGAAGGTTTCATCCGGCAGCGGCATCTCAAACTCCTCTCCGTCACGGTTAAATGACTGGATGGAGTCCATACGCCGCCGACTGCGCTTACGGTATTCCGTTTTTGCCAGGTTCCCCGCAATCGTGTACAGCCAAGTGGAAAACTTAGCGATACGTTTGTAGGAATGGCGATTACGATAGACCCGAAGGAAGGTCTCCTGGATGAGATCCTCGCAGGCTTTTTTATCTCCCGTGAATCGGTAGAGAAAATTGACCAGAGGCCCGGTCCAGCGTTCCCAGAGGATATTGTATGCCTCAACGACACCTGCCTGGAAATGCTCCATCAGGTCCTCGTCGCACATGTCCTGAAGTGCGTCAAAGCGACTCAGGGCCGTCATTCGCCGTGAGTCTTTTCGAATAATTCGTGTTATGTGTTTCACGTTGCTATGAATCTATTAAAGATTGGGGTCCAGATCCGCTGCCCCCTACGTATGAACTGCACGTTTTGTTACAGTACACATCAAACGTACGGTACCTGCACATCATTGTGATACGATTTGTGCAATCTTCTTCAAATCTTCACAAAATCCAGCAATAAATTGTGGGGCGGTACTCAAAAATATGATTTCTGTGCGGGCTCAAATATACGAAATATTGTGGACATGATCATGACCGGGGGCTCCATGCCCCCTGCGGAACGATCATTTTCAGTACAGAATGGTGGATTTTTCTCTGGATGCCCGCCAATTCCTGCTGTAATCAGGACGGACAGGTTACCTCACATGGACACATTGCACGCAGGCGTTCCCATGTAAAAATCCCGCTGTTATGTCCATCGTCCCAGATGAGACGCACACCTACGCTGCCGGCGATTTCGGCTCTTACGTTCTCCCATCGCATTAAGGCGGGGAGACGAAAAATCTCGGGATCCGGGAGTTCATGCATTTTTTCGTGTCCCTGACAGGCGGCACAGGGGCAGGCACGCCGCAAGCCGTCCAGCGGGAAGGTGCAATGGCGGGCATCTGACCAATGAACCGTCAGTGTCTGCGCCTCTTTATTGATCATCAGACGCTGGCAGGCGACCCCAATTGGAAGCGGACTCATTCGACCGTTTCCAGTTGGGGTGTATTGTCAGACAGATCAATGGGGTCGGGAGATGTTTCTGTCTTGAAGGGATAGATTCCTCCGAGCATACTCTGCAGTTTGCTGCGTCCGCGGTTAATACGGCTTTTGACCGTTCCCATCGGGAGCCCGGTAATTTGTGCAATCTCACTGTAGGCCAGCTGCTGAATATCCCGAAGGATCAGAACCTCTCTGAAATCGGATGAGATCGCTCCCAGTGCTTCCTGGATGTACTCATCCTGGAGAGCACTTTCTGTGTGTTTATCGGGCAGAAAGGTCTCGTCCGGCAGCGGCATCTCGTACTCTTCATTGTCCCGGCTCACGGACTGAATGGATTGCATATGCCGGCGCTTCTGTTTCCGGTATTCACTCCGGGCCAGATTCCCTGCAATAGTATAGAGCCAGGTAGAGAATTTTGCAATTCGCTGATACGAATGGCGGTTGCGGTGAACGCGCAGGAATGTTTCCTGGAGGAGATCCTCACAGCGTTTTCTGTCCTGCAAAAATCCATACAGATAGTGCATAAGGCGCTCGCTGTAGCGATCCACCAGGAGGTTGTAGGCTTCCACCGTTCCTGCCTGAAAAAGCTCCATGAGATCCTCATCGGTCATCGTATCCAGTGCGTCAAAGCGGCTGATGGCCGCGGAGCGACCGGGTTGATTCCTGCGTACTATGTGGGGTTTCTTAGCCAAATTTTCTGCTGTTTAGTTTGAACGCAGGACGCACCTGTTCACAAGACCTGACTTTAGTCGTGTTACAAGATGTACCATCCTGCAAAAAAGCACCTTCAGCGAAGGGCTTATTGAATAATTCGTCCAGTATTCATATAAGATACCGAATTAGAACTGAACGAGTATCGTGTGTTGCCGACGAAGCAGGAATTCTCCCGATGGACGGCCTGCGCAGGGGGGATTCATATCCGGAACCTGCAATCCTATACCACGGGTCAGTTCAGACTTAAAAACAAAGACACTGTCTGCAAACGGCATGGCGACCAGCTTCTGGCACGGATAAATTTTGCAGAGCAGGTCCGCGCACACAAAAAGATACGCGAAACTCTCCGTTTTTGGCCGCGGCGGTGATCCGTATCTCGTTTTTGTTAGACCGCATGTGTGAGGCAGTCCGTCTGTAACATTAGACAATCCTCAATCCTGGAAATCGTCTAGGGACAACGAAATCAGAGGCGGTGACAACTAAGAGGGCGGCCCGATCTGTGTCTAGTCGGGGCACAAGGAGGGGAATTCTCGGAGATTCAGGCGGGGGAAATGCCCCAGGCAGCATCAGAAACCACCTCAAATTATGGGTGTACCCGAAAAACCTGAATCCCCTCAAAAAGGCTCAGAAGCAGGACTAGACAAACTCTGCGGTCTATGGCGCTGCAAATTGGGAAACTTGATGTGAATTGATCTGGTAAACCGGCAGGAGTGGATTCAGATGGATGCCCCTGCGATTGAGCGAAGAATTTAAGATTTTGGTGGATGCGGAGGGCTAACGGCAGTCTGAGGTCTGGAAAAAATCCAGACAGTGTGTCTCCAATTCGGTTTTCACGATCAGGCGATTTGCAGAATCCATCAAGAGGAGGTCTTTCGCTCCGGAAAGTGCACGGACAGGCTTGAAAATAAATGCTGTGACTGAATGACACGTGGTTGCCTTGTTTCATTCGGGAATCGTATCTTACCCGCGGGCTGCTGGCGTTAAGCGGGATGGAGGGAATACATTGTACGCACACAGCAGAACCTAAGCACATGACAGACAGGATTCACCCTTATCCCGTCAATGGGATTCTGGACTTGCATGAATTTCATCCCCGGGATGCCGCAGATGTGACCCGGGAATACCTCCGTGCCTGTCACCGTGAGGGTATTTACCGTGTACGTGTGATTCACGGAAAGGGCAAAGGAGTACTGCGGCGCACCGTCCATAAAGTTCTGGCAGATTTCCCGCTTGTGGAGCACTGGAAAACTGCCACAGACGCAAGCAGCTGGGGGGCGACCCTGGTGGACCTTAAGCCTCCGCCTGACTCAAAACGCGCCTGAGTGCTTCAAAATTGCTGCGGATGTGCTCCGCCGAAATGTCCAGCAGCGCCTGTTCGGATTCATTCAGATCCACGGTAATGATCTCTTCAATTCCGGAACGGCCGAGGCGGACGGGCAGGCCGATAAATAAATCGGAGAGACCGTATTCCCCTGATGGGCATACCGCGCACGGGAGCACTCGGCCGGAATCCTTCACAATGGCTTCCGCCATTTCAGCGGCCGCGGCCCCGGGTGCATACCAGGCAGAAGTCCCCATCAACTGCACAATTTCGCCGCCCCCGCTCTTGGTACGCGCAACAATGGATTCAATTCGATCTTCAGAGAGCAGTTCGGTGATCGGGATCCCGCCTACACTGGTATAGCGGGGCAGGGGAACCATCGTATCACCATGCCCTCCCATCAGGAGTGCCTGAATATCCTTGACCGATGCGCCAAGCTCCATGGACAGAAAAGCCCGATATCGTGCAGTATCCAGAACGCCTGCCATTCCAAAGACCCGGCTGGACGGGAACCCGCTGGACTGATGGGCGACATAGGTCATCACATCAAGAGGGTTGGAAATCACGATAATGATTGCATTGGGACTCTTCGCTGCAAAAGACTCCGTCACGCTGCGGACAATATTGGCATTGATTCCCAGCAGGTCATCCCGGCTCATGCCCGGTCTGCGGGGTACGCCGCTGGTGATGACGCAAATGTCAGAATCTGCGGTGGCATCATAGTCGTTCGTCACCCCCTTAACTTGGGTGTCAAATAAATGAATGGGTGCAGATTCGGCGATGTCAAGTGCTTTTCCTTCGGACAGCCCCTCCTTGATATCAATCAAAACTACTTCTTTAACCATATCTTTGCGGGCGACGCATTCGGCCACGGTGGCTCCGACATTGCCTGCTCCAATCACGGTGAGTTTGTTCATGAACGGTGTTTAATCTGATGGTGTAGAATTCGGAATGCCCTAGTACGCACAAGTCAATGAGTTTGCTCATAAAACAGAAATCCCATGCGAATTGAAGACGCAGAATTTGTAGTTGTCGATGTGGAAACGACGGGGCTGCGTGCAGATCATGATCGAATTATTGAGATTGGAGCAGTCCGGGTGAAAGGACATGAACCGAACGATGTCTTCGCGCATCTGGTCGATCCTGGGTGCATGGTTCCAGGCCGTATCACACAAATCACCGGAATCACGACGAACGATGTATTGGGGCAGCCGAAGATGTCTGAAGTGTTACCTGATTTTGTTGAATTTCTGGGAGATGCCGTCTTTGTGGCGCATTATGCAAAATTTGACTGGAGTTTTATCCAGGCCGCACTGCACCGTGCAGAACTTCCTCCACTCCAAAACCGAACCCTCTGCACGGTACGCTTAGCACGCCGGCTCCTTCGGGGGCTGCCATCAAGGAGTTTGGGGAGTCTGATCAAGCATTTCGGGCTTCCTGCAGATAGACTTCACCGTGCCCGCAGTGACGCGTTTGCCACACAGGGGGTACTGGTCCGGCTGCTCCGCATGCTGGAAAGGCAGCACGAGATCACCGATTTGGAAGAGGTACTGCACTTTCAAAATGCTCCGTACAAGAAAAGTGCAGCCGGTCAGGAGCGTCTGGAAGAGATTCGCAAAAATTATCTGAGCAAACTTCCGGACCTGCCCGGTGTGTACCGGATGCGGAGGAAGGATGGGAAGTTGCTCTACATTGGGAAAGCCCGGTTACTGAGTGAGCGGGTACGCAGTTATTTTGCAGGTACAGAGAGCCATCCCAAGCACATCCGTGCAATGATTCGGCAGATCCATGATATCAGGTGGACCGAGACCGGGACCGAACTGGAAGCGCTGCTCCTGGAGTCGTGTCTGATTAAAGAACATGTTCCGCCCTACAATAAAGCAGCAAAGGAATACCGGAATCAGCCTTTTTTGCGCCTTGGAAAAATTTCCAGTGCAAACTGGGTGACACTCATTGAGCATGTCCGCGCAGATGGTGCCAAACACTATGGTCCGATGGCAAATCGAAAGGAAGCCGAACATCTGGCACAGCTGCTGGTCTCTCTTCACGGGGCATCTCCCGAATCATTCCGGTCATCCAAACGACTTGGAATCGGGCTGGAAACCGCCCGGATCGGCGGTCCTCTGACGGAGGATGGGTTTTTACGTGCGGTGGAGATCCTGGAAGGGCACGGCACACAGGTGCTGTCCGCACTGGAAACCAGAATGCAGGAAGCATCCCGAGCGAAGGAGTATGAACTTGCCGCAAAATTTCGTGATTGGCTGGAAATCGTGAAACGGATCCATTCGTGTCCACAGTTTCTACGGACCCCCCTGTTGGAACGGACCGGGGCGGCGATCTATACGTTCAAGGGAAAAATTGAGGTTCATTTCATGGCTTATGGGGTCCCGGTCGCGCATTCGAAGTGGCCGTGTGATCAAAATGCCTTCAATCAAGTGAAAGCCGTCTTCCATGAACGGATACCTGATGCACCGGATCGGCTGAGCAGGCAGCAGATGGATGCCGTCCGTGTGTTAGGGGCCTGGATGTTTCGGGAGCGGGCGGGCATTAAAGTGCTGCCGCTGGCAGCCGGAGGATCCCTTCCAGAGTTTGATGCGGCCCTGGAGGCGGTGCTGGATCAAATGCATACAAAGCAGTAAAACACAAATCACGAAAATTTCAGACTCTGAATAGTGAACGGCTGCAAAAATTTGCCTAAATTCGGGGGATCAGAGTCCACGGGTCATGTATGTTTGCTGAAATATTTTTTATTGCGGCCAGCCTCGTTGCAGTGTTTTCAGCACTGGCAATGCTGATTGCACGCAGTCCGGTGCAGAGCGCATTATGGCTGATCCTTGTGATGCTGTGCGTTGCAGGACTGTATGTAACCTTAAATGCCGAGTTCATTGCAGTGGTACAGGTTCTGGTTTATGCGGGGGCAATCATGGTGCTGTTTCTGTTTGTTATTATGCTGCTCAATTTGAGTGCCGTCCCTGAAATAGACCGGATTGATGGCAAGAAAGTGACCGGATTTATTCTGTTTACGGTGATCCTTGCGCAGTTGGTTTATGTTACGGCAACGACCTCGGAATCCCTGCCATCGGCAGTCGTAAGTGCAGAAAGTGGATCCGCATTAAACATCGCAGAAGCACTGTTTACCCGTTATGTACTCCCGTTTGAAATCATCGGAATTCTCCTTCTGGTCGCAACGGTGGGTGCGGTAATCCTTGCAAAACGTACATTTGAATAGATATTGATGGGAATCCCTCTTACATGGTATCTGACGCTCAGCGCAGTGCTCTTCTCCATCGGAGTGATGGGGGTCCTGTATCGGAGTAATCTGATCGTAATCCTGATGTCCATTGAACTCATGCTGAACGCCGTGAACCTTACTCTGGTCGCATTTGCGCAGTTTATGGGGGATGTATCCGGTCAGATTCTGGTGTTTTTCGTAATTTCGGTTGCCGCCGCCGAAGCGGCAATCGGTCTCGCCATAGTGATTGCAATCTTCCGTAATAAGCTTACAGTTGATGTTAACGATATTAAATTGTTTAGGCACTGAGCCCTTCAATGTCCACTGATCTGACGGTTCAGCTTATTATTCTGCTGCCGCTCATCGGGGCAGCGTTGTTGGGGATCCTTCCTTTATTTGCCCATGGACTACGTTCCTATAAGGGGCTGCTGGGGGTGTTCGGCACCCTGATGGTTGCCCTTCCATTCGGGCTTGCGGTAACACTTTTTGCTCAGGGTGTGGATACGGAACCGGTTACGTCCGTCTATACCTGGATGGGCGTGGGGGATTTCTCTATTGATATTGCGTACCGGATTGATCAACTCTCCCTGATCATGACGCTGGTGGTTACTGGGGTTGGCGCACTGATCCATGTCTATGCGACCGGTTACATGGCCGAAGACCGTTCCTTCTGGAAGTTCTTTGCGTACCTGAACCTGTTCATCTTCATGATGCTCAATCTGGTTCTGGCGGACAATCTGCTGCTGCTGTTTCTGGGCTGGGAAGGCGTGGGACTCTGTTCCTATCTCCTCATCGGATTCTGGTATGAAGAGCGCAAGAACAGTGCGGCAGCAAGTAAGGCGTTTATTGTAAACAGGGTAGGGGATTTTTGCTTCCTCATTGCCATGTTTATTCTGGTTCGGGAAGTCGGGGGGCTGGATTTTGACCGTATATTGTCGGGTGCGGAATTGATATCCGAAGGCACCATTGCGATGGTCGTCTTCCTTCTGTTCCTGGGAGCAACGGGGAAAAGTGCCCAAATTCCTCTCTTTGTCTGGCTTCCCGATGCAATGGCAGGCCCGACTCCGGTTTCTGCGCTGATTCATGCCGCAACGATGGTTACCAGCGGACTCTATCTGCTGGCAAGGCTGTCTCCGCTGGTGCTGATGACACCGGAGGTGATGATCATGATTGCAGTGGTGGGGGCACTGACGGCGATTGTGGCCGCAACGATTGCCTTGACGCAGCGTGATATTAAACGTGTTCTGGCCTATTCAACGGTATCCCAGTTGGGCTATATGTTCATGGCGGCGGGGGTCGGTGCATTCTTTGTCGCCATTTTTCATGTCATTACCCATGCCTTCTTCAAAGCATGCCTCTTTCTGGGGTCGGGGAGTGTGATTCATGGAATGCACCACGTAGAACATGATCTTCGGCACAAAGGGTATGATGGTGATTTTGATGCCCAGGATATGCACTGCATGGGGGGACTGAAACAGTATATGCCCGTTACCCGGTGGACCTATCTTCTGGCGACGCTGGCAATTGCGGGAATCCCGTTGACGGCGGGATTCTTTTCAAAAGACGAAATTCTGTTCAAGGCATTTGAATACGGATATGACGGGCACGGGTATGCATGGTTGGTCTGGGGAATTGGACTTGTCACGGCGCTCTTGACGGCATTCTACATGACACGCTCCTACATGCTGACGTTTGAGGGGACACCAAGGTGGCCCATGAAGGAGGATGTGCATCCTCACGAGTCCCCGCGGTCCATGACGCTTCCGCTCATCATTTTGGCGGGCCTGTCGATGGTCGGAGGCGCCATCGGCTTCCCGAAAGTTGCCGAAAAGATTGGACTGTCCAACTGGATCCATGATTATCTTGTCGGGCACGGGGATCATTCAGGCCCGGTTGCCGAGCCGGAAGTTCATGCTCATGTAAGTGTTGCCGCGGAGATCGTTCTTATTCTGCTGGGCGCATTCATTGCCGTTGCAGGGGTTTGGTGGGCATGGAGATTTTTTGCGAGGTATGAACTGGGAGGGGATCAGTTGATTCGGGATCGATTTGGCGCTTTGTACCGCTGGTGGCAGTCCAGTTATTACTGGGACAGGTTTTATGATCACACCATTGTGCGGCCGGTAATCGGTGGTTCTCAGAAGGCATTTGCACCGTTTGATCAATATGTAGTCGATGGACTGGTCAATGCAGCGGCCCGGATATCCATGGCGTTCAGCTGGCTGTTCGGGCGCCTGCAGACCGGAGTCGTACAGAATTACGCACTGGCCATCCTGCTAGGATCTGTTTTAATGATTGCACTCTTTCTGATATAGGCGGCGATGGAACCTGGAAATCTCTTGAACGCAGTCATCTTTCTACCTTTGGTGGGAGCAATCCTGATGCTGGCGGCACCGAGTGACCGTTCAGTTCGATGGTTTGCGCTTCTGGTAACTCTGGGCACCTTTCTGCTTTCGATCCCGTTATGGTTTGGGTTTGATGCAGCAGGTGCAGCAAACTTGCAGTTTCGCGGGATGGAATTCCCGCTCATCTCAAAGAGCCTGGATATACGCTATCTCGTCGGAGTTGACGGGTTCAGTCTGCTGCTTGTGCTTCTGACGACCTTTCTGGGGCCAATTGTTGTTTTGTGTTCGTGGACCTACATTAAAGAGAGCACCAAAGGCTACTATGTACTGCTGCTGATTCTGCAGACCGGTATGACGGGGGTGTTCTGTGCCTTTGATGTCCTTCTCTTCTATATTTTCTTTGAACTCACACTGATCCCGATGTATTTTCTCATTGGGATCTGGGGCGGAGAGCGCCGGATCTATGCGGCCGTCAAATTTGTGATCTACACGATGGTCGGTTCCCTTCTGATGCTGGTTGCGATTCTGTACCTTGGATATGCGGCGGGGAATGCGGTCAACGATGGGGTATTTACGACAAATTATTTGAAGCTGTTATCCTTTAATGTTCCGCTGGGGATGCAGACATGGCTGTTTGTTCTGTTTGCATTTGCGTTTGCGATTAAGGTGCCGGTGTTCCCATTCCATACCTGGCTGCCTGATGCACATGTGCAGGCACCGACCGGCGGGTCGGTGATTCTGGCCGGCGTACTGCTGAAGATGGGGACCTATGGTCTGATTCGTTTCTGTCTGCCGTTTTTTCCGAGTGCTTCGGTGGCGCATACGCTCTTGATTGGGATTCTTGCTGTGATTGGAATTGTGTACGGTGCGTTGGTGTCCCGTGCACAGACGGATGCCAAGAAACTGGTGGCCTATTCAAGTGTGAGTCATCTAGGTTTTGTAGTACTGGGGATCTTTGCACTGACGCTTGAAAGCATTCAGGGGGCCATGATTCAGATGATCAATCACGGGATTTCCACGGGTGCATTATTTTTGATTGTCGGGATGTTGTACGAGCGGCGGCACACGCGCCTGATGTCGGATTATGGCGGTATTGCCAGATCTGTACCGATCCTGACGTTCTTTATGGTACTGACGGCACTGGCGAGTGCGGGACTGCCCGGGTTGAATGGTTTTGTTGGCGAGTTTCTGATTCTGGTTGGAGCATTTGGCAGTGAGGCCCCGGGGATGCCCGCCCTGACGATCATTGCCACGACAGGGGTGATCCTCGCCGCCGTGTATCTACTCTGGATGCTGAGCCGGATGTTTTTTGGTCCCTTAACGGTGGAAGCCAATCGGAATATGCCGGATCTGAATCGCCGGGAACTGGTGATCCTTGTTCCCATGGCACTGCTCATGATTGGGATGGGACTCATGCCGCAGCCCTTCTTAAAGGTGAGTGAACCGGCAGCAGCGCGGCTGATCGAAGTCATTGAAGAGAAGCGTGCCTATGCCGAGATTGATGATCCGAGTCTGCAGCGCACCTTTGAAATGAAACGAAGGGCCGCCCAATCTACACCATCATCACCGGATCCAACAACATATCAACCCTAATAAATCCTGAGTCCAATGACGATTCCACGTACATCTTATTTGTGGCTTGTCCTACTCCTTCTTTTCGGCAGTTCTACGGTTCTGGCCCAGGAGAATGAAGCCGTGCCAGAACCGGTCCATGAAACTGAGGGAAGTGCGGAAGGAGTGCTGGAGAGCGCCGAGGGCGCGGATCATGGCGAACAGGAGGCACACGCGGACGAAGGGGAGTACGGGGACGGTCACGGTGGCGGACATGCCAAAGTGCTCCCTCCGTTATGGCTGGTGGCTCCCTTTGTGCTTCTTCTTTTAATGATTGCAACCGGGCCGCTCTTTTACGGGCATCACTGGCACCATCATTATCCGAAGTATGCCGTTGGCCTTGGGGCCTTTGTAACGATATATTATCTGTTTGTGTTAGGGGATGGAATTTCAATGCTTCACGCATTGCAGGAGTATCTCTCGTTCATTGCGCTGGTGGCTTCGCTATTTATTGCGGCGAGCGGGATCTTCCTGAAGGTCAATGCAAGGGGAACTCCGCTTGCGAATATTTCAATCCTTTCAGTGGGGGCTGTCATTGCAAACCTGATCGCCACCACCGGTGCAGCAATGCTGTTTATCCGCCCGTATATGCGTCTCAATCGGGGACGCTTGAAGGCGTATCATATTGTTTTCTTCATCTTTATTGTTGCTAATGTCGGTGGAGCGATGACCCCGATTGGGGATCCGCCGCTGTTTCTTGGATTTTTGCGCGGTGTGCCATTTTTCTGGACCGCCGCCCATGTCTGGTACATCTGGATCCCGACCCTGATGGTATTACTTGGCATTTTCTATGTGATTGACAGTCGCAACAAGGCGCAGTCAACCACAGATATTTCTTCGGGCAAGACGATTGAGTTGCAGGGGAACCGCAGCTTCATTTTTGTCGTGATCATTGTGATCTCTGTCTTTATTGATCCCAATGTGATCACTGCATTAAAGGGCACCCCGTTTGACCTTGTTGGCACCTACCATCTTCCTTTTGGAATTCGGGAGATTATTATGTTCTCCATGTGCGTGCTTGCTTTCAAGTACTGTGATCAGGAGGCGTTGAAAAAGAACGAGTTTACGTTTGAGCCGATTCGGGAGGTTGGCTGGCTGTTTCTTGGCATCTTTGCCTGCATGGTGCCGGCGCTGGCCTTGATCTCGAACTATGCCGCGGAGAATGCATCCGGTCTCAATGCGACAACCTTTTACTGGGGCACCGGTACGCTGTCGGGAGTGCTGGACAATGCGCCCACCTATCTGAATTTCCTGGCGGCTGCCATGGGTAAGTTCGGGATGGATGTAAATAACGCAATGGATGTGCGGGAATTTGCGAATGCGGACGCGTCCATGCTCTACCTCTCCGCAATCTCAATTGCGGCGGTGTTCTTTGGTGCGATGACCTATATCGGCAATGCACCGAACTTTATGGTCAAGGCCATTGCCGAATCTAATGGTGCGGATGTCCCTTCCTTTGTTGGCTACTTAGTCAAGTACGGACTGACGATCCTGCTGCCGGTTTACGCAGCGGTATGGCTGGTTTTCTACAGTGGATGGATCCTTTAATCAGTATAGTAAGCTCATGAATCGTGAACCGCTGGATCAAAAGACACGTCAGGACGCGCTTGCGTCCCTGCCGAGTTGGACGTTTCGCGACAACCGACTTGTCCGAACCTTTGAGTTTGAAAATTTTCGCCAGGCTGTTGCCTTCATTGTACATATCGGGTTCCATGCAGATCATTTGGACCATCATCCCATTTTGTACAATGTATACAATAAGGTCACCATTGAACTGACGACTCACAGTGCAGGGAATCAGGTTACTCAGATGGATGTGCTTTTAGCACAGGCTATGGATAAGGTGTTTGACAAGTAAATTTTTTCTATGGAGATCGCATCTGCATTTGATACTATCCTGACGGACCTGGCCGGAGGGGCCTCCATTCTCTGGCTCTCGCTTGTGGGGGTGATCGTCATTGTGTGGGATATTTTCCGTAACGATGCGCGTGAATTGCCCTGGGTGGCAGGGATGTCGCTCGGCATTGCGCTGGTGTATGAACTCTTCAAGGTTGCCGATCCTGCTTCAACGGTGTTTTTTTCGCTCATTCAGACAGGGGGGGAGGCCTCGTTTATCAGTGTGACCATTTTACTGAGTGCACTGTTTTCCGTGATCCTCTCGGTTCCCTATCTGAAAGGGATCGGGCGCAGTTACGGGGAGATCTATGCGCTCATGCTGTTTGCGACGAGCGGGATGGTTCTATTGGGGACGGCCAACAACATGGTGACGGTGTTTGTGGGACTGGAAACCATGTCCATCGCACTCTATATTCTCACGGGCATTGTTCGCAGTGACGCGGGGGCACTGGAGAGTGCACTCAAGTATTTTTTACTGGGTGCATTCTCAACCGGCTTCTTTCTGTATGGCATTGCGCTCATTTACGGTGCAACGGGGACCATGTATTTTACGGAGATGGCCATCGGGTATTCGGTGAGTGAATTACAGCCGCTCTTTTGGGTCGGGGTGGCATTATTTCTGGTTGGATTCCTGTTTAAGGTGGGTGCAGTTCCATTCCACATGTGGACACCGGATGTCTATCAGGGGGCACCCACCCCGCTGACGGGTTTTATGGCAACCGCCTCCAAGGCGGCCGCCTTTGCCGCACTGGTGCTGGTACTCCACCATGGAATCGGCACATTGGATATCGGGGGTGCCGACTGGCAGCTGGCGCTGGCGCTCGTTGCACTGGTAACGGTCGTATTTGGAAATCTTCTTGCCCTGACGCAGGATAATGTAAAGCGGATGCTTGCCTACTCGTCTATTGCGCATGCGGGCTACGTACTCATTGCATTGGCCGCGGGCACTAGTGAAGCGTATGCGGGTGCAGTGTACTATCTCTTGATTTATGCACTGATGAATATCGGGGCGTTCGGTGCGATGGCGTTATTGGAGTGGGATGGCAAAGAGGGGCGCCTGCAGACGCTGGATTCGCTTGCAGGTATTGGCTTCAAGAAGCCTCTGATCGGGGTCACGATGGGAGTGTTCATGTTCAGTTTGACGGGCTTTCCACCTCTGGGAGGTTTTTTTGGAAAGCTTGCCGTTTTTGCACCGGCGGTGGACGCGGGGCTGACCTGGCTGGCGATTGTGGGGGTGCTGGCCAGTGTATTTTCGGGGTATTACTATTTGCGCGTACTGTATGTATTCTGGATGAAGCCTGCCGAGGATTCGGACCCGGCCGTTCAATCCGGCACATTCCCGGTTCCCCGTTCGTCTTCCATTATTCTTGTGGCCTGTGCAGTTCTGTTATTGGGGATCGGTTTCATTCCGGGAATCCGGGATCTGACGCTGTCCTTTTTTGTACCGGGTTCATTTGTGACTCTTCCGTAGTTGTTCAAATGAGAACGCTGATCGAGGATCTCCTGCCGCATGCTCCGAAGATCGGGTTGTATGTTGCCCCCGAAATTCCCTCAAAAAAGCTAAGGGGGGCAACCCGTGATTATGCGAAAGGGACGCATTCCGAAGATGTCCTTGCTCTGTATGATGGCACCTTCCTGGGCAACGGACGGGACGGTGCAGTTTTTTTGGAAGACCGTCTGATTTTTCAGAACTCAGACCTAGAGCCGTCTCAGACTGTATGCTACCGGGATATTGTATTTGTTGAATCTAAGCGGTCAAAGCTTCGTGGAACACACATTACAATGGAGGTAAACCGGGGGAGGGCGACCTTTTCGGTCAAACTTGATCTTTCGAAAAACCCGGGAAGTCTTACCTATATTGAACAACTGCTTCGTAAGGTTATGCTGCTCCCGGATCCTTCGGCAAATTCCGAGGAGACGGACTGGGAGGCAGTTGTGCGGGCGCTGGACCGCTTGCGTTCTGATGGGCGCTTAACCGGGACGGACTTCAGGCGTCTGATGGAGGTCCGCCCTTAATGAACCCACAAGATATTCGTAGAACGATGGAACCATCTGTGTTCTTCAGAGTATTCACTCATACACCAAATCAATCCAATTAAATGGCTTTTGAACTTCCTAGTCTTCCGTATGCGCATGACGCTCTGGAACCTTACATTGACCGGCGAACCATGGAGATTCACCATGGGAAGCACCACAATGCGTACACCACGAACCTGAACAACGCCTTGGAGGGGCATGCAAGTCTTCAGGGCAAATCTATTGAAGATCTCTTGCGTGGAATTTCGGATTTACCGGAGGGGATCCAGGGGGCGGTCCGCAACAATGGCGGCGGCTTTGCCAATCACAATCTTTTCTGGACAATCCTCAGCCCTAGTGGCGGAGACGCTCCGGGCGGTGCTTTGGCAGCGGCCATTGACAATGCATTTGGCTCATTGGAGGATTTTAAGACAAAATTCTCGGCGGCTGCGGGAACGCGGTTTGGCAGTGGGTGGGCATGGCTTGTTGTTGATGCGGAGGGTGCGCTTCATGTGTACTCTACCGCGAATCAGGACAGCCCATATATGCAGGGCCATACGCCCATTCTTGGGCTGGACGTATGGGAGCATGCCTATTACCTGAATTACCAGAATCGCCGTCCCGACTATGTGGCTGCATTCTGGAATGTCGTGAACTGGAGTCAGGTTGCTGCCAACTTTTCTGCTGCAGCGGGGTAGTCCCTCAGGTTACATATGATTTGAAGCCAAGTGCTTCAAACATAGCGGGGTTGTTGTTGGCCTCCTCTGTCACGGTGTGCTGTTTTCAGATCTCTTCCGTCTGTATGATATGCGGGGAGGGGGCACGAGGGCCTGTCGGCTCTGAATACGGTAGAGCAGATGCATGGATACCGGATGTGGCGGACATGTAGGCGGGAAGACGTAATAAGACGTTCCTTCACACGAACCCTTTTTGTTTCTCAATCGCCGACATCTATCCAGAAACAATCTGGTCGGTGGATAAGGGTAAAATCTGAGCGATTTTAGCATGCTTGGATGTGTCCAGGCGGTTCTAAACAAACTGGGCGTGTCCTGTACGAAAATTCTCATTCGGCGGCATTGCATCATTTAATGATGCAATCAATGGACGGCCGGATCCGGCATAGATGGCCACCGCTCTATTTTAGGATCAGGATTATGGATGATGTCAGGGATAATGTCAGGTCAGAATTCGTCGTCGGGAGCCCTAAGTGTAGGCGTGGAACTCAGGCGAAAAGCGGTTTGTCAAGGCAGATCCCGCTCGATGAAATAATTATCGAGAAACCAGTCCCGCATGGACTGGATCGGGATGCAGAAACGTCCTGCACGGTTGTCCAGCACACCCTTATCGAGTGCACGCTTGAAGATAGACTCTGCGTTACTCTTGCCGAAGTCCTGTATCAGGGAACCCATAATTACGGAGTATGCCTGTGTGGAATCCTCCCGTACATCCACAAAAGCCCTGGCGATGGCTGCGCGGTGCTCCTCAATGAGTCCGTCTGCACGGGCTTCATAGAATTTTGTCCGTTTCAAACGCCCCGCTTCGAGCACCGTATTCAACTTCTCCGGGGTCATCTTCCGCCCCGTTGCCCGCAGGTGAACCGCCGCTACCTGTGCATAGGCAGAAATGTGCTGGGGCCAGCCGTGTGTCTCTGCCGCAATCGCATCAATCCATGCCGCGGGATTTCCTTTCGCCTTTCCATCTTCCTTAAGCCAGTCCTGAATGACGGCCCGCTCCGCCTCTGGCTTTAGCGGGCCCAGTTCAACATAGCAGTTATCCTTGAATCTTGAGATTTTCAAATCTTTAAATGCTTGCTTCGTTGCACTCAGCCCGGCGGCGACCAGCATCACGGGGCGTCCAGTCCGCCCGTTGTGGATTGCGGTCAGCAGGGCCTTCGCATCAATAAACGGAATCCCGGTCCCCACTGCAAGGTCGTCCATCAACTGCGCTTCATCCAACAGTAGAACTAGCCCTCCTTTCCCCTTTTCAATGACACCTAGAGGGGTTTTTGCCGTCCCGCCAAGGGCGACTCCCGCCTTGAATACACCAACATCTACGCTAGCCGATCCATGTGTGAGCCATCTACGCCATCGCATCCATGATGTATCAATAGATTCGTGAAGCACCTCTGGATCTAGAAGCTTATGCGGATCGACCTCTGCCACTGCATATCCCTCTATTGCAGCTAGACGTGCACATTCATGGAGCAGCGCGGTCTTGCCCGCGCCAGGCGCAGCCTGGATCAGGAATGTGGTTCCCGCCTCTGTATTGGCCATTGCGAACTCCAGACGTTCCTTGAAGTTGGCCAGGATCTGTTTCCGCCCGTGGAAATACTTTGCTTTTCCCCGGTCTTCTATATTGGGGGATCTGCGATCACGATTACGCATGGGGTATAATGGAAACTATAGAGCATCTTGCAAAACCCTTAATCTTGAGGATTTTTGTTCATCTGAGGACATCCAGGAGTGCTTTTTAGCCTGGATTGTTAGTTTTGCAAGAGCCTCTATAGATAGTAGGGGAAATGATTCCGGGAGCGGTTTGTTCCAAGGAAAAACAGGTTCGGGGATGCCCCTTTATTGTATCCAGATATCTGGTTTTTTACTAAAAGTCCCATCTCGCTGGAAATAAATTAAAAAAAATGTGGAGAAAGGTGCCCATCGGATACAATCCCACAAATATCCGCCGCCGGTCAGTTTGCCAGATCCTTGATGGTTACACGGCCAACGCGATTAGAGCTGCTCTGGTGGATCAGCAGTTCGTTTTCGCGGGTCACCCAGATATGTCTGATGATTCCCACGCCGCTTGGGATTGCCCAGCTCTGAAAAGATTCAGTCTCAGGATCAAATCGGACCAGTGCATCCGGGCGCATTGCGGATTCATTGTACCAGATTTTGTCGTTAATCACGGCCAGAGAATAGGGATGGGATCGTGGACCGCTCGGGGATTCCCACTCTTTGAATTCACCGGTTGCCGGATCAAGTCGGCCGATTCGCCCCATGGTGGAATTCACGTACCAGATAATTCCCTTGGAATCAATGCCCAGGCGACGAATTCGGGTTTCTTCTTCTGCAATTGAATAATAGCGCAATTCCATGGACTCGGGGTCCATCACGGCCAGTTTATTTATCCCGTTATAGGCAATCCATACCATACCGTCCTGAGCTACGATAATGCCATAGGGTCTTGGCTCGGTTGGGATTTCAGTGAGTTCTCCCGTCTCAGGGTCAAGTCGGCCAAGCATTGCGGCCCGCTGTGCGGTGAAGTAGAGTTTTCCATTTGGATGAAAAACTGCTGTATGAGGATCCCCGGCCTTGGTCGGGTACTCGGTAATTTCACCTGTATCGGGGTCAAGTTTACCGATGGTGCCATTGCTGTTGCCAGTGTACCAGATAAAGCCGTCATGATCAGGAACGATGCTGTGCGGCCTTGCTTCGGGGGGCAGGGGATATTCTTGCATTTCTCCTGTCACGGGATCCAGCCGTCCGACCAGACTGGCCCACATTCCTGTCCACCAGATGGAGCCGTCCGGAGCTTCAATCGGATCACGGGAGCGTTGTCCAAGTGTGGGAACGAGCCATTCCTGAAAGTCTATTTCAACCGGTCCGTCCACGAGCGTGGGCTTCCGGTTTTCACGGGCAGGAAAATGCTCCGCCAGATACTCCGCAATACTGGCGGCTTCTGATTCAGGTAGTTCCATCATGGATTCCTGGACTGCACGCCACATCTCTACGCCGTCAAACCCCGACCTCGTAATTGTAGAAGTTGCGTGACAGGAGGTGCACAACTGCTCCACCAGTTCTTTTCCTTGTCCTTCTGGAAGAGGTACACTGCTCCGACTCTGGCCCAGTGTGGATTGCGCACTCAGGAGTACGAGTACAAGGGAGACTAACACAGCACGAAAATTGTGCTTCGAGAAAAACAGGTTATCAGTCATCATGGATTTTGTCGCAGTTCAGAACCGTATATACTCAAAATACCATATAATGGCCAAAATTGTAGAGGCAGGAGTTCGATGGTACGGATTCCTGCATCTGGCGCCATGCATTATTTTGACATGGATCGCATCATGCTGCCGCTGGGATATACCATCTCCCATGTTCTCACGAATAAATTCATGCCGATATTCACTTTGGACAACTGCGACTGCAGTTTCATGTTCTGGGCATTCGTTCAGAGACAGCATCCCCGTCCCTTTTTTGTCCCTTGCCGAGGTTGATGCGATTTCTTTCTCCGATTGATATTGCGGGTTTAATATGTTTACTGGCGTATGGCCTGCTCTCCTGGATTACACAGACTTCAGGGGATCCACCACTTCAACTCTTCCTTGGGCTATCCGGCTGTATTGCGGCAGCAACCTTCCTTCTTTATGCCTATTACCGCCGCCATCCTGATCAAAAATTCTCAGTGAGTCGGCTTATCGGCTGGGCAATTCTGTTTCGGATCTGCGGGATCATTGGCGGCCCCTTCTACGAGGATGATTTCTACAGATATTTATGGGATGCTTTTCGCTTCATTCAGGACGGCACTCCTTATGGATTGGCTCCTGAAGCTTTCTTTGGTGATGCAGGTGTACCGGATCAGTTCCAGCGTATTCTGGATGGCATCAACTATCCTGAGTTGCCGACGATCTATGGACCGGTAACCCAAATTGTCTTTCTGGGGGGATATGGGCTTGCTCCAGGCAGTGTCACAGCATTGCAGGTGATCATGATCCTTTTTGATTTTATGACCATCGGTTTGTTGCTTCGGTTGGCTCCTGCACCGGCAGTACTGCTCTATGCATGGAGCCCTTTGGTGATCAAGGAAATTGCCTTCACCGCACACCCGGATGGTATTGCTGTTTTTCTTGTGCTTGCGGCAGTCGTGCTGGTCAAAAGAGACCGGACTTACAGTGCGGCCATCTTTCTGGCGTTGGCTGTGGGGGCTAAAATCCTGGCATTACTTGTCGTTCCGTTTATTCTGGTGCGAAGGGGGTTGCATGTTTGGGGGATTTTTATTGGAGCATTGGTGCTGATCTATCTGCCTTTTGTTTTGCAGGGGAGCACAGACTTGGAGACGCTTCTTGTGTTTACCCGCGAATGGGAGTTCAATGCGGCCCTGTTCAGTCTATTAAAACCCTGGGTGACGAATGCGACCGCCCGGATTCTATGTGGACTTGTACTTGCCATCATGATAGGAGGGTACTATCTGGTCTATCGCCGGGATGCTTCGGGTGCAATTGTGCGGGGGGACTGGATCTATGGCGGGCTGTTTGCGCTCTGGCCCGTTGTTAATTCCTGGTATCTGTTATGGCTGCTGCCTTTTGCGGCGATTCGTCCAAGTGCATGGGCATGGACAGCGTCTGTAGCAGTGCTGTTATCGTATATCACCGGGCTGAATCTGAACAATATGGAGATGCATCCATTTGCACATCCAGAGTGGGTGCGGCCTTTAGAGTATGGTCTGATTCTTTTGGCCCTACTTTATGACCTGTTCAGGCGAAGACATAGAGGCAGCAATCTCGCGGCAAACCGGTTCAGCATGCCCCCAGATTCCTGAATAGGAGGGTGTGGGGGTGGATGGCCAAAGGAGAAGCTATTGAGCAACCACCCCGTTAAGTTGCCAGTCATATTCGTGATCCAGCGATCCCTCAAAACTTTTGAGTTGCTCGGCCAGATCATGGTCTGCGTACTTTTGCAGATGCGCCAGCACACCTGCCTCCGAGCCGCCAAAGTCGTCCATATACCAGAAATACAAACTTGACGTAACCCCGAACGCTTCATCCAGAAGTTCCACTGCACGCAGATGATTCACAAAATCTTTCGCGCATTGATCCATCAACGTATCCAGGTTCGCAGATGTGAATACTTCAGGTGCCAAATTTGGACAGCCTAAACTGGCACAATTGACCGCGTAATGAATCCGATTATCCTGCCAGATCGGACGCAGGATGTCGTGCTCAATATTGTCAAGCGTCAGAGGAACTCCGGCCACGTTTGCACGGATATCTTTCCACGGGCCCGTACCGGGATTCTCTCCGTCATGGATTTCCATGATAGATTCAACGGGATAGGCATCCACCACTACGTTCACGGTCAATGCATTATAGAGGTTGATCCAGTATGCCATCTGAACATCCTTTGCGTACCGGCGGGGATCCAGCCCTTGAATATTTTCAAGATATTGATTCAGGCGCTGCCGGTCTGTTGCATTTTCCTGGAGTGCCTGATAGTCAAAAAGATGTATATCGGATGGATCATCAGTGATTAGATAGGTGTCCAGAATTGTCTGCCAGGCGGAGTGGTCAATTGTAGCGGTATTCAAGGAATCCGCCTTGTCCCAATTGGTCGCCTGACCATAAGAAATCGAAGTCGTGAAGATCAAAACCCCTAAGACACCAATTCCAAATTGCCAGAGGGAGGAGTCATTCCAGCGCCGCTTAGATCTTATCGTTTGTGCCTCCATTCGGATCTACCTTTTTTCCCGTTCGTGGATTAACATTAATGTCACATAACCTGGACAGTAATAGTGCCCATTTCCGTCAGACATTCAGGAACGATATTCGGTTTTCTGCAATTACAGTCCACCACCAAAGCCGCCACCGAGTCCTACGCTGATCCCAAGACCAAATACGGTAGACTTTGCCGTGTTACGGCCTCCAACAATACTCCCGAAGAAGACATTTGCGCTTGCACTGCCCAACAGGTCGGCAAATAATTGGCCGCCAAGAATCTGGCTGTCTTCTTCCAGGCCGGGGAATCGGCTTGGCGAAAAACCTTCTCCGCCAATATCAATTCCCGATGTGGCATCAACCATTCGGTAGTTACCGCCTATCCGGATCCGGTTGCCAACCGGAACAAAGACCCACAGGTTCATGAATATTTCCGATGGAACATCAACATCACCGCCGTTCCCGGCACCGACTGCATTGGAGTTCACCGAAGTGGATCCTCTGTGCCGGTAGCCAATCTCCCCTGATGCCCCCAGTACGCGCCAGAATTTACCAACAATCAGGGATCCCTCAAATCCACTGGCACCATCACCGAGTGAATTGATATAGCCGGTATCGTACCCGCCGGGAATGGTTATTCCCACGCGTGCCGCAATACTGGGGGCATTATTGCTGACCAGCTCGTCTACAAAGCGCCAGGTCACAGAAAGATTGGTATCAAATAGCCCGCTGTAACTCTCCTCTCCACCGGACGGGCCGACGGCACCATCCACTTTGCTTTGTGCCCAGGCCGTCTGCAGATCTACGGCAACTGCATCATTGATTGCGTAGTTGGCATGAATCCACACTGTACTCTGCCCCAGACTTGCCCCGGTAGCTTCCAGAGGTCCTTTCACGGTTTCTGTACCTCGGTAGAATTCCTCCGCGTTCTGATTAAAGTATGAAACACTGACACTGCCGGTGCGGGGCTCTGCAATCCACGGGGTACCCTGAGCAAAGGCGGTTTGCGACGGCCCCCACAGAACCATGCTCAAGAGGGCAGACAATGCCAGCCCTTTTAAGGCACAGGTGGTTTTACTGACGATGTTATCCTTCATCAATCACTTCGTCTTGAATTCCCCGGATGGGAGTTTGCAACTTGTATCGGCGGGTTAGAAAATAATGGACGACCTCCATGCGGATGCCGCAATCTTTTTCCTCTGTATCCGGCCCGCACAGCCCTCTTACTATATCGTCATCCGGCGATCCGGTTTCTTCATCCGCGTACACCGCTTCCAGACTGGCCGCCAGACTGACTGCCCGGTTCTTGTCCAATTCAGATTTCTGGATTGGACATCCCTTGCAGGCCAGCACCTTAAAGGTGAGGGACTTGCCCTGTGCGTATGCTTTACGCGGGCTGATCTGACCAGGCCCGGTACCGATGGAGCCTGATGGGGCAATAACCGGAGCCGTGAATCCAAAAAGGACCGCAACAGCGGCAAACGAGCAAATAGAACGAATCATGAGTTTTCAAGAATGGTTGCCAATAACTGAACAACCTCAATATACGCAATTGATATGTTTAAATTGAAAGGGGGCAGTCCGTGATTTGTGGATTCAATGGACAGTTATCCATTATCCCTCTAACAGTCAGGGCATTTTGGGATTTCCTCCCGATATTGTCGAATATTTTTTGAGAATGGTGAGGATCCAACCCTGAAGGTATTCATCTCCCGGTGCCAAACATTTAGGCTCGGAATCTGCCGGTATGTTGATTTTCCTGGAGTGTCGGATACTTAAAGGGGGCAGCCGAACGTATGCTTATGACGGGTATCCAACCAGAATCACCTGCCAGCGGAGTACTTTCTCCAGACAGTGGTCAATCGTCGCGATATTCATGGGGCAGATTGTTCCAGACACTATCTGCAGTATGGCCGCAGGGGAGATGGCTGTGAGGATCCTATCTGTCTACGCCAAGCGCGGAAGGTGATGCGCCACACAGGGGAACAAATTATTTGGGAAATCATTCCTTGTTGTCCTGCCGATAGTCACCACTATACCTTATGAGTGATTTTACAGACCCAAACCCGGATCTAGAAGACCGGGGCAAAGCGAAGTATTTCCACGGACGGAAGGGAATATTGGGTAGGTTTCATCGCCGCCTGAAGTGGACGGAGCAGGATCCCAAAAAAGGAACCATATTTCTGATCCAGGCCGCGTCTGGTGCGGGCAAGACCGCGTTGCTCCATGAGTGCACGAAACTGGCAGAGAATGCAGGCTGGGAGGCGGTGCGGGTGAACACACGGGCACTCTGGGATACGGATACCATGTGTCAGAAACTGGGGGATGGATGGATGCCTCTGCTTGACGAGATTGCCGCCGATGTTGGATTTGATAAATGGATTCAAATCCAGGGGGCCGCGAAGTTTAAACTCCCCGGTCATACCCCTCAGAGTATCATCGAACGGGGGAAGGATCCGCTCCTGCTATTTTTGGACGAGGCGCAAACGCTGGGGCAGCAATCTGGTCAGCCACAGGAAAACCGTGAACTCGTGCAGATATTCTTTAACAGTGTTCATAACGGCGAAATGGGCAGACCTGTGATGTTGGCCGCCGCCGGCTTGAGTGCAACGAAGCAAGCCTTCAAAGGCTTAGGGGTGTACAGATTCAAGGCGAACTGCTATATAGAGTTGGGCCCTTTAAAACCGGAAGGGGAACGGGAGGTGATCAAGGACTGGCTCAAGAAGGATGGGCGGGCCAAGGGGGATCCCAAGCACTGGATTGATACGATTATGCAGCAGACCCATGGCTGGCCGCAGCATGTGTCTGTCTATGCGCAGGCCGCTGCGTTCCGGGTACGGGCGGATAAGAGAGCGATGACTCCGCAGGGGCTGCAGGCGGTGCTCGAAGCGGGGCGGGTGCAGCGAATAAAATTTTATAAATCCCGCGCGGACGGGCTTGACGAGGATCACCGTGCGGCCATTGCCAGAGCCTTTGCAGGTATACGTAAGGACCAAACACAGACTAGGAAAGCAATTATGGCATCTCTATTACGTGATGTAGAGAAGCAGGAAGCATCTAAAATATTTAAACTAGCACTCGGTAATGGGGTACTTGATAACCGGAATGGGCGCTATGCGACCCCGATCCCGTCCATGTTCGACTGGTTCATAGACAATTACTTTATCAAGCGGGATCCACCCACCCCATACACTGCTGGTTAGAATTTTCCGCCGGATGGTTCCTTAGTTCCACACTTAGGGGATCTCCCCCATGGCCACCCCCCTGATTCCGACCGTAACATAGAGCGAGGAGGCATTACCATTCCCGCGCATCCATATGTGGATGGCGTGTTGAGGCAGGCGCAGAAAGCGGGAAGTAGGGGTTCCGTCTCCCCCTTTTCATCACCGTGAAGTCAGAATCCATTCAGACACTATTTCTGTCCTTCGACGGATTCGGCAAACGAAATGTAGTTGGACGGTGGGTCATCCGGCCGATAATGATCGGCAAGTTCAAGCCAACGCCTCAGCCTGTATTCAGGGGCACAACTCTCTCCCCAGTACTCGACAAAGAGGGCATCATCAAGGCGCTGTGCAGCCGCTACGATCTGTACAGTATTACTCTGAATTCCCTTTATCAGATAATTACCCCCGCGTTCAGCACCTCCAACGCTGCCTGCCGTAAACAGGTCACGGGTTTGTGGTGCAAGTACCCCATGCTGCGTAAGGATGTACATAGCGGCATCGTCGTACTTTCCTTTTTGACGTGAACTTTTGAATATTTGGGGGCACATAAGCGCTGCTTCAGCTCGTATTACGGCTTTGGTCTCACGGTCTAAAAGACGGTACAGGCGCACACTTGCTGGCAGTGTATGCTCTTGATCTTCATCAAGCCACCATAAGCGCTCCCCTGGATTAATTCGTTCTTGAACATGATCTTTCACAATTTTCATTTGACTACGTAAATCAGCCTGCCTAAACTGATCAAGACTTAGGCCTATTTCAGAAAAGAAGTGATTTTCATTATCCATATCGATCATGTACCTTGGAGAGTGGGATACGCGTACTCCTCTGATTGAATCTTCGTACCATCTCCACCGAATTTCTGGCAGATCATAGCGACAGAATACCAACGCTATCTTGTCGACTGATTGATCTTTTGTACTTTCAAAAATAGAGTTTCCAGTCCCGTGCCAGGAGCCCTTCTTTGAATGTTTCACTTCAATACCAAAACCGTTGACTAGAATGTCAGGAAAAGCGTGATCTCTAAAAGTTGGCGAAGCGTATGTACGGTTGGCACATAGCATGCCAAGATGCTTCAATACGGTTTTTTCAAACACTTTTGAATTAGAATAACCGTCCACACCGGTTGCAACTTCAGTATTCATAACGGCTACCGTATGATCCATAAGTTGAATGAATTCTGCTTGATTCATGAGAAAACCTGTCTGTGAATAGCCCGCGCAATATGCCATGCCATAACTGGCGGGACGGCGTTGCCGATCTGCCGTTCTGTTTCTCGCATGCCGCAGGGAAATACAAACTTGTCAGGAAACGATTGAAATCTTGCCTGTTCTCTTAGGGATATCCGGCGAGGCAGAGAATAATGCCATTGAACATTTCCGTGATGTTCAGCCCGCATTGTCGTGGCCGGGCGATCCGCTTTAAGGATGCGTGATCCCTGTTCGGGAGAGCGTTTGGCCTTACTCCAAATATGTTTGATCGCTTGATCTTCCGTCATCGTCTCTAAGTCGCCAATTGCCTCTTTTGCCGTCACACTTTCACAGGATAACGGGAATCTGAATTCAGTTCCGCCCCTGATTCCGATAATAATGAGACGTTCCCGCTTTTGTGGAACGCCGAGTTTGGAGGCCACACAGACCTTCCAGGTGACTGCATAATCTGATAAGTTTTCAAAATCCATGAGGGCCTGTCGGCCCAATGTGCAGGACAAAAGCCCCTTAACGTTTTCTGCGACAAAGACTTTCGGACGTAATCGATGGATCACGCTGATCATGCGCTTGTAAAGGATGGTACGTTGACCATTTGCGGCTTGGCGTTTGCCGTTGATCGATACATCCTGACAGGGAAAACCACCAGTCAGAATGTCGCAAGTGCCGGGCAGACGATCCATGACAGAATCCATATCCCCCTGTTCTATTTGGGTTCCAAAATTTTGGCGATAGGTTTTGCAGGCCGCGGCCGAAAGATCATTCGCAAAAACAATTTGGTTTGGAAGTTGGTCATATGCACGCCCAAGAAATTCAAACCCACCGATAAATCCAAGATCCATTCCCCCACACCCTGAAAACAGACTGACCATCGTGTTCCCGTCAGGGATGGAAATGCCCGAAGTAGATACCGTCAACGGTTCAAAATTGGCAGGATTCGGCCGTTCATGTTGAGTTCTATAAGATTCCATCATTGAGCAATCTGTATGTTTGTGCATCCATCAATACCTCATGCTGCCGTGGGTATCAAACTGGTCACTCCTCAAAAATCATTCTGATGTACAAAAGTGGACTTTTGCAGTAACTGAATGAAAATCGGATCGGAAGTCTGCCGTCCCATCAATGCCGGCAGGATCATTTTAGTTTCTGCACTCAGGAGTTAGAGAATTCTGGACCTTGTGCCTGTGGGGGTGATTTCCAGAGGCGAACCGTAAAGCGGTCATTCGCATCAATGAGTTCCGGCTCTGTCCCATTATGCTCTCGCATTGATTTTATAATTCGGTTTCGGACTCCCATCCCAAAATGATCAACATAGAGGTAATCTCGGAGGATATCCCTAAGGAGTCCATTTCGAGTTTCCCTAACAATACCCTGCTTCATTTTTTCAACTGTCACTCCGTTGTGGAGCCCGCCAGGGGAGATGATCTCCAACCGGTCACTGTACAATGATATTTCGATGTCTGTGCTGTCTTTCGTGTAATCACGGTGGACTACTGCGTTCACAATTGATTCCCTGACAGCATCTAAAGGGTATGATTTTTCAATATGTCTTCGTGCACCTTTAAGGCGTGCGACCCCGCCCATATTTCGCTTAACAAAATCTACGGAACGATCAATGACTCCACCTTCGATTGTGACATGGTCATCCGAAAAAAGCGATACCAGTGGTCCACGAATTCGCTCCTCGTCAATGGTATTATAGTCTTTTTCAGTATCATGGAATGCTACTGCCAGCACACCAGCCTGATGCAATCTTCGGTTTGGGTTCTTGCCGAAAAGCAATAGTCCAGCAACAGATGTAAGGAATGCATCATTCCCCATCTCAACTAGTAAGTCGGAATTAACAAGAATCTTCCGCCACTTGAGAGTCTCTCCAAGTTCTGGAGGCTGCCTTTTTAGAATAACTTTGAAATAATTCAAGACCCGTTTCCAGTCCAAACTTTCCATATCCATATCTGGGACAGGACCTTTTTCATATTTGACCATTTCAGAGTAATCGTAAAGCCTCACCTCTTCCGAGGGGAATGCTTTACGAGATGTACTACCAACACGTACATATGCCACCCAAAATTTTTGTATCCGTGCTCTGTAAGGCTTTTTAAACCGTTTTGCGCGAAGTTCAATAACCCCCACTTGTTTATCATCATCCATGGTGATGAAACTGAATTTGGGTGCTACAATTGGGGAGATACAATCTTGAGAAATATGCATAAGCCACTCTTCGGCAGATTGACAATCCCGAGACATCCCAGAGATTTCGCCGTTGTCTTCTACACCTAACAAGATAATGCCTCCCTCAGTGTTTAGTAATGCTGACATTTCTTTCGCAAGAGATTCTCGTTGTATATCATCACGTTTGAACTCAACCTCCGAATTCTCTCCCTGTGCGATAATTTCCAGTAATTCAGTTTTAGTCATTGGTCAAAACCCATATTTTCGGCGGCGAATTTCAAATGCTTCACGACCACCCTCCAGTATCTCTTCCACAAGTTCTCGAACCGGCCGAAAATCAATTGATCCCATATGTCCATGATTGATGCGAGCAGATCCGACATGATCTCCGTGTGCAGATAGTCCAACGATCATCTCTGCATCACCGAGTACAGGGATGTTCGCATTATGCGTTGAGAATGTAAATTGCCTCCGCTGTTTTTGTTCCCTTACACGGGGAATGATTTCTTCAGTAATGAAGCGATTATCCAAGTCATCTTCGGGTTGATCTATGATTAGAGGTGCATCTGAATCAAGAAGTAGAAGCAAGAGCACGGCAGTTGCTTTTTGCCCAGTTGATAGTTGCTCCAATTTTTGCCATATTGGATCTTCCCCTTTTGACGCTGTGTTAAGTTGGATTATTGTAACTGGAGCAAGTTCCAGTTCTTCAATCTTCATGAAAATCTCAGGGTCAGCTCTAACAATATGTTCGGCCTGTGCAAGGGGTATACTATACGCAGACATTAGTTCATCGGCTCCAGAACGGCAGGCTCTCACGAATTCAGGTAAAGATAATTCCGGTACATCTTCCAGGCTAGTTATTGTTTCACTTAGACGTCCGCCGATTTCCTTACGCAACAACTCAGACAGGGATGTTCGATTTCCTCCAAAAGTTACACTGACCCTGACACGATTACTCAGTTTAGCACTTACTCTTTGTGCCGCCTGATCAAGAATACGAAAATTTTTCGCCTTCAGATCTTCCCATCTGGCTATCAGTGCTCTTCTCCCTTCGAGACATTCTCTTACTAAATTTTCTAAAATCTTCAGTCGTTCTTGGAACGGACGTAGTTTTTCAATTGATTTGCGGAGTTGAATGAATTCCTCCCCGTCTACACGGGATTTTTGGAGATCACGAAGAATTTCTTCATAACTAAGCATGACCTGCTGCTTACGAATTTCCCATTGCGATTGTATAGCATCAATCCGGTGTTCAGCTTTAGTCACCGATTGTCTCAATTCATTACACGCTTTCCTCATGAACGCTTCCAATTCAATAAGCACTTCGTTTATGGTGGAAAGGATTTCTTTGCCCGGTAACTCCTTGAGAGCACGCTCCGACAGAAATGTACGGTCAATAGGCAATTCACGCTCTATATTTTCAACTGTATCAAGGAAGGGTTGTAGGCGTTCTGGAATAGAACTCAATACCCGTTCCTCTCTAACTAACAGACTCTGCTCTCTCAATTTTTCTTCAAGTCCAGCTTCCTGGAATCGCTTCAATGTCTCCTCCAGACCGGGAAGTGCAGCAAGTTTTTCTTCAGTGGATTTAATCTCTCTAGATGTATCGCATAGTATACGACGATTTGTATGGAGTTGTCCTCTTAGATTCGCTTTGAGATTTGAGAGCGATTCATCATGTTCAACAAAACGATCAAGTAACCGGGTAAGTTTCTCAGGACTTTTTGTTAGTTCTGAGATCTCGTGTTGACCAAAAACTTCAACTTTAGGAAGAATATCGGTAGGCACTAGATCAGTTATTTCGCCAGTTTTCTTTCGAACTAATGGTGGATTAGGCAGTGTTCGTTCAATGATATAGTCATGGACGACTGGCCGATGCAAACGTACATGTATTGATATTTTTGTGCCACTTCGAAGCACTTGGCGGACAATCCCCTCATGTGCAATCTGTGCATCGTCACCAACTGGATCCAAACCCAGTACTGCACGAATACTCTCAATAACCGTTGACTTACCGGTGCCGCGTCCCCCGATAAGTACGTTCAGATTGGGATTTAGCTTTATCTGTACACCATCAAGGAAACCACCTTGCCAATTCAATTCGAGAATCTCCGAATAAAGTTGCTGATCTAAGTCTTCAACCTTAGGATTTAAGCGAATTCGGGATCCAGGATCAAGAAATGCTTGACGCAATCCATCTATGCTGACATCTGACATTTTGATTTGGCATGTCGCGGGATGTTTTTCCAGATCGTCGGGATTAACAATGTCTGCAGCATTAATTACAGCTATGGCATTATCCAGAGTGTTTGAGCGGTGGTAGTCACGATTTTTGTTCTTTATTATTTCACGAATGCCAGGCTGTAGATCATCAATTTCCCCCGGAATTTGAACAGCGAGGAGGTTTTCGTCCTTCCAGGCCTGAATTCTTGCCTGACCATCAAGTACCTTAAAGAGGCCTTTATCATTTGTCACATGTGCAGCGATAGCAATCCCGCCTTGGTCGTGAACAATTCTTAGAACATCAGCAAAGGATTTGTCGGAAAGTTCAGCCGATGACTGAGTATTGCGAATCCCCAACTCTCCTAAGTAGCGTTCCAGTTTGTCATTGCCTATGTCTGGTGGATACAGGCATAGGAGATGGATCCCCTCATTTGATGATAATTCAAAGCCGGGAAAAATATAAATATCATGGCCTTGCCCCGCATTTCGGAAATCAGCAATCCCATCCACATTGTTATGGTCGGTGATTGCCAGCACCTTAATTCCTAGTTCCACTGCCTTCTTGATGATTGCCTGTGCATGCTCTTTTGCATTTCCGTCAGACGGTTGACCACGAAATTTCTGTTTATAGTGATGTGGATTCACCTGAAGTGCGCATTTATAGAATACCGCTCCCTCCTGAGGCGAATGTGAGTTTTCAGGCAGATTTGAATGTGTAAGCATATTATCAGGGCATTGGAGGGACACTTACATCTTCCCTTATGCAGGACTTCGGTAAACTCAGGATAATGACGTTTGTTCCTACCGCAGGGAACTTCCCTGTCTGCAAAAACGGCGAAAATACAGTTCTTCAATGAAGATGGCAAAGATGGATTAATAAATTTGCACGGGCCAGAGAGATTCTGTATAGCGAGCAAGTAACGGAGTCATTGCCAGACGATCATGGCATGTAACACAAGAGATGGAGTTTCCAGGTAGAAGTTCTCAAAATTCATGCAAGTTGATTTGATATGGCATAAAAGGTCACCAAAGCGAACTGGATCACGGAGAATTCAAGATTAGGCTCTAACTACCTTCTCAGGCCGAGCACTCACTTAGTACTGGTGGAATGCCTGCGAGACAAAGTGAAGGACGACCGGCAGGCTCTCGCGCCAGTAGGTCCATGTATGTCCACCGTCACGAATACGGAACTCATGTGGAATTTCGCGTTTTCGCATCTCAATGTGGGCCAGTGAATTTCCTTCATACAGAAAATCATCATCGCCGCAGTCGATAAACCATCGAACAGTCCGCATCCCGTCTTCCGGTAACGAACGGATCAGTTCAACTGCATTGTGCCGTTTAACGTAGTCTTCAATTTCCTCATCGGAAATATCCGACAGATCGTTCCCCCAGCGCTCCATCACGCTTTTGTAATCTTCGGCAGAACTCGGCCCGACCCATGCGCTCAGCGGGGCAGCAGACGAAAAGAACTCCGGGCGGCGGAGTGCATAGATGAATGAGCCCCCTCCACCCATGGAGAGGCCGGCAACGGCCCGATAGCGTTTTTCGGACTTGATCCGAAATCGCTCCTCTACATGAGGAATCAATTCCTCAAAAAAGAAATCCTCATAGCGCCATGAGTTGGTGACATCGTTGAAGTATCCCCGAACCCCTGTATTGGCATCCGGCATGATGATGACCATCGGAGTTGCCTGTCCCTGCCTGATCGCCTTGTCTGCAATATGACGGACTTCGCCAAACTGAACCCATCCGGTCTGATCATCACCTGCGCCATGCAGCAGGTAAAGTACGGGATAGCTGCGTTCGCTTGTATGATAATCGGGCGGGAGGTAGACGGCAAACTTCCGCTCCGAATCCAGGATTTGGCTTTGCATGGTCAACTGGTCATGGACCGTGCTGTGCTGCGCAAAGGATGTGCCGGGGATTGCGATAAAAAGCAACGCCAGTACCGCAGTGCTCCCTATCGTTTTTTTACCAAACATGTAATCCAGGCTATATTTTCCGGGGCCAATCAGGAACTTACCCCCGCAGACAAAGAAATTCTTGAACGCGTGGGAGGGATCCCCATTTCCAGTGATGGCCAGTGTGAGCGTTGCGACAAGCATGGTAAATCCCAGCATCGCGACAGCGGGGCGATAGAGGAGTCCGAGGATGATTAAAATCGCTCCGATTGACTCGGCAAAAGCGGCGAGAAAGCCAAAGAAAGTGTGGCCAAAGCCGATCCCGAAGATCTCCATGGCCCCTCCAACGTTTGCCCATGTTTCCGGGCCTCCGGTTAATTTTCCCCAGCCGTGGAAGATCAGCATACCAAGGCCGAATCCTATACGCAGGATGAGTAGTCCCAGATCGGTGTGTCTGCTCAGTTTCGTCCAGATCATGTTTTTGATGAGAATTGGTTACAGAACATACAAGTTAAGCACGAAGCAGATAGCAAGCCCATTTGACATTCCCATATTAATCATCAGAAGTTCGGAACAGATTGCAATTTTTCGGTGCAGCAGGCAAGACAGGAAGATCGGGATTCAGTTGTACACGAAAGAGTGCTGGTATGCTTACTCATGACTAAAATTTATTGCGGACCATACAATTTGGCAGATGTCTCCCGTTTCAGACAAATTATCCTTCAGTGAGTGACCCAATATCTTGCGTGGCATTGGAATGGTGAGCGTTAACAGGTCGTGTCACTATGTGGTGCAGGCTTCGAACAACCTTGAAATTCAGCGAAATTCGTTAATTTGGTCTCAGACTGACTGTTATTTCATCCATCATGCCTGTACCTGAATCCTCCCTGGAGCACATCCTTGACATCTGGCGCAAACAAGCCGCGGCTTCCGGCCACAATCAGGAACGCATCAAAGGAACCGCGTTTGAGAACCTGTGCATTGCATTTCTGACGCATGACCCGGTTCAGAAAGCGCAGTATGCGCCGCCCGTGACGTACGCCGCATGGGCATCCGGCCGGGGAATGTCGGAGCAGGACATCGGCGTAGATCTGGTGGCAAAGATCCGGGATACGGGAGGCTGGTGTGCGATCCAGTGCAAGTTCTTTGCAAAAGGGAAGACGCTGCGGAAGGAGGATCTGGACTCCTTTCTGGCGATGTCAGGCAAGAAGCATTTTGAGCGCCGCGTCATCATTGATACGACGGGGAAGCATTGGAGTAAGCAGGCCGAAGACACGATTCGTGATCAGGCCGTCCCCGTCCTCCGTATTGGCCTTCATGACCTCAAACAAAGTCCAATTGACTGGGCCGCGTATGCTGGCGCGGGGAAGGTGGAGGAGAAAGCCCCGCAGAAGACCCCGCGCCCGCATCAAAAGGAAGCGATCCGCAATGTGGTCAGGGGGCTTCAGGAACCGGGATCCCGGGGTAAACTCTTGATGGCCTGCGGAACCGGCAAGACCTTCACTTCCCTTCGGATTGCCGAGGATCTGGCGGGGGCTGGTGGCCGGGTCTTATATCTGGTTCCCAGTCTGGCACTGATGTCACAAACCGTCCGGGAATGGGCGGCGGACACGCAGTTTCGGTTTCGTGCGTATGCGGTGTGCTCGGATGCGCAGGTCGGCCGGCGCAAACGCCGCAATGATGA
>JAJEFL010000026.1:0-8377 GCA_022820435.1 Rhodothermales bacterium
CTTGAATGAAATTTTACGAATTTCTCTGAACCGTTCGTTAGTGGAATAATTTTTCAAGCGCCTTGCGCTGCCTTGTATGCTTTTCGCGGTCCAGGAACTTAAGTTTTTTCAAGTTGAAGGCTTTCCAGCGAACCGCTGGAAGGTCTTCCGCCTCGGGGAGCCCAATCAGTTGAAAATCTGGATCGCCGTTATGAAGGGAGAGAAGAAAGGTTGCAATTGAACCTGAAAGCCGTGATGCAATATCTGAATGCAGGTGCTGAGCGGTTTCAACAAGTGTTTCAATCGGGATGGTTTTCCCGGTCATTCCTTTAAAACAGAGATTGTACAATTCCTTCAGGATATAATTTGATGGGGACAGTACTTTGTGTATCGGTTGGTTTGAACTGGCAACATGGACCAGAAACACCCGGAACAATTCATCTGTGATCTCCCCGTTCTTGTAGAATATCATCAGATCGAATAGATCCCGCGGATATTTACGTCGGAGGGCAGTATAGATTTTGCCCGCGTACGTATCCGCAAACGAGGCAACATTCATCCGTATTTCTCCAAATTGCCTGGTTGCGGCCTTGGAGGTTACCATTGAATCCGGAGGCAGTACGGTGCCCCGTTTAACCATAGATGTTTCAATCTTTATCCATGTATCTCCCTGAAACACAATGATCCGGGGGCAGGCAATCCTTTTTTGCGGCAGGTATTGTGCATAGATCCCGGGATGATTATCCATGATTGCGTCAGCGATGCGGCGGAGGGCATCCTCAATATTCCTGACCGCAATCTCTCGATCCTCAACCGGTAACCATGTGAGTTCAATACTCGCAGGTAACCTTGGAATATCCTGATGGAAGATATTGATGGCGGTGCCTCCCCTGAGGGCAAATTCTGATTCTTTGGCGACTTTGGGGAGCACCTCCATCAGCAGGGTAGTTCTCTCAAGATAATCACGAGATACGCTCATCACAGTTCGGTAGAGGAGGTCGATAGACTCCATGGATAATCTGCACCAGTTCCATGATTCACATAATCGTGATCAGGGTTTGAGTTTTGTCCTTGCCAGATCCCATACATGGAGGTCTCTCAGAGATAGTGCATTTGGTTTCTACCAGAGTAGTTCCATCACTGAATTCGTCGGGTAGTGCCAACAATCCGTGGTTTTGACCAGATGGATAAGCGTTGATTCTATCTGGCGCATTGCATAAACTTGTCTTATTGAAACAACCGCCGGATTGCCTCCCGCTGCTGTGCATGTTTTTTGGGTTGCTCTTTTTTGAGCCTTCCCAGGTTCAGCAGTTTCCAGCGAACCGCAGGCAAATTTACAGCATCGGGGAATCCAATCAATCCGAAGTCCGGCTCCACATTATGGAGTGAAATCAGGAAGGTTTCAACTTCATCTGTAAATCTTGATCGAATATCTTCATGTAGCCGAAGGCCAGTTTCCGTCAGCGCTTTTAGCGAAACATTTCGAAGATCCATCCCCCTGAATTCCTCGTTGTAATATTCTTCTGCGACCGGTCGAGTTGGTGATATCGATTCATGTATTGTTTTTCTTGAGGATGCGACATATACAAGAAGTACTCGGAAGAGCTGATCGGACATCCCTTCATTCTCATAAAGCACCATGACATCAAACAGGTCTCGCGGATGTTTACGTTCAAGTGCTGCGCAGATCTTTCCACCATATACATCTTCAAAGGATACCAACTTCATGGTCACCGAGTTGAACTGTTCATTTGCAGCATTCGTCGTCTTCATTAGACGAAATGGCCTCACGGTGCCTCGTGCTATAGTGGATGTCTCAATTTTTATATCCACCTCGTCGCGTATTACATAGATTTGAGGGAGCCCAGTTCTTTGATTTGGATATCGTTTTGCAATGATTCCAGCATGCCTGCCCAGAATGGCGCTCGTAATGCGGTTAAATGCATGATCAATGTCCTTTAGTGCCGGTGCACGGTCCGTGATTGGCAGCCATGTGAGATCAATATCCACGGAATATCTTGGCATATCCTGATAAAACATATTGATGGCAGTGCCCCCCTTGAGTGCAAGGTCTGATTCCTCTGCGACGGTTGGTAGAACCTCCATCAGCAACTGAACCTGTTTTCTGTAGTAGTCAAAAGATGCAGTCATCTACGTAGGATGTATCCACGATAAAGTCTGGAAGGGAGATATGATAGGTGGAATGAAATTTTCCGCCTGGTACAAGTACACGCGGCCCACTGCCAAAATCAATCTGTTTGGGGTCAAGAAATTTTAACCAGTCAAAATTTTTCCGTTCGGCATAAACGAAAAACAGCCGCCGAACCTTAACACTGCGGCAAACCTTTAAGAGTCTCATGAGTAGTTGTGGTCTTAAATCCATCAGATTCTCAAAGATCAGGTCCACATATTCAAAGCTTAGGTTGCCTGGTAATTGGGCAATCATCTCAAGGATAGCACGTTCTGGACAGGATGCCTTTATTGGCCAACTCCATATACCTGATGTCCAAATTTCTTTGTAGGTGACAGGATGACTGTTAACAATCCCAACCGGATTTTTGCCAAATAGAGTAGACTTATGCGATACGATCTTGTCTGTTGTAGGAAGACGTTTTAGCCAAGAGGGTACGTCTCCGTACAAATGAATCCTCTGTCCCTCTCCTATCCACCCATAATGGGCATGGCCGGCATGGTTTAGAGCATTTCTGTGACCTAAGTGTACATTATACCTCATCAGTTGTTGGAGCGATACAAGGACGGTCGGCCAGGACAGCCTTGGATCATCATTTGCATTTTGTGGCAGTGTGCGACGATACACGCCGTGTATGACCCGCTCAAGCCATCCCTGACGAACATAGCGATGTATAGAACTTGAGTCGGCCCCCCTTGCTTTCAACCATGCCGTATCCACGATGAACCCTGGCGGGATGTCATCAACAAGATTTTTCAATCTTGGCATTCTGTGTCGTTTATTATTCATGGAATCTATTAGATTTTAAAATTTTTCATGAAAATCCATTAAAAAATTCCCTAAAAAGTGTTTTTTGTCCATTAAAATCATTTAAAGTCAAAATTGTTCCAGATTCAAATCAAGATGGTGATAGAGCAAAGACAAACGGCCAATGGTCTGTCTCCAAAGGTCGGATAGAGCATATTGATGATCGTATTACTCTATGCGTATGCATGAACTCCCTCTGATGGTTGCGAGTGTCTCCAGCATCCGTTGAACTGGACTGAAATCTTTAGAATTCACATTCATCTTCGTAGGAAGTATCCACGAAGAGTTCTGGAAGGGAGATATGATAGGTGGGGTGAAATTTTCCACCCGGAACAAATGCACGAGGTCCGCTGCCCAGATCAAATTGATCAACATCCAGATCTTCGCGCCAGGGGTGTTGATACAGATCTGCAAAGACAAAGAACAGTCTTCGCACCTTCACACTGCGGCATGCTTTCAGGAGTGCGCTGAGAAGGTGCGGACGCAGTCCATCCAGTCTTCCGAAAACATATTCGATAAACTCAAAATCGGGGTCACCTCCCAGTTCATCCATCAATTCAAAGAGGGCACGTTCCCTGCATGACACTTTCATTGGCCACCCCCAAACCCGAACCGTCCAGGTGATTTCCCGTTGTGGGGAAGTACGGTCAACAATCCCCACCGGGTCATCCCCAAATAGTGTAGACTTATGCAAGATAATCTTATCGATTGTAGGGAGGCGCTTCAGCCAGGATGGTGCATTGCCGTAGAAATGGATGCGCTGTGATATTCCCATCCACTCATACGGGATGCGCCCGGCGTATTTGAGGGCACTGATTCCACCAAGGTGTACGCTATGTCCCATGAGTTGCTGAAGCGACACGAGTACTGCCTCCCAGGATAGCTTGCGGCGGTTCGGAAGATCTTTTGGCACTGGGCGAAGATAAACCCCGCGAATAATACGCTCAAGCCATCCTTGACCGACATAGTAATGGATAGACTTTGAGTCAATCCCCCTTGCACTCAGCCACGCCGTATCTATGATGAATCCCGGCGGGAGGTCATTCAGGAGATATTTCAGTCTTGGTGTTCGGGTTTGTTTTTTATCCATCTAATTAGACGAAAACGAAAATAACTTCCGGAAATCTATTGAAAAATTCCCAAAAAAATGTCGTATATCCATTAATATAAGAAAAAATCAAAATAGTTTCAATTTCAGTGTCCGTGATACACTCCCTTCGTTTTAGCGACAACCCCAATGAACTTCAGTCGCTCCCGCGTGGCTGGAAATTATCTCTTTACGGTGCCCCGGTTACACTTAATCCCCCGGATGCAGCGTCAGTTGGTCTTGCCCATTGAGTTAGGGTGCAGTGATGGAGCATGTTGCGGTGAGATCAACAGGGAATGCACACGCGGAGCAATGGGGCGCAGAATCTGTGACATTGAATCTGCCGGGACTACCATGATCTGTGTGCTTAGACACTGTGAAATTCCCCTTTTGCGCAATCGGGGCTTGGTGATCACGTCCTGCAGTGGGATCCACGGCCGGCAAGCTAAATGCTTGAATGGCTAGGTCAGAAGGTCATGGACCACATTCCCGAAAACATCCGTCAGGCGGTAGCGCCGCCCTTGATGCCGGAAGGTTAAACGCTCATGGTCAACCCCAAGAAGATGCAGAATGGTTGCCTGAAAATCATGTACATGCACGGGGTTCCGCGCAATATTGTATCCGAGTTCGTCGGTTTCGCCGTAGGAGAACCCTTTCTTGATTCCGCCGCCCGTCATCCACAGCGTAAAGCAGCGTGGATGATGATCGCGCCCAAACCCTTCTCTGGTCAAGCGTCCCTGCGAATAATTGGTTCGTCCAAATTCGCCGCCCCATATAACGAGTGTATCCTCTAGCAGTCCACGCTGCTTAAGATCCAGAACTAGTGCGGCCGAGGCCTGGTCCGTTTCTTTGGCCTGATTCTGGATTGCACCATAGAGGCCGCCATGGTGGTCCCATCCCTGGTGGTAGAGTTGGATAAAGCGAACCCCGCGCTCGGCCAGTCGCCGTGCCAGAAGGCAGTTGGCGGCAAAGGTGCCCGCCTCCCGGGCATCCTCCCCATAGAGCGTAAAGGTTGATTCGGGCTCATCCTCAATGGCCGTAACTTCCGGTACAGATGTCTGCATACGGAAGGCCATCTCGTACTGTGCAATCTTGGTTTCAATCTCAGGATCCTGGAGCTGCTCCAGTTGTAATTCCTGGAGTTCACGCAATGCACGCATATGCCGCTCACGATCTCCCTGGGTAATCCCGGGAGGATTACTCAGATAAAGCACGGGGTCTTTGCCCGCACGGAACTGGACTCCCTGATGTTTTGAGGGCAAAAACCCGTTCCCCCATAGCCTGGAGTACAGCGGCTGTCCCATTTTGTCTTTGGTGACCAGTATCACGAACGAGGGTAAGTTGGCATTCTCGCTCCCCAGACCATAACTCAGCCATGAACCCATTGAAGGCCGGCCGGGCTGCTGTGCACCGCTTTGCAGGAAGGTGATTGCAGGGTCATGATTGATCGCATCCGTATACATGGAGTGAACAAAACAGAGTTCATCCACCATCTGGGAGGTGTAGGGCATCAGATCACTGATCCAGGCACCGCTATCCCCGTGCTGTGCAAAGGAGAAAGGGGATTGCACCATCGGGAAGCTCTTCTGGCCCGCTGTCATGCCGGTCAGTCGCTGCATGCCCCGCACCGATGGTGGCAATTCCTCCCCATGCTGAGATTCCAGAGCAGGCTTATAGTCAAAGAGATCCAATTGTGAGGGCGCCCCGCTTTGCAGCAGGTAAATCACGCGCTTGACCCGTGCGGGAAAATGTGTAGTTCCAAGGATTCCCGGTACGGGATCCCCGCTGATCTGTGCACCGGTGGCCGATACTGGATTGAGAAGTGAAGTCAGCGCTGCCGCACCCAGCCCGAGCGTCGTTCGCGTCAGAAAATCCCGGCGGGTATACTGCTGATCATAATTGTGACATTCGTGCATGGCGGTTTTTAACGTTTGGTATAGGCTTCATCATGGTTCAGGATAAGCTGTGCAACCATGGTTAATGCAGCCGTATTCGTGCGATCAAGGGATGCATCTGCAACCAGTTCCCCAACAGCAAAAAGGGAGTCGATATCGGAAGGGCGTTCACGAAAGCGTTCCTGCTCCTCTGTGTACAGGTCGGTCATGAGTTTGACTTCCTTGCCACTGGGACGGCGCCCGGTCGCAAGCCGGAAACCATGCTCCACCTGGAGGGTTGGATCCCCGGGGATCTCACGCTGGACACGTTCGGCCAGTGCGCGTGATGCTTCAACAAATTGTGGATCATTCATGAGGACCAGCGCCTGGAGCGGGGTGTTGGTGTTCTGACGCCGTACAAAACAGGTGGACCGGTCTGGTGCATCGAAAACCAGCATGGTTGGCGGCGGGGAGGTCCGCCGGATAAACGTATACAGACTGCGGCGATAGAGTGCCTCGCCCTCGTCCTGCTGATAGCGAAGTAGAAATTGCGAAAAATTTCCTTTCTCAATCCATAACCCTGGAGGCTGGTAGGGTTTCACACTTGGGCCGCCGACCTGATGGACCAGGAGGCCGCTCGCAGCCAAGGCATTATCCCGGATCATTTCCGCACTCAGCCGATGGCGGGGGCCTCTGGCAAGAAGTGCATTCGCCGGATCCAGTTCCTGTAACCCGGGGGATGCAAGGCTGGATTGACGATAGGTGGAACTCATGACCATTGATTTGACAAGTGCCTTGAGATCGTAGCCATCGTTTGCAAACGAGACGGCCAGATAATCCAGTAATGCCGGGTGTGAGGGCAGTGCACCCTGATACCCGAAGTCTTCTGGCGTAGATACGAGTCCCTGTTCAAAGAGCATCATCCAGTACCGATTCACTGTGACGCGTGCAGTCAGTGGTTGTTCAGGACTGAAAAGCCACTCGGCGAATCCGAGGCGGGTAGGAGGTACATGATCCGGCAGGCTGCCAAGGACGGACGGGGTTCCCGGGGAAACCAGTTCACGAGGTTGATCATAAAGACCGCGCTCAAGGACATGGGTGGCCCTTGGCTCATCCATCTCTTCCATTACCATGACCTCCATTACCTCATTGACTGCCGCCTCCTCATCTGCCCGCGCTTCCCTGAGTTCCTGAAGCAGTCTCCGGTAGGGCTGATCGTAGTAATTTAAGAATACAGATAACTCATCCCCTTTTACGGAGGTATGGGCCAGCGTTGCGATGTCAGAGTCTGTGAGTTGCCGGGCATAGATTCTTAACTCATCCATGTCTCCCAGAAAGATGCCGTCATCGCCCCCGAATGCCCGGTAGCTCCGCCCGATACGCAGTGGCCGGCTGGTGAAGCGATAGAGTCCATCTACCGGCAGGATGCTCTTATAGAGATGATCATATTCAATCTTGACCGGAACCTGCTGTCCCTGCAAATAAAGTTGAACACCGCTCGCCTGACTTGATCCGTCATACGTGAATGCGACATGTGTCCAGTCGTCGACTGCAACCGGTGTTTCGGAACGGATGTGGAGGTAATTATGTGGAAGCGCGTGAATGAGCCGGACGGACAGATGATTCAGACTGTCAAGATATACCTCCCAGCCGCGCCAGTAGGTATTCTTGTGGAATGCATTGCCCACAATTCTTGTATAGGCCCCCAATGTGTCGGGGCGGATCCAGACGGTGACGGAAAATGGATCAATCCGCTCAAAATTTCCTGCTTCTGCAACCTCAAGGAAATCGTAGTCGCTGTCAAAATTCACGGCATCGCCTGACAGGCCGTCAATCAAAGTCAGCGTGCCACCTCCGATTTTGCCCTCTTTACCGTTCGGTGCCCTGTTTGGGGTTGCATCGCTTGACACCTGGTCAAACGGGAAATACGTAGCCAGTTTGACATCAAGTGCATTTGCAGGCATTTGCACTTCTAAATGCAGCGCTTTCCGGCGAATTTCCCTGGATCTTGTGTCCAACGCGGTCTCCAGTTCGTGAATTCGGTCACGCTTTTCCTGGAGTATGGCTTCCTCATCAGGGGTGGGAATCATGAGCAGTGGTCCTGCATTGCCATCATCCCCCGTCATCCCCAGTTCATTTATGTTGTTGAAGAATGCAGAGAGCTGAAAGTATTCTGCCTGAGATACAGGATCAAATTTATGATCATGACAGCGTGCACACTCCATGGTGAGTCCCAGGAATGCCCGTGACGTTGTATTTGTACGGTCGGCGACATATTCCAGTCGATACTCTTCGTCAATGACACCGCCTTCAGCGGTCATGGGGTGGTTCCGATGAAATCCAGTCGCCAGAATCTGTTCACGGGATGCATTCGGCAGCAGATCACCGGCCAGCTGCCAGGTCATGAACTGGTCGTAAGGCATATTTTCGTTGAAAGCC
>JAJEFL010000108.1:0-21194 GCA_022820435.1 Rhodothermales bacterium
CGAAATCCTGACACGCTATTTTAAGCTTAGCGCTTTATCCACATGTTGCAGATCCCCGCCTTTTGTGGTACCGTATGGGAGATGAGAAATTTTTGAATCACCGCGACGAGCCGGACTTGTAGGCAGGGCAGCCGCGGGAATGGTTACGCGGGTTCAATGATCAACTTCATCCACGCACAAAGCTGATCGTAACTTATATCCCCCTTCGCAATCAGAATAAATTTATCGTACAGTACAAGGTCTTCCACTGTCAGTCTGTATCCACTCCGATCCAGAAGTATTTCTGTCAGGTATAATGCCGTACGCTTGTTGCCATCCATGAAAGGATGATTCAATATAATTGCATGGACAAGGGCCGCCGCCTTCTCATGGAGTTCTTCATGGTACCCATGATAGGGTCTGCCGAGTGCAGAGAGAAGGCTATTCCGGTTGAGAACCATCGGCTTGGAGCCCAAGGCATGTGCGTTGCAGATCAGGGCATCGTCTAAAGTAACTTGATAGTGCTCCTTAATGGTCGGCCAGGAGTTTAAGTGCCAGTGCTCGACGAACCTTCACCTCCTCAATGATACGAAGGGTTTCCTTGCTAACTTTGCCGTATGGCGTTATGACATACTCCTCCTCCACCGGCTCTTGCGTGCCGTTTTGTGGAATGTCAATCTCATGTGCTTGGTCTTGAGTTTTTGGATGTTCTGACATGGAATTGGGCGATTATGGACGACTTAATATACGCTGGTACGCAAGTACAAGTAACTTGTTCCCGAAAATCTCCCGAAAAATTTTATATGCTCTCAGAAGAGCATCTTGCAGAACTCTCAGTCTTGAAGATTTTTATTCATCTGAGTGCACCCAGGAGCACTTTTTAGCCTAGAGTATTAGTTTTGCAAGAACCTCAGAATACAAAAACTCCAGATTCATACATAAATATATGTTAAGATCTTCTCAGAGCAATGTGGTATTCGAAGTCAGGATATCTTTTTCCCCACAAGATGATCGAAAAGGGCATTCGTCTCCCTCAAGTCGTCAATCAAACCCTGCAGTGCCAGACGGTGCTTTTCAAGGCAGGAACGCACTCCTGAATACGACATTCAGATCGTGCTCATTGACACAGGCTTTACCCATGAGAAGGGGGACGAGTAGTCCTCATTTTCCCGGAAATCCTGTTTTGCGTATTTCCATTTGGGGGGTGACCGTGGAAGTCAGATCGTACGGTACGAGATCTTCCACTACCAGTCTGTATTCAATCCGATTTATGAGTGCTTCCAGGAGATGCAATGCCGTACGTTTATTGCCATCCATGAAAGGATGATTCAGGATAATGGCATGGATAGGGTCCACTGCCTTCTCATGGAGTTCTATGCGGCAACTATGATAGAGGCTGTCGAGTGCAGATAGGAGACTGTTCCGGTTGAGGATCATCGGCTTGGTGTCCAAGGCATGAGCGTTATCGATTAAGGCATCGTCTAATGCTCCTTAATGATCGGCCAGGAGTTTAAGTGCCAGCGCTCTACGAACCTTCACCTCCTCAAAGATGCGGAGGGTTTCCTTGCTGACTTTGCCGTATGGTGTTATGACATACTCCTCCTCCACCGGCTCTTGGGTGCCGTTTTTTGGAATGTTAATCTCATGCGCTTGGTTCTGAGTTTTTGGACGTTCTGACATGGAATCAGGCGGTTATGGACGACCTAGTACACGCTGGTACGCAAGTACGAGTAACTTGTTCCCGAAATTCTCCAAAAATTTATATGCTCAAAAAATGTATGAAATTCCCAATTTACACACTAACATATATCAGGATCTTCTTCATGCACCATGATATTCGGTAAAGATGGCTTGAATGTAAGCCAATTCAACAGTCCACAAGGCGCAGATTACGTACCCAGGGTTTCAGGAAAGTTGTATGGAGATTTGGTATATTTCAGGAAATAAACTCCAATCGTCCCATGCTGCGCTCCATCCCCTTCTTCATGGTACTTGCTTTTGTGGTCGATTCATCTGCCGCACAATATGTGAACCCGGATGTTCTGTCCGAAATCAACGCAATCAGCGTTGATGCGTCCATGGTTGAAAATAAACAGGGGCAGTGTCTCCCGCTTGAAGATGCAGTCAAGGCAGGGGCGGAGTCAGCGCTGAGGCAGGCGGAATTCACAGTACGTGATTCTGCGCCGGGGGCCCTGCGTTTTTCTGCACTCGCCATTTATCCAGATGGTAGTTGTGTCGTATCGTTTAACATAGATGTCGTGCATTGGATTTATCGTGGAAACGTTGCCATGACGATTGGATTGTCTGATGGGGGAATGTTTAGTAGATCTACGGGCACATCCAGTAAAGAAGAAGTTCTGATGGTATTGGAAGATGCGGTGGAGATGATCGCTGGCGAATTCCTCAAGGCAAAGCAGGAGTGATATCGGTATCAGTACAGGTATGAAGATCATACAGACAGGGAAAACAATTCCGATCCCTCTAATTTCTCTAAGAGATCAATATCCCCGCATCAATGAATTCCTCAAATTCCCGAAGACTTCCGGTTTCCTTCGTCACTTCCTTAACAGATCTCCCGGAATTATACCGCGGAACGGATACAATTTTCAGACACGAAATGTAGTCAGTGTAGATGGATTGTCGTACGGATAGTATCCAGCACTGACAATCTTCGGGGTTTGAGTTCAAAGCATCCTCCGGTATACTGAGCGGCGGTAGATCAAAGAGTACTGCCGCTCAAATCTGTTCATCAAGAGGCCCTCTGACAACAGTTTTTTGTCTGGGACTGGAGTCAGGTTACGGACGAGATTTCAAGACCTTTGAGAATTCACGCAGAAGAAAGGTGATCATTCCACTGAGCCCTAGTGGAACTGCAATCGTCCATGAAATTCCCGGAAAAATACCGATGCCTGCCAAACTCATCATCCCGAATGATACAGATGTTGCTGCATTGATGCGGCGGCGCTCAAGGCCAATTCTCATCTTTCGGATCTGTTGTTCTTCTTTAGCCATGTCCAAAATCTCTTTGGCTGCGCCTGGAAATACCCTCTTGTATCTTTCGAACTGTTCTGCTTGTGGAATTGGTCCTGAGTACTCTTCCACACGAGTCCCGCTGATTACCGTACGCATAAGCACGGCCAACTCTTGGGGCGAGTCTACATTGGAGGACTTTTATCCCTCGGGTAAATCCTCTGCCCGTTCGGTCACTTTGTTCTGCGAACTGTCCCGCAGTCCGTCATTATGGATATGTTTTGATTCTTTCACGGAAGTCTTACGGAAGTCCTATCCATAGCAATTCTGAGATATCTCCCCACATTCGCCCACACACGTGCCATACCATCTGTCCAGTTCTCTAACGAGATTCGTGGCTCAACGCCCCAAGGCGTAGATTGGATACTCACCATTTCGTCAAGTAGACTAGGGGATTATCCTGCAGGTCGGCCTCTTCCCCATTAATTCGTTCCCAATACTCGTCCCGTGCACTAATAATGGTGCATCCCCGCAAGCATATCTCTCAATCCCTGACAAAATGCTTTGACATCCTCTTCGCTTAGTGAACCGTCGCCGGCTCCATGGTCTTGGATAGAATTTTGTGACATTTGGCATAAAGTGATCAACTCGGATTCCTTAACTACACACGAATTCAAAAAGTTGCATAACCATAGGTCATGTACACCGTTTGTTTTGTTGCTAAATAAAATGTGCATTCTTGGAAGGCCGAACATGTAATCTACCATGCATTCGCCGGAGACAGGAAAAAAGGCATTGAAACGGATCGGTAAGGCACCGGAATTCGAACTGCACACTTTACTCCCCCGCAATTGGAAAGCCGGACGGGAAGCGACCCTCCCGAAATCAGCACAGCCGCCTAATTCATGTGCAGGCTCCGCCAGAAAGATGGACGGAACACGCCAGATCCTATCTCACGCTCAGAACGGCAGAGTCGCCAAATTCATACATATCATCAACGAAACAAGCCGACAAAAACAGGAGTTCCGTACGGACACTGATATCGTCGATGCGGGGAGGCATAAGTCAGAAAGCCGTAATACCATCTACCCTGACGGTGGAGGCGAATCTAGGACTCTCCATTGAATGCAGAATTCGTGCCTCCAAAATTGATGCTGGATTTTGGTACACAATGGTTGTTTGAGCGTTGAAGCCGCTCACAAGCCAATCTTGGCTTCAATCGCTTTGTACTTAAATATCTAACCATACCAACGAAGATCATGCAAGTCTTGAAAAGTCCTGTCTCCATCGCTTCCCGTCGCCAGTTTCTGAAGACATCCGGTGCATTTGCGCTTGGTTTTGCCGGGCTTCAATCCCTGATTGGGTGCCAAAGCTTTCCTGCACAGGCGAGAGAACGGTTCGGGCCTCTGGTATCAGATCCGGCAGGAATTATGGATCTTCCTGAAAAGTTTAGTTATAAGATCGTGTCCCGCAAGGGAGATCAAATGAGTGACGGATTCTATGTGCCCGGTGCACCAGACGGGATGGCTACCTTTGCCGGCCCCCAGGGAGAGACGGTTGTGATTCGCAACCATGAAGTAAATCTGGATGCAGATCCAGAGATGGGGGCATTCGGGACGGAGAATGTTCTTGCAGACCGGATAGATCCGGTGCTCCTTTACGATGCCGGTACAGGTGGAGGCCCCGCGCTTGGGGGGACGACCACCTTTGTCTATGACACCGCAAAACAAGAGATCGTCTCCCAATATCTGAGCCTCGCCGGAACCCTGCGTAACTGTGCAGGCGGGCCGACCCCGTGGAATACCTGGATTACCTGCGAAGAGACCACACATCTGGCGGGAGATGCCCTTGCCCGGGATCATGGCTATGTTTTTCAGGTTCCTGCAAGCGTCACCCCACAGATTGCCCGCCCGGTTCCAATCCGTGCAATGGGACGATTTAATCATGAGGCAGTGGCAGTGGATCCGGCGACCAATATCATCTACCAGACCGAAGATGCACACGATAGTCTGATCTATCGTTTTATTCCGCAGGATCCGGCGAATCTGGAAATGGGTGGGCGGTTACAGGCACTCCATGTTGTCGGTAGCCCCAGTCTGGATACCCGTAACTGGGATACACAGATGGTAACCGCTGGGGCACAGATGAATGTCCGCTGGATTGATCTGGACGAGGTTGAAGCGCCACTGAATGACTTGCGCCTGCGAGGATTTGATCAGGGGGCAGCCCGGTTTGCACGCGGAGAAGGGATGTGGTACGGCAATGATGCCGTTTACTTCGCCTGCACCAACGGGGGCAGTGCCAAATGTGGTCAGATCTGGCGACTGATTCCCGCAGAGGACCGGCTGGAGTTATTCGTAGAGCCCAACGATCCCGGTCTGATTGAGAATGCAGACAACCTGACGGTTACCCCCTGGGGAGATCTGATTGTGTGTGAGGATGGGTCGAATGAACAGTTTCTGGTCGGAATCACCCCAGAGGGGGAACTTTATAAGTTCGCTCGCAACGCCGTGAGTGACTCGGAGTTAGCAGGGGCAACCTTCTCTCCCGACGGTACCACGCTGTTTGTGAATATCCAGTGGGACGGGCTGACACTGGCCATCACCGGTCCCTGGATCTGACGCTGACCCGTTCCAGTTACTCGGCTAGATACGCGTCCAGAGCTTCAAACATATCCCGGTAGTATCTGCGGGCAACGCGCGGCGAAAGGCTTCGTGAATTATAGAAGCCGCCTCCGTCCACGGATGAATCTGCATCCTGAACATCCAGATTGAGCAGAACCCGTGTCCCCCCCGGCGCATCCGATACCAGCGCGGAGACTTTTAAGCGTGTAGAACCTGTCAGAAAACTCAGGAATTCTCCCTCAGCACGGTAATCGGTGTTGATGATCCCTTCGTCTTTTTCCGCGTCTATGATTGCAAAGCCCTGCTCCGCAAGCATTTGTACTGCCGCGTCAAAAACAAAGTCGTAATCAATATCATAGGTGCGGGAACGGTCTTCTACCGGCAGGCTCTGGGTTGTCACACAGCCGGCAAGAAGGAGCGGAAAGTATACAAGAAAGCGTTTCATGGTTGAGACGAAATAATGAATTAAACGTTACCCCCTTAGTCGCTGCGTAGGGGCATATCGTCACAATTTTGGATCATTCCAGAGAAGAATCCGTGTCAATCGTGAGCGTGATTTCGGGGTGCGTACCGGGTGCGGTGATCGCATTCAGAACCTCAAAGGTGATCAGATAAGGCGCATCATGCCCAGACGTTTTCAGAACGAATCCCGTCTGTGCGTGGGGAGCGACCTCTACGAGATCTGCATCCTCGTGGAACGTAAAATAAGAGGTGTTTCGCAACAAAAAACGGGCATCCGAATGATTGATCAGCGTAACATTCAAGACGGAGGTGCCGGGCCGGAATTCTGCCCCCGCGACGGTGATGGATGCGTGAAGCAGGGGCAGGAGTTCGGATTCGCGCCCGATCAGCGTATTGCGGTGCCAGGCAGCGGTGCGGCGGGTCCGCAGACCTTCATGAATACCTTCGGCAGTCCGCTCCTCTGCAAATACCAGCGTCACCGGGCGGTGTCCGCCTTTGGCGACCTCGAAGTCCCAGTCGATCAGTCCGTGCACATCACTGGTGCCAAGGATCGCCAGATTATGGTCCAGGGCAATCTGGAGCGCTTCATCCGAGTAGGTGAATTGGTTCGCTACCTCAATGCCATGCAGCAGGTCTTCCGCAATGAGTGTCCGGTGCATCTCGTCCAGTTCTGCGATTCCGTCCGCACGCTGTGATGTCCATGCGGGATGATTCCAGAATGTGAATGCTCCCTGCTGCTTCGCCTCTTCAAAGACATCCATGACATCTATCGCAGTTTCTCCCCGATCTGCCGCCAGTGCATTCGCATCGGTAAGGAAGATCGCATTCACATGTCCGGGAGGCATGGCACGGGTAATCTCCGCCCCCGGAATGATGATCAGGGGATGGTCATGATTTGCATTTTTGGCGACCTCAAAGGCACGGTTATGGTCGGGTAGAGGAAGGTCGGCCCGGTGCGGGAGATACTCCAGATGTTCCGTGACGGCAATTGCGTCCAGTTCATCACGGTGTGCCTCCTGAACACGGATGTCTGGCCAGACACTCCCGTCCGAGAAAACCGTGTGCATATGCAGGTCGCAGGCCAGCGTATAGTATCCGGGAATATCGGGGAACTCAATGGCACGGTGCTCCTGTGCCTGTGCACGATTGGAGATCATGAGCAGTGCAACAAGGGGTAGGGCGTAACGCATTGGTTTGAATGGCTTAGTGATTGGCATGGGGCCCGTAAATGCAGGTCAGATGATCTGTATCTTCGTTTTATCCCAGTTGAGTTTTTGTTTCGGCGTTGCACTGTCTGTCGCGTACTCCGTCAGATGGACACCGTTCATCTGACGGGGGATTTCGTTTCCCTCGGAGTCAACCTGCACCAGAATCCCCTTCACGGGATGGAATGCCGCAAAGTGATAGGCCAGAGTCTCTGCCTTGCCGAGCTTCCTTTTCATCTTAGCCGCGTATCGCCGGGCTTCCTGAATCGGTGCTTTATTGATGGTCAGCATGCCCATATTTTTGACCAACTGCTGCATGATGGTGTCGCGGGCGGCCTCGTATGCACCGGGCTGATGCGGATTATAAGCAATGCAAGTGACCGGGGCAACCCCGTGAGCAGAGGGGATTTCGTTTTCATAAATGTCACAACTGGCCAGGATCTGCATGAGGTCTGCATCCCAGGCGGTGAACATCCAGGGCCCCCACTCACCTTCGGGCCCGTAGGTTTCAATGTCTTTGGTTCTGGCCCATGCTGCATATTTCTGGCATTCGGTCAGCGCACTCTCGGCGGTTCGGGTTGCGATTTCAGGGAGCGGCATCAGCAGATCCCCGTCCTCGTTCGGCGTTGCAGGATAGGTAGTCAGGATAATGGTCTGTTCGTTCATGATACGGACGGTTTGCTGTAGATCTCGGACAGAGAAAGTTTGGATTCCGGTTGTCGTTCAAAGGCTTCGCTTGATGAAGTTGTATGTCGGCCTATAAGTTCGGCAATTTTGGTTTAAAAATCACAGCATCTGATTTTCAACTCATACATTGAAGATCCCCGTCCGGTTGCAGGGCATGATGTTTGCAGAATCTGCGGCGATACCTGCTTCCTGGATGGCAGAATTTCTCTGCTCCGAATCAAGCCGCCAACTGAACTATTCCCCAGGTATCTGTCTGCGAATCCCATATTGATTTGAGTTCGGATACGAAAAACGTACTACAGATGGGGTTATGCAGGGAAAATCACAAAAATCAGTCTGGAGGCAGTTGGCAGTGAGAAAAGTAGAAAATGCCTCTGCAGTGGTGATTTTGCATTCATAATGTCAGATAGAATGATGAATATCTTTAAAAAGCAGCCGCTGCATGCAGGGGCTGACAGATTTTCAGGGGATGGTCGACATGGCTTATCTCAGATCCTCCTGCAAATTCGGGATAGATTCACGTTTGCCGCCTCACAGTATGCTCTGGGCGAAGCCGCATTCACCGTATTCGGGGTTTCTGCCCGTTTCAATGACTTGGCATGCTGGAGTGAAGACCTGCGGAATCAATCGGCATCCTGCCCCGCAGTGCGCTCCGGTCTGTCAATTGGGGACATCATGCCGTCACTTGTGGTTTCTGCGGTATTGTCTGCATCCTCAATTGGCCTTGCACGCTTAAAGAATGACCATTCATAGTGTTTATGCCCCTGGAACGTCGCTACAAATAGCCAACAAAGCAACCAAAAGCCAAAAAACCACATATATTGCCCCCAGGCGATAAGTATGTCCGACTCGGACAGAGCGGACCAGATTACCCCAACGGAAGTTAGCCCCAGTGCCGCAGATATACTAAGCCCCCATGCCACACTAAATCGTTTAATACCTTTCTCCAGAATCAGATACAAAAACACCACCAAAATCACCGTCACCAGCGCACCCCAAAGCATGTTCATGTCACTGTAAGCATCGTCAAGATTTCCCCAGTATCTCGAAAAACTAAACAGAGGAACTAGCAGAGCTAATAAGATATTTATATATTTCCGAATCATCGTCTACTCAGGTTTTGACGGTTTACAATGTTTCAGGCATCCATTACGCGTACTTTGTATACTCTGGGCGAAGCCGCATTCACCGTATTCGGGGTTTCTGTCCGTTCCGATGACTTGGCATGCCGGAGTGGAGACCTATGGAATCAATCGGCATCCTGCCCCGCGGTACGCTCCGGTCTGTCAGTTGGGGACATCATGCCGTCACTTGTAGTTTCTGCGGTACTGTCTGCATCCTCAATTGGCCTTGCACGCTTAAAGAATGACCATTGGTAGCGCTTATATTCTTGAGGCATCACCACAAATATTCCCATCAACCAAAGGCCAGAAAACCACATATATTGCCCCCAGGCGATAAATATATCCAACTCAGACAGAGCGGACCAGGCTACCCCAACGGAGATCAGCCCCAGTGCCAGAGATATACCAATGCCCCATGCCACACTAAATCGTTCAATATCTTTCTCCAGAATCAGATACAAAAACACCACCAGAATCACCGTCACCAGTGCACCCCAAAGTAAGTTCACATCACTGTAAGCATCATCAAGATTTCGCCAGTATCTCGAAAAACTAAACAGAGAAAATAGCAGAGATAATAAGATGTTTATATATTTTTTCCTCATCGCCTATTCAGGTTTTGGCGGTTTACAATGGTCCAAACACTGATCACGCGTACTTTTATTGTTGCTTACTTTTCTAGTGTATAGAAAGGCATCATACCCGAGACACCCCAACTGGTATGCAACCCACCCCCCTAAGACCCCAAAAAGGTTTGGAGACGTTATCATACCGCCCATTCCAGTCCCAATACACTTTGCAGCCTTCTTAGTAAATTCTAAATTGATGGTCAGTTCTGTATCCCTGTATGCCCCATCGCAGCCTTGTTTGCATTTCTCACAATCGGCTTCTGTGTAGCAGTGACTTCCAATCAAACGGGAATTCATTACGGTTAACTCTTTGACTTCCTGCTCAATTTGCTCCATTGACTTTCCCGCCTCATGACCATCACGAACAATCTCAATGATTTCAAATGCTTGCTGCATGGGTTCGTCGTACTTTGAAAGTTCAACGGCAATGCGATTTGCTTTCAAAACTTTGGTGGTATCCATTATACCCTGTGAATGCTCGTAGGAAATTTCCATCCAGAGATCATTGTAAGCGGCAACCAGTTCCGGCGGCTATTCATTAATGATCTTTAACCGATCCTCATTATTGTTCTGATCAAGTTCAGTAACTGAAGAGTAAGAACAGCCCGCAATGAGCAACACGGAGGCTGCCAGAATTGTGTAGAATTTTATTGAAAAAAGGTTTGGTACATGCCAAATATAAACAAACCGGTTCGAAAAATCACTATCGGATTCGTGCAATCCAGCGGACCCGCTCCAGATAAAGGTACGCTCTGGGCGAAGTCTCACTCAGCAGATTCCCCGATTCTGGATGGCTTGGCTGTCTGCGGACATCACGCCGTCCAGTGCGTCCCCTGCGGTTACCGTCCACGTTTTCAGCAGATTGCCGAAAATGGCAATCATCTCCAAAATCCTGCATGCTGCGTCAAATCCCCGATTAACTGGACAGGGGAACACATTTTCGCAGGATGTCTAAAATGCGGTCAGGATCATGGCCTGTTCGTTCACGATACGGCCTGTTGTTGGTATCTGACGGCGAATGGTTGGAGTCCGACTGTGTTCAAAGGCTTCGTTTGAGGATGCCTTCTGTCGGCCGATGAGTTTGGTGATTTTGTTTAAAAAATCGCAGGTGCCTGATTTTCGGTTCGTGCATTGAATGTAGGATTTAGGTTGAAGAGATGATGTTGCGGAATCCCCGGCGATATTTGTCTTGGATCAGAGAATTTTTCCGCCCGGAATCAGGCAGCAGACTGAACCATTACGAAGGGCTGTCCGTTAGACCGGGCAGTAAATGAATGGATGCATTGGATCTCTTCTCAAAGAAATTGGCCGGTCATCGGGACGGCATGTGCAGGAGATGCTCCCTCTTTGATCAGGAATATAAATCATGCGATCCGAACCCGTGATTCCAACTTTCAGAGATAGTTTTGCAGAGGGTTCACAAGACATGCACATTTTTTGAAGCAATACGAATCAAACGCAGATCCTGTCATGTCCTCAACGATGCCCCGCCACACAAAGATTATCTCCACGCTGGGCCCTGCCTCCAATAATCGGGATACGATTGCCGCCCTGATTGAAGCGGGTACGGATGTCGTGCGCCTGAATTTTTCGCACGGTGAGCATGACGATCACCGGAAAGTGGTCGCACTGGTTCGGCAGGAGGCAGAGCGGCAGGGGAAGCAGGTGGCCATACTGCAGGATCTTCAGGGACCGCGTATTCGGGTGGGAGCGGTTCAGAAAGGCGCGGTTACGCTTCTGGAAGGAGCCGAGGTAACGCTGTCTGCGTTCCGTTCTCCAGAAGACGTATCCTCCGAAAAGCACATCTATATCAGTTATGACGCACTCGCCTGCGATCTGGCAATCGGAGGCCAGATCCTGATTGATGACGGCCGGCTGGTGCTTGCGGTCACCTCCATTACGGGAGAAGATGTTCAGGCACGCGTGGAGGTGGGCGGGCTTTTAAAGTCGAGAAAAGGGGTCAACCTTCCCCGCGTGCGGACGAGCGGGCCCGCACTGACCGAAAAAGATCTCGCAGACCTTGAAGTCGGTATTGATCTGAATGTGGACTGGATCGCACTGTCTTTTGTACGCAATGAGACCGATGTTGTACATCTGCGCAAACACCTGAAAGCGGCGGGGCACCGGGCAGGGATCATTGCAAAAATTGAAAAACCGGAAGCCTTTGAGTCCATTGACGATATTCTGGCAGTCAGCAACGGAATCATGGTGGCACGGGGGGATCTGGGGATCGAAATGCCGATGTCCTCCATCCCGCACGCCCAAAAAACGATCATCCATAAATGTCTCCTGGCCGGCAAGCCGGTGATCACCGCAACGCAGATGCTGGAGAGTATGATCGAAAATCATGCGCCCACACGGGCCGAGGCGAGCGATGTTGCGAACGCGGTCCTGGATGGTACAGATGCCGTGATGCTGAGTGGAGAGACGGCGGTCGGTGCCCATCCTGCACATGTGGTCAAGGCCATGGCCCGGATCATCCGGTCCGCCGAAGAACACTGGTACGCACTGCCGGAACGAAGCCGCGGGCTCCCCGAAGGACTGAGTTCCATTGAAGATTTTCAGGATGTCACGGATGCGGTCAGCTTAACGGCCTGCGAACTTGCAGCACATGTCGGTGCACGGGCACTGGTCTGCCTGACCGCCTCCGGAACCACGGCGCGTGCACTTGCCAGACACCGCCCCCAGATGCCGGTCTATGCATTTACAGATTCTCCGCATGTCATCGGGCAGGTCGGAGTACTGTGGGGGACCAAAGCGTTTCAGATTCCTTTTCAGAGTGATACGGATGCGGGAGTCAGACTGGTTCAGCAAACCCTGGTCAGTAAGGGGTATATAAGGAGCGGCGATACCATTGTAATCTGTGCGGGGATGCCACTTCCCCGCAAAGGCCGCACGAACCTCGTTCATGTGAGCTATGTAGACTAAGCAGAATGCGCAATCTTCCCGCCGGCCTTCTCGGTATGCTGCTGTTCCTTGCCGGATGCAGCAGCACCTCGTTCCTTGGATCCAGATTCAACGACTTTTCTGCGTACTACAACAAGTACTACAATGCACAGCGCTCCCTCTCCGAGGGGATACGGGCTTTTGAGGATCGGCTGGATCTGCAACCGATTGATCAGAACATATTCCTGCCTCTTTTCGGGGGTGGTGATCAGGCATCCATACAGCAGAAGCCCTTTGAAGATGCGGTTGCCAAGAGTGCAGATATCCTTCGTGAGCATCCCAATTCAAAGTGGGTGGACGATGCGATTATGACCATTGGGAAGGCGTGGTTTTTCACCGGCAACTTTGTTGGTGCAGAGGAAAAGTTCAATGATATTCTGGAACTGGACTCCCCGCTCCAGGATGAGGCGAATTTTTGGCTGGCACGTACGCTGATCGCCAGCGGGATTTACGAGGAGGCGTTTACGCACCTGCAGGCGGTGATGAGTGCAGAGGAACGCTCTACCCGCTGGGCCCCCCATTACCATTTGGCACTTGCGGAATTACATGTACAGAATGAGAACTGGCAGGAAGCGGCCATTGAGCTGGAAGCAGGACTGTCCGAACTTCGAGATAAGAATCTGGCCGCCAGAGCGCAGTTTCTGGAAGGGCAGGTGCTGGAGCAGCTGGGCAGATATGCCGATGCCGTCGCGGCATTTGAGCGGGTAGAGCGGTACAAGCCGTTTTATGAACTCTCCTACGCTGCGCAGTTCAGTACGGTGCGGGTCCTTGCCGATCATGTGGATCCGGACGAAGCAATGCGGAGACTGCGACGCATGGAGCGGGATGATAAAAATTATGACCACCGGGCGCAGCTGGCCTATTTGAGGGGACGGGTGCTGATTGCCCAGGGGCGCTACAGTGAGGCGCTCACCGAGTACGATGAGTTACTTTACGATCCGGCCGCAGGCGGAAGCCGGGTTCGCGGGCAGGTGCATTATGCACTCGGCACGTTTTACAGGGATGTGTATCTGGATTACCCCTATGCAGCCGCACACTTTGATACCGCTGCACAGGCAATCCAGCCCCTCGGCGGCCGGCAGACCGCAAGCCAGCGAATGACGATCCCCCCCAAACCCGCGCCGGGTGCGATCACTGACAGTGACGATCAGGCAGAGATCTTCGGAAGTTTTTCCGAAGTACTGGATCGGGTTGTGCTGATGGACTCCCTGTTATATCTCGGCACTCTGGATGACAGCAGTTTCGCCGCGGTTGTTATGGAACTTCGTCAGCGCCGGGCCGAAGAGATAGAAGAGATGCAGCGCGAAATGCGCCAGCGCCAGTCAGAATCTGCCTTCCGCAGTGGCGGCGCGGTCATAGAAGATGAATACGGGTTCGGGGGCGAGGTGCTGGTTGCCGGATCCGAAGGGGAAGCCGGATTCCTCTACCACAGGGATGACGTACGGATGCTGGAAGCACGTCAGGATTTTCTGGCGATCTGGGGAGACCGGCCGCTGGCGCCGAACTGGCGGCGCATTGCGGCGATTGAGGCGGCACAGGCGGAACTGCGGGCAGATGATCCGGAGGGCACTCTTCGGGAACAGTACAGCCTGGGAACCGTGATGCCGATGGTGAACGTGTCCGCGGTGCCGCGGACCCCGGAAAAATTTGACGCAATGCTGGCAGACCGGGCAAACGCAAGGTATGAATTGGCAAACGTACTCTTTCTGTCGATGAACCGCCCGGATTCTGCATCGGTATGGTACCGTATGGTGATTGAAGAGGATGAGGACGAGTCGGTCGTGCATCGGGCCTATTATGCACTGGCAGAAGTCCAGCGGGAACTGGGAGATACACTGGCGGCCAACCGTCTCTATGAAATCATCATCTCAGACTACCCGGAATCGGATTTGACAGATCAGGCCTACAGCCGCCTGGGACTCCCGGTTCCTGAGCGTGTCCTTGCAGATTCGCTGACGCTCGCCGAGGCAGCCTATAAACACCAGCAGGAAACGTGGCAGGAAGGAGTCAGCGAAGCGGTGATCAACGACCTGTTTCATCTTGGCATGGAATGGACCACCACTCCCGTTGCACCAAGGGCACTCTACGCAGCCGGCAGGGCCTATCTGGAGTGGACCGTAAAAGACAGTGCAGATGTATTGGGACCGATGCCGGTTGCGGTGACGGTCCCGCAACTGGACGCGGCCGGATTCTATTCGCGCATGGACTCCACGGCAACGGCACAGGACAGCCTCCTCACCCTGCCGCTGCTGCTGAAATATATTCGCTCCAGCTATTCCAAATCGCTCCAGGCGGGCCGCGCAGGTCTTACTCTGGCTGCACTTGAAGAGGAACAGAGGCAGCGTCAGGCGGCGGCGGATTCCCTTGCCGCGCGTGAACTGGCGATTGCAGACTCGCTGCAGCAGATTGCGGACTCGCTGATGGCGCAGCCGCTGATTCCGCCGGATTCCCTGAACCAGACTATACCCGGTGACTCCCTTGCACAGGTGGATTCATTGCGCATGACAGATCTGGCTGCTCTTGATCGGGAACCACTTCATGTACTGGAATCAATCCCGGACTCCACCCAGGTCACGGTGGACAGTGTTGCGATTGATGTGTCCGGGTTGCAGGAACTGGGAATTCTATCGAATGAGGACGATGTGGACGAACAGGGAGAGAATGCAGGGGCGCAATCATTGACCGGGGAAGAGAACGCAGATGCAGCGGAAAATAAGGATCCAGGTCTGGGGAATCTTGACTGGTCTCCGGGAGGATACACGATCCATCTGATCTCCTATGAGGACCATGAAATGGCGAAGGCATTCATTGCCAATTTTGGTCGCTCGCTTCAGGATGTTCCGCAGCCCATGGATATTTACGGGGCGCAGGTACAGAACGGAATTGAGTTCAGAGTCGGACTTGGACTGTTCGATACGGTTCAGGAAGCAGAATCCGTGATGCAGCAGCTGGCCGGGCGAATCCCCGTTGAGGCCAAGATTTCCCGGATTCAGGGGACATCGCAATAGGCCCCCCGCAACCGGCAGGGAAACAGTTCCGAATCGGTGTGCGTATACGTCCGTTGCCATGACTCTATTTTTCTTCTAACGTATCCCGCTATAGTGCTTCATGAAGCCGGAAACTCCAAATACAGATACAGAGAAAGACAAGCCTGAGCGACCGAGCCGTCCGCCCAGGCGCCGGGGACGCTACATGTGGATCTATGTGGCCTTACTCGCATTTCTTCTGGTCAATATTATCTTCTCCTTCGGACGCAAGGGGGCGCGTGTGATTCCCTACAGCACCTTTCTGGAATATGTGGAGGAAGGGTATATAGCACAGGTGACCATCCAGAATGATCGCCGGGTGATGGGGAATCTGAACGATTCCGGTGTGGAGGCACTCGGAATTGTCGTGGAAAGCAGCCAGGGGCTGTTCAGCAGCAATGAAGATGCGACCGCCTTTGTGACCACAAAGACGGCCAACCATGATCTGGTGGTTTTCCTGGAAGAGCAGCGGATCAATCAGGAAGAGGGGCAGACACTTCGCTATGAAGTGAAGTATCAGGAAAGCTGGTTTGGCGGGGCACTTGCATGGCTTTTGCCGCTGGCCATCATTCTGGCCCTCTGGGTTTTCATTCTGCGGCGTGCAGGGCCCGGTTCGCAGGTTCTCAATATCGGGAAGAACCGGGCCGTGCTTTTTGAGGCGCTCGGACAGCCGACGGTGACCTTTAAAGATGTGGCAGGTCTGGCAGAGGCCAAGGAGGAAGTGGCCGAGGTGGTGGAGTTCCTGAAGAATCCCAAAAAATTCACGAAACTCGGAGGTGTTCTTCCAAAAGGCGTGCTTCTGGTAGGACCTCCCGGGACCGGGAAGACGCTCATGGGCAAAGCAGTCGCCGGTGAGGCGGGAGTCCCGTTCTTTTCAATCAGCGGGAGTGACTTTGTGGAGATGTTTGTGGGAGTCGGGGCCGCCCGGGTGCGTGACCTGTTCAAAAAGGCAAAAGAGAAAGCCCCCTGTATCGTGTTCATTGATGAGATTGATGCGATTGGCCGCAGTCGAGGACGCAGTATGATGATGGGAGGCAATGATGAGCGGGAGAATACGCTCAATCAACTCCTGGTGGAAATGGATGGATTCAATACCGACAAAGGGGTCATCATCATGGCGGCAACCAACCGGCCGGATGTGCTGGATGCGGCTTTACTCCGCCCGGGACGCTTTGACCGGCAGATTCTGATTGACCGGCCGGACCGGCTGGAGCGGGGGATGATTTTCCGTGTTCATACCCGGAACCTCGTACTGGCGGAAGATGTGGACTGCGAAACGCTGGCCTCGCAGACCCCCGGCTTTGCCGGTGCAGAGATTGCCAATGTCTGTAATGAAGCAGCACTGCTGGCTGCACGCTTTGACAAAGAGGCCATACAGATGACGGATTTTGAGCAGGCGATTGATCGGGTTATCGGGGGGCTGGAGAAGAAGAATAAACTGATCAAGCCCGAAGAAAAGAAGATTGTGGCCTACCACGAAGCAGGCCATGCCATTGCAGGCTGGTACCTGCCCAATACAGATCCGGTGATCAAAGTGTCTATCGTGCCCAGAGGACTTGCCGCGCTGGGATACGCGCAGTCCCTGCCGGATGAGCGCTACATCACAACGCGTCAGGCGTTTCTAGATCAGATGACCATGATGATGGGGGGACGGGTGGCCGAGGAAATAAAATTCGGGCAGCTTTCCACCGGCGCCCAGAATGATCTGGAGCGCATTACAAAGACCGCCTATGCGATGGTGGTGGATTTCGGGATGAGTGCCGAGGTGGGGCATGTAAGTTTTAACATGTCCCGGCGCCGGGATGGAACCCCCATGTTTGACAAGCCCTATTCGGAAACCATGGCCTCCACCATTGATAAGGAAGTGCGCACATTGATTGAGGAGGTGCGCCAGCGGGCATGGAACCTGCTGAGTGAGAAACGGGACCGGCTGGAGGAACTGGCGCAGCTCCTTCTGGAGAAAGAGGTTCTGGGGCCGCGGGATCTGGTCGGGGTTCTGGGAGAGCGTCCGTTCGGCGAGTATGTGTCGCTCAATGGTACGCCAAAGAGCCGGGAGATTGTAGAGACGGAAACCATGGAAGCCCCCTCTCCCGAAACCCAGGAGACGGCTGAGATTCCAGACTGACCGGATAAATTTTTGAAGAATTTTCAAAAAAAGTTACAAAGTTTGCAACTTTTCAGAAAAAAGTCGTAAATTAACAGGCTGTACAATAATCGGGCCTGGCATCCTGCGATAACGTCTCGCAGCGCTACCCGGCTTTGGGAGGAATTTATAGTTAAGTGCCAACGATACAACAACTTATTCGAACCGGACGTCACCCAAAGGTCAAAAAGACCAAGGCGGCCGCGCTGCAGGGGAATCCGCAGCGCCGGGGGGTATGCACGCGTGTCTATACCACCACACCGAAAAAGCCGAACTCCGCACTGCGGAAGGTTGCGAAGGTGCGCCTGACGAATCAGATTGAGGTGATTGCGTATATCCCCGGTGAGGGACACAATCTGCAGGAACACTCGATTGTGCTGGTTCGCGGAGGGCGTGTCAAGGATCTGCCGGGTGTGAAGTATCACATTGTACGCGGTGCACTGGATACTTCCGGTGTGGAAGACCGGACGCAATCCCGTTCAAAGTATGGCGCAAAGCGTCCAAAGAGATAGTCAGAACCAGAAAGGTGACTGCAGTGCGCCGTCACAGAAGAAACCATGCGTAGAAAATCAGCGGAGCGGCGCTCAATCACGCCGGATCCAAAATACGGAGATCAGCTTGTGGCGCAGTTCGTGAACTACGTCATGCTTCACGGCAAGAAAAGTATTGCCAGAAAGATTGTGTATGATGCGTTCGCACAGGTGGAGGAGCGCTCGGGCGAGCCGGGACTGGAAATTTTTCAGCGGGCAGTGGAGAACGTTGCACCGCTGGTGGAAGTGCGCAGCCGACGCGTCGGCGGTGCCACATATCAGGTTCCGATTGAGGTGCGGGCAGAGCGCCGGACGGCGCTGGCCTTTCGCTGGATCATCCAGCAGGCCTCAAAACGGTCAGATCGGTCTATGGCAGATCGTCTGGCCGGCGAACTGTATGCTGCCTCACGTGGGGAAGGGGCGGCGGTGAAGAAAAAAGACGATACCCACAGGATGGCAGAATCAAATAAAGCATTTGCTCACTTTAGATTGTAATGGCAGTGATTCCAATGAGCTCACTCAAGGATTCAAAACTTCGCCGGATGCGCAATATCGGGATTATGGCCCATATTGATGCCGGCAAAACAACGACTACCGAACGGATCTTGTTCTATACCGGGCGTTTACACCGGATGGGAGAGGTCCATGATGGCGGTGCCACCATGGACTGGATGGAGCAGGAAAAAGAGCGGGGCATTACCATCACCAGCGCCGCAACCACCTGCTTCTGGAACAAGAATGACAGCCGGTACCGGATCAATATCATTGATACACCGGGACATGTTGACTTTACGGTTGAAGTGGAACGCTCCCTCCGGATCCTGGATGGTGCGGTTGCACTTTTCTGTGCGGTCGGCGGTGTGGAGCCGCAATCGGAAACCGTCTGGAGACAGGCCAATAAGTATCGGGTCCCCCGGATTGCATTTGTCAACAAGATGGATCGCACCGGCGCAGACTTTGTCAATGCGCTGAATTCCATGAAAGATCGCCTGAAGGCGAACCCGGTTCCCGTGCAGATCCCGATTGGTGCGGGTGCAATGTTCCGCGGGGTCATTGACCTCATTATGAACAAAGCCATTATCTGGCACGATAAGACACAGGGGGCGACCTGGGATGTGATTGATATTCCGAAGGACCTTGTCAAGGAGGCCAGACATTGGCGTATTCTTCTTCTGGAGTCGGTCGCAGAGCACAATGATAATCTGCTGATGAAGTATCTGGAGGGGGAAGACATTACCGCCGATGAGATTCGTGAGACCGTTCGATCCGCAACCCTGAATCTGGATATTACGCCGGTCTTCTGTGGATCCGCCTTCAAGAATAAAGGGGTTCAGCGCCTGCTGGACGGGGTCATTGATTATCTGCCCAGCCCCGCAGACATTCCAGCCGTCACCGGGATTCAGCCGAATTCAGGGAAAGAGGTGATCCGCGCCCCGAAGACGGATGAACCATTTTCAGCGATTGCATTCAAGATTGCCACGGATCCCTATGTCGGAAAACTTACCTTCTTCCGGGTCTACAGCGGGGCCCTGGAGAAAGGTGCACAGGTGTACAATTCCACTACCGAGCGCAGGGAGCGGGTCGGCAGGCTGCTCTTTATGCATGCCAAAGACCGTGAAGATGTGACCCAGGTGGAGGCCGGTGACATTGCGGCCGCCGTGGGGCTTAAAAATGTCCGGACCGGCGATACGCTTTCCGATCCGGGCGATCCCGCAATCCTGGAGCAAATGGTGTTCCCGGATCCCGTGATCCGTATTGCAATTGAGCCCAAGACCAAGGCCGACAGCGATAAACTCTCTACCGGCCTGCAGAAACTCGCCGAAGAAGATCCAACCTTCAAGGTGACCATTGATCCCGAAACCGGGCAAACCATTATTGCAGGCATGGGGGAGTTATATCTGGAGATTATTGTAGACCGGCTGCGCCGGGAGTTCAAGGTGGAAGCGAATGTCGGGAAGCCGCAGGTTGCCTACCGGGAAGCCTTCCGTAAACCCGTACTGGAACGCTATACCCATAAGAAACAGACCGGCGGGCGCGGCCAGTTTGCGGTGGTGGAGATGGAGATTGCTCCCAATGAGAGCGGGGTCGGATTTGACTTCGTCAGCGAGGTGGTCGGAGGAGCAATTCCCAAGGAGTTCATTCCAAGTGTTCAGAAAGGAATCAAGAGTGCCGTCCGTCACGGGCCGCTTGCAGGATATCCCGTGGAGGGCATTCAGGTGCGGCTGCTTGATGGCAAGCACCACGAAGTGGATTCCGATCAGAACGCGTTCGAAATCGCCGGTCAAATGGCGTTCCGAAGTGCGGCAAGGCGTGCAAATCCGGTGCTGATGGAGCCGGTCATGAAAGTGGAGGTCGTCACCCCGGAAGAGTACATGGGAGACGTGATCGGTGACCTGAACAGCCGTCGGGGACGGATCATGTCCATGGATCAGCGGCAGGATGCCCGTGTGGTCAAGGCACTGGTGCCCCTCTCGGAAATGTTCGGCTACTCAACAGATATGCGTTCTTTGACCCAGGGGAGGGCCATCTATACGATGCAGTTTGAATCGTATGAACCCGCACCGAAATCGGTGGCAGAGAAAGTGATTCTCTCCAGTTACGGCAAAGCAAGTTAACGACAAATAAACCAGTTCTTAGTTTAGTTTCAACCATGGCAAAAGAAGTTTTTCAGCGTACAAAGCCCCATGTAAATGTGGGGACTATTGGTCATGTGGATCACGGCAAGACCACATTGACGGCCGCAATCACGCGCGTACTGAATGATCGGTACGGGGGGACCGAGATCCGCTCGTTTGATTCGATAGACAATGCTCCGGAGGAGCGTGAGCGCGGGATCACGATCGCGACGGCGCATGTGGAGTATGAGACG
>JAJEFL010000187.1:0-16311 GCA_022820435.1 Rhodothermales bacterium
ATAGGCCCGATTCTCTTTGGTTGCAATCCCCGCATCCATGATCACCGTGGGCGTGTCTCCCTTTAACGTTTCAATGGCCGTCTTCAGGGTGGCCGGTTCCCCTGCGTTGCCGGGTAAAATCTGTACGTTGCGCGGAAATCCCGATGCACATAAGGTCAGCGCCAGCGAGACCAGCGGACAATCGTTCCGCTTTTGTTTACTGTAGCCCCGGCGCAGCAGCTCTCCTTTTTCCTCGCCATGATAAAAGGTGTTGGTTAAGTCATAGAAGATGATCATCTCATCAACATTCAACGCATTCCGGGTATTCTGATGCAGGGCATCCATAATCTCTTCCTTGAATTCGTGGAACAGTTCGGAGGTGTTGTACAGGGTATTGTGATGGGGCAAGGCACGTCCAAGGATGTCCAGAATGCTGGAATATTCGGCCATCCATTTGTGGGTTGCGAGTTCACTGCCGGGTGCGAGCATGCGTCCGACAACCATGGCAAGGGCGAGTTTGAGTTCTTCTTCGCGGATCCCCAGGTTCCGCAAGATCTGGGGAAGTTTGAGTTCGTCCATGGCTTCCACGATCAGGCGTTCGCCGGCCACGGTGCGGGAGTCGGTGTGTTCGATTTGGTCGGGGAACACTTTGACGGATTCGGGCGCTCGTCTGGCAGAGATGTCAAAGCCTTGATCGAGCAGTCTTTTGGTGATGTCGTCCACGGCCTCCTTGAAGGCTTCGCTCTTGTCTTCAAGGGGAGGCGGGGGATCCTCTTTCAGCCGGGCGGTAACCTGTTGGATGAGGTCTTTCCATTCGTTTTTCGGGATGCTGAAATCTTGTCCAAGATTGAGGATGGTTTTGTGTTTGGAGATGCCGTTTTTGCGTTGGGATTGGAGCAGGGAGTAGGAGGTCCCGGCTTCGGCATTTTTGCGTTTGGAGGGTTGTGCACGGATAAACATGATGTTAGAAATAGTGAATGAAAGGTGTTAAGCAGGGGTTTCGGGAAGGTCTTAATATCACCAAATATATCACTATATTGAGCATTTTGTCAAAAAAAAACGTACTTAAAAAAAGGCAAACGGAGGGACGCAGGGCCGAACATCGAACCCGAAAAAAGAGAATACGGGGGGAATTCTGACCTGAAATCAGTTAATTTTCATGTCAAATTGTGAAGATAGGTTAAGGGAATTCTGTACGAGTTCACGGTGTTCCTGCGCACGATCAGATTGCGGCCCCAGTGTTTGCGCCTCGTCCAGGAATAGCAGGAGTGGATCCTTCCCCCGTTCGATGATACTCTGAGGGGGTGACCGGGGAGCCTAAACTTCGCGGCCCCCTGGATTTGAATCCATTTATCAAATCCACCCTGAGCGGCAATTTCGTCAAGCAGAGGCATCCATCCATCTCCCAGACTCTGGCACATGGTGTCCGTATCCCAGAATGCCCGTGTGTTCACCCGCACCGCCTCCCAGCCTGTATTCTCTGCCAGTTTCGCACATTCATGGGGCAGGGCGGTCTTACCCGCACCGGGAGCCGCCTGAATCAGAATAGAGGTACCAGAGTTCCCCGTCTTCGCACTGCCCAGCAGGTTCTTGAAATCATACAGAATTTCCACCTGCCCGTGAAAATAGCTCGCCTCGCCTCGCTCCCGTGTAGCAGGCTTCACAATAGGTTTTTTCTGTGATTTACTCATCGGGCGGAAACTTCTCAACTAACTGAATATACGCACTCAGAGGAAAATAGGATACGATAACGCAAGTTTATACACGATCAGGAGGCTTCCCCGCATCTGTCCCTCTTTTTCCTTTAGGACAAATTACTCCCAAAAAAGGAACCACCTTTCTGATCCAGGCCGCGCCCGGTGCGGGTAAGAGTACGCTGCTCCACAAGTGTGCGGGGATTGCGAATAAAAAAGGATGGACGGTTGCGAATCTTCATGCGAAGAGTCTGTGAGATGCAGTTTCGATGGGCAAATTTCCTTGGATTGGCGGGGGAGTTGAAGGAAAGAGAAATAATCTGGCGAAAAGGAAATCCCAATGTACTCCAGCGGGAATCCAGAGCACGACCCTGTCCTCTCGACACACTGGACATCATAGAGATGGGCAGGAGGCCGCTCCTTCTCCTGCCGGATGAGGGGCAGCGGCTGTACAGGCGAATTCCCGGACTGCGGGGGGGATCAATTTGACGACGCAACCGAGTTGTCTAGCGACAGCATTTTTTTCTCTTGGTGACACTTCCCCACGGTGGTTGGACTGACTTTGATCCCGCGTTCGGTTAAAGCCTCGGCCAACTTTACCAGTGAGCGGCGAGTCCATAGCAGGCCTCCCATCGGATCGCCCGCCGTCTCCGGTCGGATCAATTCAAGGAGTTCATCAATCACATGGGGAGTTTTTTTTCAACGGAGTACGCCCGCCTCCTGGCCGACGAACCCGATCCGGTTCCACATCTCCCGTAGATAATTCTATCCGTCCTTTGCGAACGGTTTTACGGGACAGCCCGAAGACGTTTGCAGCTCGTTGATCCCCGCCATAGCCCCACAAAAGCGAGGTGAGGCCCGCAAATAGACGTCGTTGCTTTTCATTGAGCAGACTCCAAAACAGGGCCAGTGCAGGGACAATAACCCCCGTGGCTTTCGTGACATCTGGAATCGTTTCTTCCGCCTGCTCGACCTTGCGCCGCATGAGTTGCCGCTGCTGATCTTTCGCATCCTTTGCACCGTAAATGGTTCGCTTTTCAAAACGGACACGGGAGAGCATCTTGCAAAACCCTTAATCTTGAGGATTTTTGTCTACCTGAGGGCATCCAGGAGTGCTTTTTAGCCTAGATTGTTAGTTTTGCAAGAGCCTCGGGAGAGTTGTCCATCCCGGACAAATTTCGCCAGGATGTTAATGGTCCGAACTCCAAGCAATGCGTCAAGTTCGGCAGAACAGTAGCCCAATGGAGCGGTATTCACCAGTTTCTTCACGGTGTTTTTGAGCGTACCGTAACGGGAGAAGTAGATTCCTTTGTGCGACCACAGCCCGTGTGCGTCAAAGTCTGCCGACGCGCGGAGCGTGTAGTATTTGTCCCGGTGAGAGTAACTGGCCAGATAATCAATCTCCTTCAGTTTACGAAATAGGGTGCTGGGCGAACAATTGCCCATTGCAGCGCACAATTCGGGCAGGGTGGCAACGGTCTTGCGCTGCAAGATGTCAACCAGTGCCTCGGTGGTAAAGCGAATCGGTCGCATGGGGATATTATAAGTTAGTAAAGATTGAAAAATAATTACACTGTCATAATAGAATTCGGATTCATGGAGGCCAAAAAGACATTTATATGTAGCCTGGGAGAATCCTTCCCCGATTTTTAGATCTATAATTCGAGTAAAATTATTGCTCAAAACCCTCAAATAGATTGTTAATTGAGGAGAAGTAAATGAAGGAACCTCTATCTTGGTCGGATCAGGCAAGGCAAAGGATTCAAGTCAATTCGGCCAGATTTGTAGCACCTTCAGAGGGTATGATGCTAGCACAAATTGACTTTAATGTGAGAAGATACGTTGAGTGGTATAGTTTATTTTTTGGCGCTGCCTAAGAGGCCAAAAAAAATAGCGACAACTAAAGAATTTCTAAAGATATATTAATTTTTTGCCAGCCCTAAAACGACACAGTTAAACTAAAAAATACTATCTTATATCCCGACAAAGCGTCAGAAAATTCCACTAACAATGGTGCATCCCAAATGAAATATCTGTTCCCCCTGCTTCTTCTTTTCGCTTGCTCCCCTTTTGTCTTGCGCCAAACCGCCATAGCTCAGGACCTTGAGTCTGTTCATAAGATCTTGAGCACACTGTATATTGCTACGGGCGGCGACCAGTGGAATGACAACACGAATTGGGATATCACGAGAGTCCCAAATGAAGAAGAGTTGGGTGAGTGGTACGGGATTGGGCTGAGCGAGGGCCGGCTGACTAGCCTGAACATGAACAGCAATAATCTTACGGGCACGATCCCTGCCGAACTTGGCAATCTCTCCGAGTTGGTTTATCTGAGTTTAGGAAATAATTCTCTCACGGGGCCGATTCCTGTCGAACTTGGCAGTCTCTTACAATTGAAGTCTTTGATTTTGTCGCATAATTCTCTCACGGGCCCAATCCCTCCCAGACTTGGTAATCTCTTACAATTGAAGTCTTTGTTTTTGTCGCATAATTCTCTCACGGGCCCAATCCCTGCCGAACTTGGCAATCTCTCCCAGTTGGAGGAGTTAGTTTCGGTGCATAATTCTCTCACGGGCCCGATTCCTGCCGAACTTGGCAATCTCTCCCAGTTGGGACGGCTGCATTTGTCGGAGAATTCTCTCACGGGCCCGATTCCTGCCGAACTTGGCAATCTCTCCCAGTTGGGACGGCTACATTTGTCGGGGAATTCTCTCACGGGCAGACTCCCCAGAAATTTCATGAAAATGGATAACTTGGAAACATTATATTTTGGGGGCCAAGGCCTCTGTGCGCCGGAGGATGACGAATTTCAAACATGGCTGCAGAGGATTCAGTCAGTTAGGGGCCCAACATGTATGCCTCTGAAAATTGCAGGCACGATTGAAGACCAGAGTTATCCCGTGAACGAGCCCATTATTGCACTGGTTCTGCCCGAAGCGATTGGAGGGATATCGCCAATTTCCTATATCCTTTCTCCAGCGTTGCCTGCAGGCTTGAACTTCGATTCTTCCACGCGAACGCTTAGCGGAACTCCAACACTGGTTACCTCTCCTACAGCCTATACCTACAAAGTAACGGATGCAGATGGCACCGCTGACAGTCTGTTGTTCAGTATTGAGGTCTCTGCCCCAGTCTCTATTGAAGGCGGAGTTTTGCCGGAAAACTTTGCGGTACTCGGTAACTATCCAAACCCCTTTCAGGGTTTCACACAAGTGACTTTTGATCTCCCGTGGCCGGCTCAAGTGAAGATAGAAGTCATGGATGTGACGGGAAGGCAGGTTCTTACCGTGCCTCAAAACAACATGCAAGCCGGATGGGGGCAAAGTATACAAGTAAACGGAGCTTCACTCTCTGTTGGAGTCTATTTGTATCGTCTGATTGTGGATTCCCCCGCGGGCACTTCAGTACAGGTGGGGCGATTTGTACGATTACGGTAGATATGGTGAGATAGATCTAGCAGCCTATGGATAAAGTCCGGGGTTCTATCCTGAATTCCCAATCAGAATACCCTGGTGTCACATAAAGACTGAAAATCCTACCCTGATTAGTGTCTGGACATGAATCACAATGTTTGAGGCATATTCATATCTCTGCCTGAAGCAACTGGTTGGGGGTCAGAAAAAAGATCGAATCCTGAAACGGGACGGCTGCAATCAATGGAACACCGAATTTGATGACGATTTGACGGGATCTGATACCCTGATGACTGTAAATCCAGATCGACCGGGGAAAGATCATCCATACCCCGTCCTCGGTGACCGTGAGGCTGTTCAGGTCGGATCCGGCATTTAAGCTGCGCAGGTGGCCACCGAAATAATCATAGACCTTCACCACACCAAGGGCACGATCCGCAACATAGATTGAGGATGCATTCGCGGCAAGACTCACCGGCTCCACCAGCTGCCCCGCACCCGTGCCAAACGCCCCTATTACACGCTCCAGACGCCGGCTTGCATCCCATTTAAGAACGCGTTGCGAGGATGCGTCAATGGCAAATAGTTCCCCCCCTGCCCCCGTTGCCACGGCAACGGGCTGTCCCGGTGCAGTCGTGAATGCATCCCGCAGATCAAGCCGGGGGGAGCGCCCGAAGTCACTCTCTGTATTTCCGGGCACTTGAATGGTCTCCAAATGCAGTAATTCTTTAGAGAACCGAAAAAGGCTGCCCGCCTCTGCATCTGCAATAACCCAGATCAGCCCGTTCCCTGGGTCCACACCGGACAACTCCCCAAATATGCCGGCATTCGTGCCATCCAGACGTGCAGTGACCCTCCCTTGATGATCCAGCTGTAATAATTCCGACGTGGAAACGACATAGATCAAACCCTCTGGATCCATGGCGAGGCCCCGTGCCTCCGGGATCTGCGCAATCACCTTAACTCCGGTTTGAAGGGTATCCTGTGCCTCCGCAATCTGGACAGACATCATCAGGAGTACGAACAAACCCACCAGAATGCCTTTCATTCGCGATCTAATGCACGGCAGCCAATGTCACGGCGCAATTGTTTGTTCTTAAAGTCTATAAGATCCGCCGCCTGATAGGCATGGGTAATTGCATCTGAAAGTGTTTCACGGACTGCGGTGACTCCAAGCACACGCCCGCCAGCAGTCAGGATGTTTCTGTTCTCTGATTTTGTGCCTGCATGAAATACCAATGCCCCCGGAACTTCACCGGCTGCCTTGAGGCCGGTAATTGCATGCCCTTTCTCGTACGATCCCGGATACCCCCCACTGGCCAGAACCACACACGCCGCAGTTAGCGATTGTTTTTCCAGTCGCAAGTTCCCGATTCCGCCTTTTGCAGCACACAGCAGGATTTCAATTGCATCTCCTCCCATCAGCGGCAGGACAACCTGCGCTTCTGGATCCCCAAATCTACAGTTAAACTCCACAACCTTCGGACCTTCATCTGTGACCATCAGGCCGGCATACAGACACCCTTTGTAGAGCCTCCCTTCGCGTGCCATCCCTTCCAGTACAGGTTCAATGATACGTGAGCATGTGCTTTCAATCAGTCTCTCTGTCATAACCGGTGCAGGAGCATATGCCCCCATCCCTCCAGTATTCGGCCCCCTGTCCTGATCAAAGACGCGCTTGTGATCCTGTGCAGAATCCAGAAGGAGATAGTCATCTCCATCTGTGAGAACAAACATACTTGCTTCTTCACCTTCCATCCACTCCTCAATCACAATTTCTTTCCCTGCCTCCCCAAGGCTTCCTGCAATCATCAAGTCATGCAGAGCATGCTCGGAATCTTCCATATTCTCGCACATGATTGCACCTTTCCCTGCTGCGAGGCCGGAAGCCTTGATGACACACCTGCCCAGCATCTTCGCATAACTTTTGGCCTCATCTAACTGATCAGAATGAAAGTGCTGCCACTGTGCAGTCGGAACACCATGGCGCTGCATCAGTCCTTTGGCAAATGCCTTGCTACTTTCAATTTCGGCGGCGGCAGCCGATGGGCCAAAACAGGGGATCTCCACCTGATCCAGAGCATCGGCGAGCCCATCCGCAAGAGGAACTTCGGGCCCAATGATGACCAGATCCATCTGTTCATTTCGAGCAAAGGACACCAGCCCTGCCAGGTCCGATACCGGAACCGGGATATTCACTCCATACTGCGCTGTACCGGGGTTTCCAGGTGCAATAAAAAGCGTGTCTGCATCACGGACCGCCCAGGCCAGTGCATGCTCACGTCCACCACTGCCAACAATGAGAATTCGCATAATAAACGCCTATGAGTTAATCCAAATGCTCCTTCAACTCGGCTAGAAGTAATAATGCCTGCATGGGCGTGATTTTATCTGGATCAATTTCCCTGAGTTGATCCCGCAGCGGATCCGGCTCCGGTTCATCAAAAAGGGTCATCTGAATTGATTCAATTCGGGGAGCAATTTCTGTGCCCACCGTTTCCTGTGACTCCAGCTGCCGCAGGATCACTTTGGCCCGCTTTAACAATTCGGCGGGCAATCCCGCCATGCGAGCCACTTCAATTCCGTACGAATGATCTGCCGCACCGCGAATCAGTTTGCGCAGGAACACAATCCTTCCATTGTGCTCCTGTACATGAATGCGGTGATTCTCAACTCTCGCAAGCTGTTCTTCCAGTGCATTCAATTCGTGATAATGGGTCGCAAAAAGGGTCCGTGCCGCAATCGAATCATTCTGGTGCAGGTGTTCCACCAGAGCCCATGCAATTGAGAGTCCGTCAAACGTGCTGGTCCCCCTTCCGACCTCATCCAAAAGGATCAGGGAATTACGGGTGGCATTGTTGAGAATGTTGGCCGTCTCATTCATTTCCACCAGAAATGTACTCTCACCTGCAGCCAGGTTGTCCGAGGCGCCAACCCGGGTAAAGATGCGATCTACCACACCAATCCGGGCTTCTTCTGCCGGCACAAAGCTTCCTGTCTGGGCCATTAAAATAATCAGCCCCACCTGACGCAAGACAACACTCTTGCCCGCCATATTGGGACCTGTGATAATGAGGATCTGATTTTGGTCTGGATCAATGTCCACCGAGTTCGGGACAAAGGTTTCGGGGATAGATTGCTCCACAATCGGGTGCCTCCCGTCAATAATTCGAAGGAGCCGGGAATTATTCAACTCCGGTCGTACATATCTTTCACGAACTGCAACCTCTGCAAATGCCACCAAGCAGTCCAATACTGCAATGGCAGTCCCCAACTCCTGCAGTTCCTGAGATTTTTTCGCTAACTTCGCTCGAAGCGTATGCAATAATTCGTTCTCCAGCACCGCCATCTTTTCTTTTGCTCCGAGAATTCGTTCTTCGTATTCTTTCAGCTCACTGGTAATATATCGCTCTGCATTGACCAGCGTTTGCTTTCGAACATAATCTGGAGGAACCTTGTCCTGATGGGCATTGGTAATCTCAAGATAGTACCCGAATACTTTGTTGTAACCTACTTTGAGGGAGGGGATGCCGGTTCGGTCAATTTCACGCTTTTGCAGCGTTTCAATATATTTTTTCCCGGAACGGGAGAGTTGCTGAAGTTCATCCAGGCCTGGGTTGTAACCGGAGCGAAAGATCTGATCGGAGGAGGTCTCATCCAGCGCCTCACGAATCATTGATTCAACCTCGGTACACGGGTTCAGGGATTGCGCCAATTGTCCCAAAACCGGACATTTTGATGTGTTCAGCATTAAAATCATGTCCGGGACCTGACGCAAAGCAAGCCCCAAACTCAGAAGTTCCCGTGGAATCCCGCGCTGAGTACAGATTCTTCCAACGATCCGCTCAATATCGGAAACCTGCTTCAGGTGCTCCTGCAGGCTGGTTCTGACCTCGGAATTCCCAACCAGTGTCTCCACGGCATCCAGTCTCCGATTGATCCGCCCCACATCACGCAGTGGCTGAAAAAGCCATCGCCGCAAGGTCCGCGCTCCCATGGCCGTACAGGTACGATCCAGAAGCTTCACCAGTGTCATTGTTTTGGCATCTCCATGAAGCGGAGCAAGCAGTTCAAGGTTTCTGCGGGTTTGCGGATCAAGAAGCATTGCCCCCTGATCGGTCTGCAGACGAATCTTTTTGATATGCTCAAGCCTCCCTTTTTGCGTTTCAATCAAATAATGGAGAACGGCACCCGCCGCAACAATCCCATCCCGCAACTCGGAAACGCCAAATCCCTTTAGAGAATGCGTACCAAAATGTTCAAGCAGGTTGATGTTCGCAAAGTCATAATCAAAAATCCAATCTTCACGCGGTGTAACGATATAGCCTTGATCGCGGATACCGCCAATGACATCCCGAAGCGATTTGTCAATCAGAATCTCGGATGGCTCAATGCTTTGTAACAGATTATTCAATCGGGAATGAGGAACCTCGGTAAGCACAAACTCTCCAGTGGACACATCGGCATAGGATACTCCTGCCCGCATCTTTGCATAATGCACCGCTACCAGATAATTGGCATGTTTCGGGGAAAGCGTTTGATCCCGGAGGGATACGCCCGGGGTGACGACTTCCGTCACCCCTCGCTTGACCAGAGATTTCGTGGTCCGAGGATTTTCCAGCTGCTCACAAATGGCAACCCGAAATCCGGCCTCCACTAATTTGGGAAGGTGATTCTCAAGTGCATGATGCGGGAATCCTGCCAGAGGCACGCTCTTCGCCGCCCCGTTTGCCCGCTTGGTGAGCACAATCCCAAGTACTGCACTTGCTTTCAGAGCATCATCTTCGAAGGTCTCATAGAAATCCCCCATCCGAAACAACAGCAATGTTCCCGGATTCTCTTCCTTAATCCGGTAATACTGCTGCATCAGCGGGGTTCTGCCTTTATTTTTGCCTAGCATCAATTACAACAAGCCAGCCGCGGTCATATCGGATGGCCTCTCCAGGAGTTAAGCGCGTCTTGTAAAGCCCCAATATATGCCCCCTGCTCATTACACCACTGCAGGACCGTCTCAAAATGTTTCCTCCATCCAGGATAATCCATTTCTTCTCCAATCACATTGTGCCACAGAGCGACCCCCACTCCACCAAACTCCTGGCAGGTTTTCAAAAGTTCAATGCTCTTCTGTATGGCTTCGTCTGCACCATAATTCTGCCGGTTAAAGAGGGCCCCGTCCATCAGGATCAAAGGCATTTCCCAAATGTCCATTGTCTCATTTCCTGCACAATCAAACTTCAAAAACGGCATGCAGGTGCCATTGCGAAATCCTCCACATTCCGAAAATCCCAGCGAAGAATCAATCAGGAAGCCTGCATCTGCCTGCAATTGCGGAGTAATTCCGGGGGTGTACCGCAAAAAATGCTGTCGTACACTCACCGGGGATATTCCGGTCAGATTCGTAAGCTGACTCCGCTCGCTGCGTAAATAGCCGGGATGTGTATGTGCATGGTAACTTGGATGCAGCCCAATTTCAAAGTTGTCTGCCTGCAAATCCCTGAGCATGTTCTGCAAAAATTTCTGGTCCAGCCGATAATACACATCATTCGGACCATGTGCAGCCGTTTTCAGGAAGATCGTTGCCTTCCCGCATCTTTGAATCAGATGGTGCATGCTCTGCAATGCAATTTGAAATGCATCTCCCGGCGTAAAATAACTCTGCATAAATTGAAACAGCCTGCGCCACCGCTTGGTGACACTGACATCTTGATAGTTCAGAAGAAAATACTGCACCTTCTCCCTAAAGATCATCCCCGGCCGCCAATGCCGCAGATAATCTACATCAATTGTAGGGCAAAACGCCCATTTTTTTCCTGACCAGGTCTTTGATTGTACCGGAATTCCCGCCGCTGCAAGGTTTCCCTGAAGAACCTTCCGGTAGCAATCCACAACCGGAATCTCCGTTACATCAAGGATCGCCTGAAGTGATGTTTTATGGGGGAAGCGGCCGTGTGAATCTCTCACCGTACTTGTACTCTCCTGCCAGCCGGAAAGCCAGTAGAATGCGGATGCGACCAGATCATCTCCTGCTTTTGACGAAAAAAGGATGGGAAATTTATAGCCAGCGTGGATTTTCCATGTCACAGAGGCCAGATTCAAAGGGATGAAGTCCTGAAAAAAATCCTCTGAACGGGAAGCAAATGGTAAAACCGTCATCGCAGGCGGAAGTCCAGAGGGGTTACACCCATAATAGATCCCTTTTCCACGCAGTTCACTGCGAGGCTTAAAGATCGGACCCAAACCAAGCGGGCGAAGTAACATACGCAGACTGTACTCTGCCTTGGGCCTGTACTTACGGCCCACTTCAAGGCATACGGGAATTGCTATATTCATGGATATCGTTTGGGCTTCTACCACTTCAGTACCCTGTCAAATTAAATAATGTGTACATTCTCTGTATGATAGCCTGAATGCTTCGAATTACAATGCCCCATCATAAAACGATTGTACTTGCTGATCCTGTCCATGGGTTTACCAAAATACCCTCAAAGATAATCCAATCACTGTTGGAGTCCCGTGAAGTGCAGCGACTTCGCCGGATTAAGCAGCTGGGGATGGGATATCTCGTTTTTCCGGCGGCAGAGCACAGTCGCTTTTCGCATGCATTCGGGGCAATGGGACTGTTATCCAATGCATTGGATTCTCTGGAGTCCAAGGGAACTAAAATTCTGCCGAAGGAACGGCTGGCCGCCATGGCCGCCGTTCTATTGCATGACATCGGTCATGGTCCCTACTCGCATACGCTTGAACGTAAACTGATTCGCGATACAGGACACGAGGAAATTGGCAAAGCCCTGATTGAACGACTCATCCAACAATCCGAACGGCTGAAACGATCTGAACGACAAATGGTCGAATCGCTGAATCTGGCAATCCAGATGTTTGAAGGACACTATGAACGATCCTTCTTTCATGATTTGATCTCCGGTCAACTAGATGTGGATCGTTTAGATTATCTGAGTCGAGATTCTCATTTTACCGGGGTTGCCGAAGGGAGAATCGGGGTGGACCGAATCCTGCAAACCCTGTGTGTCTATAGGGATCAAGGCAAAGAAATTCTGGCGATTGAGCCCAAAGGGGTCTATGCCGTGGAAAACATGCTGATTGCCAGAAGGCTGATGTATCGGCAGGTGTATCTGCATAAAACGGTCATTGCGGCAGATCATGTACTTCAGGGTGCAATCCGTCGGGCGCGTGATCTGATTCTTGAGGAGAAGGATCGTACAGTCCCCGGCACCTCAGCGACCCTTAAATGGTTTCTTCAGGAGAATCCCGGTAAGGATCGATTGGCGGAGGATCAGGTTCTGGATCATTTCCTGCGTCTGGATGACTCCGATATCATTTACAGCGTAAAGAACTGGTGTACCAGCAAGGATGAAATTCTGGCAGACCTTTCTAATCGTTTCATCCGAAGAGACTTATTTCGATGCAAATTTGAGAAAAGGAAATCATCCGGGTCCCTGCATGAGAACCGGAAGAGGGGCGTAACGAATTTCCTGGGAACAAACGGAATCACTGCCCCGAACGCACATTCCTATTACTTAATCAAGGATGAAGCCGGTCCCGGCAAGCTCAGACGGGATGATAAAGATATATGCGTCTGGGATCGCCTGGAAAAAAGCGGAAAACTGGAAAAACTTGAATATCATACCGACGAGCGTGCAATCCAGGCCCTTACCAAATTTGAAAAAAAAACATATGTTTGTTACCCCAAGGAGATTGATTGTTTATGATTTCAGTGCCGTTCCGGCAATTTTTTGAGAAGAAATTATGTCGGTGGAGGTTTGACTGTTACGATTGAAAGCGATCAGCGATTACGATCACTTTGGGGGTTTTGCACCGTGCTGGTTATATCAGGTCATTTTGGGTTTTTCTGTTGACCCATCTTCACAATTTCGTAGTGATGCAAAGATACGGATCTCTCCTAATCCCATTTTTGAGCGTTTTTTTTTTGAGGGGCCGTAGGTGCGTGTCTGTTATAGAGTCGGTCGGGTTGATTTAGATTATATAGTAGGTCTCCAGAGGCACCTTCTGGTTCGTCTCTGTGTTGCGAACTCGTGGAACCTTCATGGGAATTTGGGCCCCGTTCCAGAAGACAGAGTCTGGATTGGTTCCCCAACGCTTACATTTCGTGTTGGAATGCTTCCGCGGAATCCCGCAATACCCGGTGACTTCCGCCTGTATAATTAACCCCATCAACTCCTGTATGCACTCCGGAGTGGAAAGCATCTGGGCTAATTTGACGGGGTGCCGGTTCGCCAGGGAATCCAGTTCTTCTTTCGAAAAGATCGCTCGTAAATTGCTCATGAATTTGTGGTTCGGTTTGAGGGTGCAGACTGAAATTTCGCTTTTAGAGTCGAAAGATAAGAAGAATGACGCACTCGTCTGAGTTGGGGCTCCAGTTCCAGCAGCGTTGCACACAGTCGAATTCCGCATTGATGCACCGGGCCATCCGGGAGACATTTTCCGGCACGAATTAAGTTAAGAGCGTGTGGATCGAATTCAGAACACGAAATCCTCGGTCGCAACGCAAGAGCAGCCCCGTACGTTGGAGCGTGAGCGTGGACTCCAGCGCTCGCCCAAGTACGCTTCCGGAGGAACGATTCACCTTCGTCAGATCTTTGGTGATCTGTTGGAGCGCGGCCTGGGCCTGGGCCGCATCACAGATTTGCCAGGTCTGCTGGAGGTGGTGACGAAATTGCATGGCCTGATCGGGATCAAGACCGCTCAGTGCTTCGTCCATCACGGTATTCAGGCAGCGCTGCACCCAGGCGTGCGTTCCCCAGACGCAGGACACCGCCGCCTGAAGTGCCACATTCCCGGGAATCGTCACCAGCATGGCGGAACTGAGTCCGCGAACACTCAAATCGTCTAGCACCGCTTCCATCCGGGATTGATCCTGCGGGCTGCATTCCGTGAGATTCACAATGCGGCGATGTCCCTGTAGATTGGCTCCGACTCCAATCAGGACATGGAGTCTTTGCACATACGCGGGCTGGAGCCACAAATGGATAATCGTCTCGGTGTGCCAGTCCCGATTTTGCAGCATGGCGGCCGCAGATTTCCAGCACGAAGTGGGATCTGGCAGCGCTTCATGGATCTCCGGAGCCGGAACCCCGGCTCCGCGGCAGAAGATAATTCAGGAGCAGGCACCGCAGATACAGGAGCAATCCGTTCGGTCAGCATGCGAAGCACATCCGCATAATGCCGAACCAACTCTACATGCAATTCCTGAGAAGCTGCATTCTCCTGAAATGGAGGGGAGGATGAAGGTTGTAAATTCATTAGTACTTGATTTTGAGTGAATAGGGCTATACTCCCAAACTCCAACTAACAATGGTGCATCCCCATTTCTTCGCTATCTTATTCATACAAAGTTTCAGAAATATCGACTAACAATGGCGCATCCCCGAAATATTCGCTCAAATCCTTGAAATTGAGTTTGATAAGCCATACCTTGCACAGACATATTGATTCATATGCGGTGTCCTAATACTTTAAACGAAAGTTCGATGTTTTTCTCCAGTCCTATCGGTCTGGAAGTCTTCTAGGAAACGGGAGACCGCGAGTTCCGGCAAAAAGATCTCAATTCAATGTCATACCTGCATAAGCATAACAATATCATGCAAAGACACAGTCTTAAACTTTTCCCACACATCGTCTGTGTATTCAAACACTGCTGTGCGGCAGTTTTGCCTGTAGTGCTGATGGCGCATCTAGCCCTAGGACAGGGCTTTGAGATGGACTATCGGAGTCTTGAAGCATTATACAAGGCCACCAATGGCGACAGTTGGACGAATAACGACAACTGGAATTTTACGGCAGCACCGGAAGAGGATAAATTAGGTTCATGGTACGGTATCACTCAATTTTCTGGGCGGGTGACCGGACTTTCCCTTGAGAAAAATAATCTCACCGGGATAATCCCGGTAGAAATCGGTAATCTTCAGCAGTTGTCCACTCTTGTTCTGGAGGAAAACTCCCTGACCGGGTCAATCCCGGCAGAAATCGGTAATCTTCAGCAGTTGTCCGCTCTTGTTCTGGAGGAAAACTCCCTGACCGGGTCAATCCCGGCAGAGGTCGGCAATCTCCAGCAGTTGTCCTTTCTTGATCTAGATGGGAATTCTCTGACTGGATCAATCCCGGTAGAAATCGGTAACATCCAGCAGTTGCAAGTTCTCTATTTGGGTCAGAATTCCCTGACCGGGGCAATCCCGGCAGCGATTGGCGATCTCCAGCAGTTAGTAGAGTTGTATCTTTCTGATAATTCTCTTACCGGCTCAATTCCGTCAGAAATTGGCAAACTCCGACATTTGGAGAGACTAAGTTTGCAGAGCAATATGCTAACCGGCTCAATCCCGCCAGAAATCGGTGAACTCCAGCATCTGGAGATAATTGAACTAAATGGCAATATGCTCACCGGGTCAATCCCGCCAGAAATTGGTAACCTCAGCAGTTTAGAAGAACTGTTTCTTTCTGATAATTCTCTGACTGGAGTGATTCCGGTGGAAATTGGTAACTTCCCCCAATTGCAACTCCTCAGCCTAGGCCGTAATTCGCTCACCGGCCCAATTCCGCCAGAAATTGGTAACCTCAGCAGTTTAGAAGAATTGTTTCTTTATGATAATTCTCTGACTGGAGTGATTCCGGTGGAAATTGGCAATCTCCAGCAGTTGCAGCGATTGGATTTGCTCCGTAACGCTCTGACTGGATCAATCCCGGCAGAAATTGGCAATCTCAAGCAGTTGCGGCGATTGAATCTGTTCTTAAACGATCTTACTGGATCAATCCCGGCAGAAATTGGCAATCTCCAGCAGTTACAACGTCTAGATCTGTCTTATAACGCATTCACCGGCGAACTGCCATCCAGTCTCATGCAACTAAATCAGTTAGAAATATTTGCCTTTCATGGTTCAGAACAGCATCTTTGTGCACCTGAGGATGCAACGTTTCAGACATGGCTGGATAATGTTCAGGAAGTAGGAGGTCCCAACTGTGGAGAATTACAGTTTGAGGATGGTCCTGTAACAGGAGGTCAGGGTACGGCTGCATACACGGTTGAACTTCCTGAGGTTTCCGGGGGTGCACCTCCATATACGTACACCGTGGCATCTGATCTGCCGGAGGGACTCGTCTTCAATGCATCCACACGTACAGTCAGAGGGAGTCCAACTTCTGCCGTCCCCCCGACAACTTATAAGTACAAGGCTGCGGACAGTGACGGGACG
>JAJEFL010000020.1:0-10808 GCA_022820435.1 Rhodothermales bacterium
ATATCCGGGCGTCGGGGATGGCGTCCTGGCACGAATTGTGCCGAACGGGTTGTGGAGCCTATGTAAGACCTGTCATTGCGGAGCGCAAGCCTGCAACCGGGCAACGGGTGATGAAGCACCAAAAAGAACATGGTGCCCATGGGCACTCATGTATATAATTCCCATAATTTACTAAAGCTCATGCTGGTCGTTGGCGGGCTAAGAAAAATCGTAGATGCAAGCGCACTAGACCGGAGACAATACTCCTCTATGGACGAAGTTTTGTCCAGTCAATTCCGCCCGAAACGCAGGTATGGTTCATCTTCATGAACTACAGGTCGACAGAACACATAAAAGTGGGGCTGGATTTTGGGAGTGGTGCAATGCCGGTAGGGGATCTAGCCCTTTTGGAGCGGCAAATTTATTTCGAATACGATGCAGATTTTATACGTCGTGGCCTTGCACTGTCTCCTTTCCGGCTGCCATTGAAATCTGGATTACAATCCTTCCAGACCACACTTTTTGATGGACTGCCAGGTGTATTCCATGATAGTTTGCCGGATGGCTGGGGAAGACTTCTGTTTGACAGGGCCATGCGTAAGCGGGGGCTTTTACCGCAGATGTCGGGGCCGCTTGACCGGTTGGCACATGTTGGTGAATTTGGTATGGGGGCACTGGTCTACAAGCCGGATCACTTTGATGTCGCAGCGGGTGCCGGAATAGATTTAGACTGGATTGCCCAACAGTCGCAGGATGTTCTGGAAGGTGAAGCTGAAGGTGTTCTGGGAGAACTTATCGCACTCAATAGATCCTCTGCGGGTGCACGGCCGAAAGCACTTATCGGGTTTCATCAGGAAAGCGGGCGCATCATCTACGGGAGTCAGGATTTACCGGAAAGCTATGCACCATGGATTGTTAAATTTGCAAATTCACAGGATGGACCGGATGCGGGAGCCGTAGAATTTGTGTACTCAAAAATGGCCCGGCAGGCCGGACTTGCGATTCCTGATACACATTTGTTTTTGGCAAAACGGGGTGCAGGATATTTTGCAGTCAAGCGCTTTGACCGAAATGAAAACAAACGCCTGCATGTGCACAGCGCCTGCGGGTTGCTGCATTCGGATCACAGGACACCTGCACTGGATTATCAGGACTTACTGGAACTCACGATGATTTTGACGCGTGATGTCCGGGAATCAGAAAAAATGTTTCGGCTTGCGGTGTTCAATACGATGGCGCATAACCGTGATGATCATGCCAGGAATTTTTCATTTCTCATGGATCAAACGGGAGAGTGGAAACTTGCCCCCGCCTATGATCTGACGTTTTCCTATGGTCTGGGTGGGGAGCAGAGCACGATGGTGATGGGCGAGGGCAGATCGCCGGATATGGATCATCTTCGCGCACTAGGGCGGCATGCTGCCATCAGAGATGCCAGAATTGAGGAAATCCTCAAACAGACGACAGATGCACTTGGACAGTGGAGTGAATTGGCAAAAGCCCACGGTGTGAAGATGAGAACTCAGGACCTGGTCCGTGCGCAGATGGCTAGATTTCTAAGGTAGAATCAAGTTGGCCGCAATAGACTGTTGCACGCCTTCTGCAGACCCGACTTCATGCACCGGCTGCTCCCGGCCCGGTATGTTCACTGCGGTATGGTGTGCGCACACATGGGTGGTTAAGGGGAGGATGGCTTCTTTTTCGCAGGGGCTTCAAGGATGGCATATTCCTTGTCTACGACAGCAAGGATAGAGTCTAAAAGGTTTTTCATGACATGATTAGCATCTAAAACCCAGCTTGTTTCGCACGCGTGGTAGCCATATTCGGTGGATTTTTCAATGGTTTCCAGCACAGGAAGAACATCCAGAGCATGGCCCTGATAGGCTTTACGTATCCCCATGAGGGGCATACGTAATTCTCTCACGTTTGCAAATTTGGTCAGGATCAATAATTTTGCCAGACCAAAAGGAAAAAGTCGGCCGTCTGGCAGTCGTTGCAGTGCAGGGTTGAGGTCTGGAAGCGTAATGGTGAATCCGACCGGCTGGCCGTCTATTTCTACAAAGAAACACATCCTCGGATCTACGATCTGCTTCATGGCTTTTGCCAGATGCGCAAACTCACGATCCGTCGCCGGCACAAATCCCCAGTTATCCGCCCATGCCTCATTAAAAATCTCCCGTATGGTTGAGACCTCTTCGTCAAAGCGTGACAGATCCAGGGTGCGCAGTGATACGCCGGGGGTTCGGCGGTGGACAATCGCTGCCCCGCGCCGCAGGCGTTCAATGGTGACATGTTTCCGGTGAATATAGTAGGCCCACATGGTCATGACACGGGTAAACCCCCAGCGGAGGAGATAATGTTCGTAGTATGGCGGATTATAGGTCATCATGATGGCGGGAACCCGGTCAAATCCGCTGACCAGAAGGCCGGAGGAATCATTCATGGATGGGTTCACAGGGCCTCGAATCGTTCGTATCCCCTGCTGATGGAGCCAGGACGCTGCCGCCCCCAAGAGAGCTTCTGCAGTCTCATAGCATTCTTCGGTTTCAAAGAATCCAAAAAAACCGGCATCATCGGCATAGGTTTTTAAGTGCATGCCGTTTATGATTCCTGCAATCCGTCCCACCACGCGCCCATTGGCATCCAGGGCAAGGAAGAGCTGCATCCGCCCGTGCTCAAAGAAGGGGTTTTTTTTCGGGTTGAGGGTCTCAAACTGATCCACGCGAAGCGGGGGCACCCAGAATAAACTGCCCCGGTAGAAATCATACGGAAACTGAACAAACCGGCGCAGATCCCGTCGTGACTGAACGGTCCGAATCACGCACGAAGGGGAACCCGGCATAGACTAGACCGCGTGGTTGTCCAGCACGCCATGCTTTCGTCCCACAAGATAGAAGGCCTCCAGGATCCGGTCCAGATCTTCATCGGTATGCGTCGCCATGTAGGAGGTACGCATAATGCTGAGCCCGCGAGGTACAGCGCCCCGCCAGGGCACCACCGGGTTGACGAAGATTCCTTCTTCAAGAAGGTCGGTCCAGAATTGAAACGCGGACAGCATCTCGTTGCCGACCACGACGGGAATGATGGGGGCTTCACTTGTCCATACATCAAAGCCTGCACTGCGGAATCCCTCCCGCATATAGTTTGAGATTTTCCACAGGCGGTCAAGCCGCCAGGTTTCTTCCTCAAGAATATCCAGACATTTCAGCACCGTAGCGACCGTACTAGGAGGCATGGATGCACTGAAAATATGTGCACGGGACATGTGCCGGATGTACTCAATGACATCATTATCTCCCGTCAAAAAACCGCCAAGTGAGGAGAAACTCTTTGAGAAGGTGCCTGTTGTCAGGGGGACTTCGTGTTCTAGACCGAAGTAGGCGGCGGATCCTCGTCCACCGGGGCCAATGACCCCTACCGCGTGTGCGTCATCCAGCATCAGGGCAGCCCCAAATTCGTCGGCGAGTTTGACCAGTTCGGGGACCGGGGCAATACGGCCGCTCATAGAAAACACGCCATCGGTAACGATGAGTTTATCTGCCTCGGGCTGTTCCAGTTCGGCTTTTTCAAGAAGGCGTCGCAGATGGTTCATGTCAAAATGGCGGTAGCGCCAGCAGTTTGCTTCGCTTACCTGCGTCCCGGCGACGATGCAGGCGTGATTATCCTTATCAGAAAAGATCAGATCATTTTTGGATGTAATCCCCTGGATTACCCCCAGGTTCGTCATGTACCCGGTCGAAAAGAGAACACAGGCCTCTTTCTGCATGAAGGCCGCTAGGCGTTCTTCGAGTTGCAGGTGAATATCCAGGGTGCCATTCAAAAAACGGCTGCCGGTGCAGCCGGTGCCGTATCTGGCAATTGCCTGATTTGCAGCCTGCTTGACTCTCGGATCACTGGTCAATCCGAGATAATTATTGGATCCTGCCATGATGAGTTCACGGCCGTCAATAAATGCCCGTGTCCCCTCACTTCGTGAAATTGCGCGGAAGTAGGGATAGAGACCTGCATCTTTCGCCTCGTTGATCAGGGCACCAGGTGCCATGAACGCTCGCGTTTTCTCAAATATTGCAGGCTCTGTGGCGAGGATTTCGTTTGAATCAATCATATGCAGTGAAAGCAGATCAGGAATCCAGGATGGCTGGAGTTTGGTTGTACGTTAAGGGATGATGTCCGCAGACAAGACAGCAACCGGTACCGGGGGGAGAGATTACCATTGCGCATGATGCCGGATCGTGATGGCTGCCGGGGACAGACAGGTCTGAAATTGAAGTTTTGTGAATGACAGGGCATATCCCATATCGGGGCAGATCTACCAGGTTAGCAGGAGTCCAAGCTGCTGCGGGCCACCTGTTACCTGAACCGCCAGAGACTCGTTAACATCGAATTCTGCCAGATGTGCGCTCACATAGGCATCAATCACCGTGAACCCATACCAGGCAAGGGTGCCAAAGTACAATAGATCCCGGTTCCGTCGAAGCACATCTCGCTGTGCACGGAATTGAGGTTGGAGTCGGGCACGACGTGCTGCGACTTCGTCAGGCATAAGAATCGATTCAGAACTTAACTCTAAGACGCGTAGAAGTTCAGAATAGTCACTTTCATATTCAGGAAATACTGGAGTGCCGTCTGGATTGGTTCGTGCGGTAAAGAGATAGGCGTGCCGATACAGACGATATCGGCGGTTTACCAGTAGGGCAGAACCCACAAAAGCCACCAGCCCGACGTATACAACAGGGACCTTATAGTACTCACGATTATACAGTTGTCCCCATCCTGGTACGAATGCACGGCGCAGGGCAGAACGCGGGTCGGGTTGATGAACATCAGGAGCGGTCACCGTTGTATCCGCTTGTGCGTTTATCTGCACCGGTCCGGTCATCCACAGAAACAGATACAAAAAGAGCGTTGCTTTCAGGAACGGGTGCGCCATAAATCAACCGGCCCCTTCAAGTAACTCAACGATGCGGGACAGATCTTCTTCCGAGTAGTAGTGGATTTCAATACGGCCGTCTCCTTTCGTCTTCCCGATGATTTGCACCTTCGTGCCTAGATGGGTGCGGAGTTGTTTTTCAAATTGCTTGAAATATACATTGGGAGGGGAGGCCACGGGTTTTGGTTTCGAATTTTCCTGAAGGAGGAGTTTTACGCGCTGCTCAACTTCACGGACACTGAGATTCTTTCGTCGGATTTCTCCAAAGAGCCGATTGATGGTACGATCATCACGGAGTGAAAGCAGTGCACGGGCATGTCCCGGTGTGACGAGACCTTCCCGAAGACCAATCTGTACTTTTGGAGGAAGATGAAGCAGTCGCAAAAAATTCGTGATTGTGGAGCGATTTTTACCGACCCGCTGCGCGACCTCCTCCTGTGTTAAGCCATATTCATCGATAAGCCTTCGGTAGCCTAGAGCAACCTCGATGGGATTCAGTTCTTCACGCTGGACATTCTCAACCAGAGCCATCTCCAGCATTCGGACATCCTTGGCAGGTCGGATATAAGCCGGAATTTCTTCCATACCGGCCAGTTTTGCCGCCCTGAGCCGCCTCTCACCACTGATGATCTCAAATTCGCCTCCTTTGGTTGCCCGGACGGTAATAGGCTGAATGATCCCCAGTTGTGCAATGGACTGTGACAGAGAGTCCAGTGCCTGTTCATTGAATTCCTGCCGGGGCTGAAATGGATTTGGTTTGATGGAACCGATGGGGATGTCAAAGATCCCGCCGACAAGGGAACGCGCATGTTCTTCGGAGCGTAATTGCCCGTCATTACTGAGGATTGCATCTAGTCCACGCCCAAGGACCGACTTCGGATTTGTCATCTGCAAACAGGAATAGCTTGATACTCTGAGCACACTGACGATATAGGTCAGCGCAACGGTTGTAATTTAATGAATGGAGGTTTGTCCGAGGAGGTCATGACTGATTTTTGAGGCGCAATCGGGGGTTGCGTGAATGGATTCTCCACTTCCGGCGGCACAGATGCGGTGAAACGTACAGCCCCGTTCAGGCACAAGGTTGAACGTCTGATAAACTTCATTTCCCCATGCAGAAAATAATCTTTTCCCGGCAGACGTAACATCAGATCAGGTATTTGACGGGGAAGCAAAGTCAGGGGGTTTTGTACTGATGGCGGAGATGCGCTGCATCATCTCCCGGGCAAGGGCCAGATAATTACGGGCACCGGTGCTGGTTGCACTGTGAAGCAGAACGGGTTTTCCGAAACTAGGGGCTTCGGCAACCGTCACATTCCGATGAATAATGGTTTTGAACACCTGATTGCCGAAATAACGCTTGACCTCTGCAGCAACCTGCTTCGAGAGTCGCAGACGTGAATCATAGAGCGTCAGGAGTACTCCCGAAATTTCAAGATCGGGATTGAGTCCACCGCGTACGATCTTGATTGTATTGAGCAGCAGCCCCAGCCCTTCAAGTGCGAAGTATTCCACTTGCACGGGAATAATCACGCTGTCGGCAGCAGTCAGAGCATTGACGGTTAAGAGTCCAAGCGACGGCGGACAGTCAATAATAACATAGTCGTAGTTGTCGGTCAGTCCCATAAGTGATTTTTTCAGGAGCTGTTCGCGATCCCGAACACTGATCAGTTCAACTTCTGCACCTACCAGATTGATATTCGCAGGCAGCAGATCCAGATGGGGGACTTCTTCGTTCTTGCACAGGATGTCCTCAGGTTTGCTCTTACCAATGATGACCTCATAGACAGATGGGCGCACCTCTCTGGCATTGTACCCTAGACTTGAAGTACAATTTGCCTGGGGATCCAGATCTACCACCAGGGTGGAGTTTTCCAGTACCGCAAGCGATACGGCAAGATTTACGGCGGTGGTGGTTTTGCCTACACCACCTTTTTGGTTTGCGATTGCAATGATCTGGCCCATCGGTCAATATACTCTGATCAGATTCTATGAACAGAATCTGATGATGCAGCAGTGCAGTTTAGAATAGGGAGTAGATAAAGGGAGCCAGTGCTGACCCTTGCGTCAGAACAATCAGAATGCTCAGGAGCAGCAAAACGACCACAATGGGGGTTAGCCAGTACTTCCTGCGCATCTGTAAAAATCGCAGGAACTCAATCGAAATTCGTAGTTTGTTCATCGGGAAGCACTCAGAAATAAGTTTTGCTTCTACGCATTGGATGCATCAAATGTCCAAAGTTCTCGCCAGCCTGGATCCAAATACATAGGAATCCGGCGTTTTCGCAACCCGATTGCCCGAACTGCGTAGGCACTGACATGAGAGAAAACATGAGGCATTCGTTTTGATCCGTTTTTTCGTAGAAACCTGGGAAAGTCTGCTTATTGCGTTGCGTTCGCTGGGCACGAACCGCCTGCGCAGCGGGCTGACCATGCTGGGAATTATCATTGGAATTGTCACGGTGACCGCAATGATTACGGTCATTAATGGTCTGGAGAACGCTATGGATAACTCTCTGGCGATGTTGGGGACCAACGCAATCTACGTTGAGAAGACCAGTTGGTTTACCGAGCCAGGCGAACGTGCACGTCACCGGTCGCGACCTGACCTGCGGGCAGATTTGGCCGAACGCATTCGCGAACGTTCAGAATATGCAGTCGCGGTGGCCCCGTTAGCGCAGACAGGGCGGCCCATACGTTATCGTGACCGTGCATTGTATGGTGTATTTATTCAGGGATCAACTCCGGAGATTGCCAGTGTGGATGATGTGGAACTTTTGGAAGGACGCTGGTACAATGACCTTGATAATCTGGTGGGTCGCAGTGTGGTTGTGATTGGGCATGCGGTAAATGAGTCTCTGTTTTTCAGTGAGCGGGCCATCGGGAAGGTAATCAGAATTGGCGGGAAACGATTTGAGGTGATCGGAGTGCTGAAGGAGCAGGGCAAATTCATGGGGTTGTTTTCGTTTGACGAGCAGGCTCAGATTCCAATTAAAACGTTTGAGCGGCACTTTGGACGCTTTCGGAGTGTTACGATAAAGGTAAATGCTGCATCCGATGAAACGGTCCCCCTGCTTGAAGAAGAATTGACGGGGATTGTCAGGGCGGCCAGAGGACTGGATGCAATGGAGGAAGATAATTTCGAAATTAACAAAACTGAAGCTTTCCGGGAGCAGTTGGCAGGGGTCAAGGCGGTGGTCTATGCGATTGGCATATTTCTGACGGGGCTGGCACTGATTGTAGGCGGAATTGGAGTGATGAACATTATGTTTGTAACCGTGAAGGAACGCACCAGAGAGATCGGGGTGCGAAAGGCGGTGGGGGCCAGTCGCCGGGCGGTACTCTCGCAGTTTCTGATTGAGGCGGTATTGGTGTGCATTGCGGCCGGTTCCATTGGCATCCTGCTTTCTCTGGGCGTGACGGCCATTGTTAACCAGTTTGTTCCGGCAACATTTGCCCTCGGAACGGTTCTCCTTGCGTTTGGAATCTGTGTGGGAGTTGGTGTGATCTTTGGCGTTGTGCCTGCCTGGAATGCCGCACGAATGGATCCCATCGAAGCACTACGACACAGTTAAGTGATGGTCAACCTTGAATTTGTACGTTTGGCCTGGGATGTAATACGCAGCCACAAGCTGCGTTCCATGCTCACGTTATTAGGGATTATCATTGGTGTTTTTGCAATTATCGTGGCCGTCACTGCCGTCCAGGTTGTAGAGACAAGGCTGGTCAATGCAGTGGAGTCTTTTGGTGCGACGACCTTTACCATCACCAGAATGGACGGATTCAGTCAATCCGGTTCCAGGTACCGGGCACGGCGGAGTCTTACGTATGATGATATGCTTAGATATGTGGAAAGGGCAACATTACCTTCCGCTGTCAGCCCAACGATGCAAGTGTATCGTGAACTGGAAGCTCGTTATGAAGATCGAAAGACAGAGAATGTCGTTACAAAACTGGGAGTGAATGAGTTCTGGATATCGACCAACGGATTTGATATTGCTCAGGGGCGAAATATGACCGAACTTGATGTAGAATTAGGGCGGGATGTTGCGGTGATCGGACACGATGTCGGGGATCGGCTTTTTCCGAATATTAATCCGGTCGGGAAGCCCATTTTTGTACGGGGAGAGCGTTACCAGATTATTGGTGTGATGGCGAAAAAAGGAGATGTATTTGGTGAAAATATGGATCTGATTACACTGGTTCCCATCACGAACATGATTCAGACGTACAGTGCCGCACAGCGTGATATACAGATCAAAGTGGAGACGCGCAGTATGGATACGATAGAGGAGGCCATGGAGGAAGCGATCGGAATTTTCAGGGTTATCCGCAATGTAGAGCCGGGTCAGGAAAATAATTTTGAAATTCAGAGTTCGGAGGCGTTCCTGGATCGGCTTACCGGATTTACAGGTCAGGTAAAGTTGGGCGGAGCCGTGGTTGGTTTGATTACATTGCTTTCTGCCGGTATCGGTGTCATGAATATTATGCTCGTTTCGGTTGCGGAGCGTACGAAGGAAATCGGCGTGCGGAAAGCGGTTGGCGCCCGGCGGCGGGATGTGCTGAGTCAGTTTCTGTATGAAGCTATCTTTCTGTGCCAGATTGGTGGACTTACCGGCATCCTCGTGGGAGTTCTAGGGGGGAACGCGGTGGGATATTTCTTTGATGTATCCTTTGTCTTTCCATGGAACTGGGCCATCGGTGCGGTGCTCGGAGTCACCCTGATTGCGATGGTTTTTGGGGTCTATCCTGCCTATAAGGCGGCAAGTCTGGATCCGATAGAGTCTCTGCGTCACGAGTAATGGAGCAGGATCTAGCCAAGAGCCGGGCAGGTGCAGAAGCCGCCCGGCATGTAAAGCATGGCATGATGATCGGGCTTGGCACCGGCTCAACCACCGCGTTTGCGATTGCTGCCATCGGAAGGAGGATTCATGAAGAGGGTTTACAGGTCCGAGGAATCCCCACCTCCAGTTCGGCGGAACTGGAGGCGCGGAGGCATGGGGTTCCTCTATGTACTTTTGACGAAGTGCAGGGGAAACTGGATATTGCTTTTGATGGTGCAGACGAGGTGAGTCCAGCACTTGATTTAATCAAGGGGAGGGGGGCGGCCCATACACGCGAAAAAATTGTTGCCAGTCAGTCCAGACGATTCGTGGTCTTAGTGGATCCGTCCAAATTGGTCAAGAAGTTGGGTACGAAGGCCCCGGTGCCGATTGAGGTCATTCCGCTTGCGGCACCGGTTATTCTGCGCACGCTACAGCAGAACATGGGGGCCCGCGCTTCGTTACGTTTAGGCCTGCGTAAAGACGGCCCTGTCGTTACAGACCAGGGGTTTTGGGTCATTGATGCAGAGTTTCCCCCAATTGATCGTCCAGAGGTATTGAGCCGTGAATTACTTAACCTGCCGGGGGTTTTGGATCACGGTCTGTTCGTGGGGCTGGCCACCGAAGTGATTGTAGGTACGGAGTCTGGCGTGGATATGATACAGCGTCCGATTGATCTGCCGGAGTAATCTATAGGGGGACTATCAGCCTTGTTCCCTGACAAAGGAGGCACGGATTGCGTATTTTTGTTCTGCTTTCGTAGCCTAATACTGAAGTGCTCCTCTGAGATTCACGCCGAGATTGCCCGGTCTGGATTGGCGGCCATGGTGTCGGGATACATGGGCTAGTGTGTAGGCCGAGAGGGTGAGTCGTTCCCACGGGCGCAGTTCGCCGCCGAGCCGGTACATCATGCTCTGCGGCAGTTGTGTAATGCCCAGGATGGATCGTGCGGATCCTTTGCGCCACGGGACTCCGTAGCCCAGTTCCAGTTCGGTCCGGTGCGCCGCATTCCGCATGGGCACCGCATCCAGGATTGTCTGCTGCCGAATCATGGACATGCCCGGACTGCGTCCCCA
>JAJEFL010000148.1:0-23071 GCA_022820435.1 Rhodothermales bacterium
CGTCAATGGACAGAGTTACCTCCTTAAACTGCACATTCACTTCCACTGTCCCCATCTTGTAGGGCGTAAACTGACCCGCCGCCGACAGGGTCACGGTCCCCGTAAACTCCAGCATCCCGCTCACCAGACCGCCGCCACCTCTCTGATACGTCGCAAAGGTGATTGCTTCGTCTATCGTGTGATCCCCGGTAATCGTCACCGAACCGCCGGCCCTCCGAACCCGGATCGCAATCGTATCATCGCCGTCATCCACCGTACCCAGTGCAGCAGTCAGCGTACATGGAGTTGTATTATCGTTCGCGGTACAGGTACCACCGCCACTCACGGTGTCCACGTAGTAGGTGTCCTGAGAAGATGCACTGCGGGGAATGACCAGAACGGTCAGCAGTACCAGAAAAGTCAGAAGGGAATTACCCCCCCCCATTTTTGTAATGTATTTCATATGTTCTGGGCCTCGCCCGGTTAGTTTATGACGTAATATACTAAAAGAACCAATCTAAATCATAACTTTAAGCCTTATTTCATCCTATGGACATGTTTAATCCTGCGATCTGTTGCACAGATTCATCTGACCGAAATACACAGATTCGCGACATATACAGGCGTTTTTTTTCATAGATACTCATCATTCATGGTTACTGCGGAATGACGATTGACACCTTGAACGGATCCTGCCGCTGAACTCGTCTTGCAGACATCCTTCAAACATTTCCCATGTGAAAATACGCGTGTTCTGGCCAAACACCATTGAATGCGTTTGATAGGTATCCCGCGTCACATTTACCGACATCACGCTGATTCCTTCCGTCAGACAACTCCGCTGTCAACCTGACCGTCTGCCAAAAGGCCGGGATAGAGAAACACGCATACATGAGGACTTGACTTATCACAGGAATCAACGAAGGAAGGCGCATCCCCGATATCTCTCGGCATCAGGGTTCACCTCTTCTTCTGCAAATATCGGAATCCCCCGTATCCCCTATTTTACCAGCGTCATGAGCCCTGTCTTCTCATACCTGCTCTCCGCTCCGATTGCAGCCATGCGATACAAGTAAGTCCCGGATGCAAGATTCACCGCGTTCAACTCAATCGTATGGTTCGTACCCGCTTCAAAAACTTGTACAGGCAATTCCATTACTTTACGTCCCAATACGTCTACCACCTGCAGCGTGACCTGTGCACTCTCGGGAAGATCAAACTGAATCCGCGTGGACGGATTGAACGGGTTCGGATAATTTCCATGGAGCGCAAACTCTGTCGGAAGTTCGGTGATTTCCCCCCCCCCTATTGATGTTACAACATTTGGGAAGAAAGCACCTGCGAGGATCTGCTTTCCTTCCAGATCCTCTGCTTCAACAACTGTCGAATAGGCCGTCCTGAGGGTTCCTGCATTCGGATCATACGGGAGAATATCCGGGTCAGGATCATCATTTGGATCATCCGGATTATTCCACCAGTAGTCTACATATCCTCCCCCATTCAAGGCTGAATCAATAATTCTTCGTACGAAAGTCGAATCCCCTCTCAGATCGGGATTGTTGATAACCGTCCGCCCCTCACGCCATGCATCCAGTCCGTGAAAGACTACATACCCTTCCGGTGTCACCAAGTAAAGATAAACCAGCCCATCTCTGAAGAATCCTCCATCTTCAGCATCCTTCCTGAATTCCGCCTTTAAGTGCTGGATCCCGGCAAGTCCTATCGCCTCATAGAGTTGCGTTGCCCATGTCGCCGCCCCCTCTACAAACTGCTTCAGGGTTTCTCTGTCTTTTACATCCGAAGCGGAAACATCAGGATATTCAAGATTGTCAGGGACAGATACCTCAAGAAAACTTAAATCCTGATAGTATCCGCCAACAACAACAAGATCCGAGTTGACCGACGGTGCATAGTAACGCATAGCATAACTGGGCTTGCAGGTGGCACCCGGCACATTATCCGAATCATCATCGGGATCATTCCAGCAGTATTCTACCCTGATTGCTTCTTCCCCTTTCTTCGATTTCAGCATTTCCTTAACCACTTCATTGCCCTCATCATCCTTTATATCCAGCGCCGCTAAACCGTTCAAATTCGGATTTTTACCATAAAAAATAATTGTGCCATCATTCTCCCCTGCAGGAGTGCCGACTGAAAATAGAATCATATAGATCTTGCCGGAATTGTAATCACTGCCCTCCCGATATATTTCGCCGAGCAGCCTCGTGCCATCTTCAATCGTCTGTATCCCTTCGAATACCGACGTAGACCAGGTGACAAAAGCCTTGAGCGAATCTTCATTCACCTTCCCGTCATCATCCAGAACTGCACCCGCGGTAACTTTGGGAACCTGCGCCTGAAGTGAATGGGAGTCGGGTAACTGCATCCCCGCACCTAAAAAGATGAACGAAAGAAGAATTATCCCACATGCTCTGCCGATTAACAATTTCATTTTCCTGATGGTTTGAATGTACTGATCAATGCAACCTCATCAATGTAAACAGATGGAGATCCATGAAACTGATGAAGTCACAACTGGCACTTCTACTTTGCCTCTCCCATTAAGTTCGGGCAGGAACTGATGTGCAGAGTGCTCTATGGACTATCGCAATGCAAATCTGATCAGACGACGAAGCATCTGGCGAAGAATTTTAGACTCTGCGGCTCCACCACCGGACGCATTTTTAAGACGAAAATCAAGAAAACCATGAAGCACTTCATGTCTCGGCGTTTTGATGATCCGGAGTTTGTTTCGCTGTTTATTGATGGCAGGAAGCTCAGAAAGGCAAACTCTCTTTGCGGTAAACCGGACCACAGAAGGGGGAGAGGATCATTTCAGGATTCGCAGAAGTCAAAACGAGTCCACTGAATGTATCCATGCACTGCTGCAGGGCCCGCAGGAACGCGGCTTTCGACCGGCAAGAAAATTACCATTGCCGGACAGATCCAAGGGATTACGCAAAGAGGTGCGTGAGGTCTTTGGAGATGAGGTGCTGATTCAGCGGTGCCGACAGCAAAAGCGGGAAAATATTATTCCAGGATCCGGTATCTGGACTTTGCCGCAGATGTCAGGAAAAATCTGGAGCCGGCGCGGTATCAGCAAAAAGGAAAACTGCAGGCACTGATTACGACTTCCTGAAAGATGGATATTCCAAGGCTTCCGCCAGTTTAAACGTTGTCTGAAAAAACGCTGACGCTCCATAAACTGCGGATGCCCAAACTGCATCGTGATCGACTCCGAACCATGAACATGATTGAGAGCATCAACCATGCACAGGCGTACACCAGACGCGGAGTTACATGATGATGCAATCCCAATCGGCACCAGCAGTGGATCGCTGCAGCGTTCCTGGATATTACGAGGCAATCTCTTAATACAATTCCATCAGATTGGCAGCGGGAAGCGCTGCTCCGAGCACTGAAGCGGGGTTCCTGCAAAACGAATAATCCAGGCTGAAAAGTGCTCCTGGGTGCACTCAGGTGAACAAAAATCTTCAAGGTTGGGAGTTTTGCAAGATGCTCAAGTGGTACGGTTAAACGAAAACCGCTATATTAGTCCTTCGAACCCCGATCAACTTAACTCCGGTGGTGCATCCTCAGGAACGAGTTCCGGTATTCCACCTTTGTATATACGCTTTTTTATATCTTGAGACAGCATACTGGTCAGTGTTTGTGCTCCCTGATTCAGAATTCTTCAATGTGCGGTTGCGTCAAATTGGGCGGCATAATGATTACTCCGACCATGTCAGGGACTCATTGCAAGCCGAATTTCTGTTCACGATTTCTGTAAATAGTTTTGCGAGCGCATGCACCGGAGGAATATAACCCGCCGTCAGGGAACGAAGTAGATCTGCAGTACATTTCGTAATTTGAGCACAATTATGCTTCCGTTTTACCCTGAGAACATAAACCCCATTGAGGATGCCAGTCAATCGCACTGAAGATGCCATCGCTGTCGTAGGGATGGCCTGCCGCTTTCCGGGCGCACCTGATCTTTCTGCCTTTTGGCAGTTGCTTGAATCTGGTACAAATGCTGTCAAAAAAGGAGATCCAGGATCTGGCGCTGGGCGTATCGGGAAGCTTTTGGTTAGCCCTGAACCAAAAGCCGCCTGCCGTTTTGGGGGATATCTTGACGATGTAGAACTGTTTGATGCAGCTTTTTTTCGCCTCTCTCCCGTTGAAGCACAATTACTGGATCCTCAGCAACGGTTGATGCTAGAGACATGCTGGTATGCTCTTGAGGACGCGGGAATCGCACCAGACTCCCTTCAAGGCAGCCGAACCGGTGTCTACACTGGAGTAAGTTCCAGTCAATACCTTGAACTGGTCATGGGCGCAATTGATGTTGACGCTGTTGATCCGGCTTCCAGTCTCTACGCGGCGACCGGGAATGCCCCAAACACGGCCAGCGGACGAGTCTCGTTTGCACTTGGACTGGAAGGACCTGCAATTTCGATTGACACGGCATGCTCCTCATCACTGGTCGCAATCCATCAGGCGGTGCGCGGTCTGCAGGGAGGAGACGCAGATATAGCTCTGGCAGGAGGGGTCAACATGGTTTTGTCCGGAGCCGCCATGGAATTGCGTGCCAATGCCGGAATGTTATCCCCTGACGGGCGTTGTGCAACGTTTGACGAAGCAGCAAACGGATACGTACGGGGGGAAGGATGTGGAATCATTGTGCTCAAGCGGCTGGCTGAAGCGGAGGCAGACGGCGATCGAATATGGAGTGTCATCCGGGCAACCGCGGTGAATCAGGATGGTGCCAGTGCCGGATTAACCGTTCCCAATGGAATCTCACAAGAACAGGTAATTCAGACTGCCCTGCGGCAAGCAGACCTTGAACCTGCTCAGATTGACTATCTGGAAACCCATGGAACAGGCACAACGGTCGGAGATCCCATTGAATTGCAGGCAATCGGGAATGTCTACGGAGCGGAGCGTGCTGCCGATCAGCCGCTTTTAATCGGATCCGTAAAAACCAATATCGGGCATCTCGAGACGGCAGCCGGCGTAGCCGGAATCATCAAAGTGATCCTCTCCATGAATAAGGGATGCATTCCCCCACATCTTCACTTTCACAAACCCAGTCCAACGTTAGCCTGGAAGGAACTCCCGATTCAGGTGACTGCTGGAAAAAAAGACTGGCCGTGTGCCCCAGAACGAGTACCCTGTGCGGGAGTCAGTGGATTCGGCTGGTCAGGAACCAATGCCCATATTATTCTGCAAGGGTACGACAGGCAAAACTCAACTGCGCAGCATACGGGGCTGACGGGAACTGTCGTGGGATTACCGAAACAGGTTGCCGTTGCACTGCCGCGGTCCGTTGCACAGGAACCGCCGGAATCATCGCCGCTCCCCGGACGCAAAGTGCGCATGCTTCCCCTTTCAGGCAAGTCCGATACTGCACTCATTGATACGGCCAGACAGTATCAGGCATGGCTGGACAAACACGACAAAGAACTTGCCCCCGAAACCGAACAGGTGCTCCTCTCAAATATGGCATGGACCGCCTGCACGGGGCGCAGTCACTTTTCCCATCGGGCCGGACTCATCTATGATGATATCACGCGACTGCGCGAACAGCTGAATACGCTGATTGAGGCCGGCAGGGGCCCCGATTCATATCAATCGGAAAAAATTGGATTCCTGTTCACCGGACAGGGAAGCCAATGGATCGGGATGGGGGAGGATTTATACAAAACCGAACCGGTGGCACGCGCCGTACTGGATCGTTGCGACGAAATCGTCCGGGCAGAGAGGAATACGTCGTTACTGAATGTGATTTTTGGACGAAACCGGGAAGACCTGTACAACACCATCTGGGCGCAGCCTGCGATCTACGCGATTGAGTGTGCCGTTGCTGAGCTATGGATAAGCCTGGGAGTTCGTCCTCAAGTGGTCATGGGACATAGCGTCGGAGAATTCGCCGCGGCCCATATTGCAGGTGTATTCAGCCTGGAAGATGGCCTCCGAATCATGATGAGGCGAAGCGAACTCCTCTCTTCGCTTCCCGAAGCCGGGGCAATGGCGGCCATATTCGCTCCGGTCTCCGAGGTAAGATCTGCCGTGCGCGAACAAAATGAAAAACTTCAAAGCGAACGATTGGGGATTGCGGCAACCAATGGAGCACATCAGGTGATCAGCGGATCCGTGGACGCAGTCCAGACGGTGGCGAAGTATTTCGGGTCCAGAAATATCCGTGTAACCTTCCTGAGGACTGATCAGGCGTTCCACAGCCCTTTGGTAGAGCCGCGTCTGGATGCACTGGAAAAACTCTTTGAAGAGATTGAAATAGCCACACCCTCAGTACAATTTGTAAGCAATGTAACCGGTCAGGCGGCACACCCTGATATGATCCTTGACGGGAGCTACTGGCGCCGGCATGCCCGTGAAGCAGTCTCATTCAGCCAGGGAGTTCGAACCTTTGCAACGCTGGGAGTGGACCTGGTCATTGAGGTCGGGCCCCATGCCGTACTCGGACCGATGCTTTCGCTTGCATGGCCGGATTCAGCAGAAGATCCGCTCAGAGGTGCTGCACCTCCGCGAGTACTGTCAAGTCTTCAGCGCCCCTCGAAAGACGATGCAGTTTCCACAGACGCGTTTGAATCTGGATTCATGGCATCCGTGGCAAACGCGTACGAGGCCGGCGTAAATCTCTCATTTGAGGGCCTGTTTGCCGGTGAGACACGTAATCGTATTTCGCTTCCCGGATATCCGTTTCAGCGTGAGTATCACTGGGTTGATATCTCTAAACGGCGAAAGCGAAGTGCTGACCACCCCCTGCTGGGAGAGAGGCAGGAATCAGCCAGCGGTGAGGTTTTCTTTGAGACAGAACTATTCCCGTCAGATCCGGCATGGCTGCAGGATCACAAAGTGTATGATCAGATTCTGGCCCCGGGCGCGTTTTACGGGGCATTGGCAATTGCAGCTTCCCGTTCCGAAAATGGTGGCGGAACTGTAGAGGATCTGCACTTTCATACTCCGATGATTTTTCCCGGGAAAAGTTTGGAAAAAGGAAATGATTCTGGTACGGGGCGCAAGGTGCAGACCGTGGTGCGGCCATCTGAAAATCTTCACATCGTCCAGATTCTCAGCAAGGCAGAGAAGGAGACAGAGTGGACCGTACATGCAGAATGCCATGTGTCCACCGACTCCAATGCGCCCCAAGGCCCTGAACACATCAACCTGGATCAGCTCAGGAACTCAATGCTGCCGGGGAATATTCCTGCTTTTTATCAGGACAAGAAAAATGCAGGGATAAACTTTGGACCTTCCTTTCATACGGTTCAGGCGATCTGGATGGGTGATGGTGAGGCTCTGGGCGAGATCGTCCTGCCGGAAAAATCCGCCTTGAGTAATGTGATCGTACATCCTCTGCTGCTGGATGGCTGTTTTCAGGTGATGGCGGCTGCGCACCGTACAGGCGCAGAACAAGAAAAGATTACGTATCTCCCCTTTGGCTGCGACCGGCTGTGGTTCTCAGACCGGCTGCCGAACCATGTGTTCTGTCACATTCGCATGAATGAAACCCCGGAAGAGGCGAAAGGGGGATCCGATACATCCGCGGAGGTCATGAGTGGAGAACTGCGTATCTGCGATACGAACGGTGCACTGCTGGGTGGATTAAACGGGTACATTGTCAAGCGTGCAACGCGGGCGGCCCTGCTTCCTGCGGTTGACGATGTGGATGACCTTCTCTACGAGATACTCTGGCGTGAAAACCCTTTAATCCCGGCGATATTGCCGGCGGATTTTTTTCCATCCCCCAAAACAGTTGCCGAAAACTCGGGGCTTCTGTTAACATACTTGGCCGATGAAGGGGTTCAGCCAGAGGAGCGGCTTGCTCTTCTGGATGACATGGAATGGTGGGCTCGCTCGCGTGCACTTGCAACTCTGGAGGCATTGGGGTGGCAGCGTGAGAAAGGAGAAATCATCAAATCAGAGGTTTTACGAAACCGATTGGGGGTCATCTCAGACCATGAGCGCGTTTTTCGGCGAATGCTTGAGATGCTGGCACAGTCGGAGATTCTAGAGGAGATCGACGGCTCATTTGCAGTCAGAGTCGCATCTGGAGATCCATTGCCGGATGAAATGCCTGTAGATCTGGAGGCATTCGCAGACGAGATGGCGGAAAAACACCCTCATGGTGCAACCGAGATCGGGCTCTTTCGGCGTTGTGGAGCGGCCTTGGGCGACGTACTTCGCGGGGAGGCAAACCCTCTAATATTATTGTTCGATAGCGGAGATCCGACTCCAGGAGATCTCTACATCAAGGCACCGGTGGCGCGAGCAGCAAACCGTATTATGAAGGAGACGGTTTCTATGCTTATGAGAGAATTGCCCGCCGGGCGTCGCCTCAGAATCATTGAGATTGGTGCGGGTACCGGCTCGGCTACTGCCGCAATCCTTCCTGAACTTCCAGAGGGACGTTTTGATTATATGTACACCGACATCTCGGCGGTTTTCTTCGCTGAAGCGGAAGCACAATTTGGCGGGAAAGAAGCATCCATGGAATACCGCCCCCTGAATATCGAGAATGATCCGGCAACCCAGGGGTTTGAATTGCACAGCTATGACTTGCTGATTGCTTCAAACGTACTGCACGCCACACGATATCTTCACGAGACGCTTGGATACTGTCGGGATCTCCTTGCACCATCTGGTCAATTGGTTGCCCTTGAGAATATGTATGGGCATGGATGGATGGATCTGACGTTTGGTCAACTGGACGGATGGTGGCGGTTTGCCGACGATTATCGCCCGCATCATGTCATGGCCGGCCCGACGGTGTGGCGGCGTGCACTCCGTGATGCAGGTTTTCGTGAAGCGAAGGTGCTCGGTGTCACAGAAACTGATTCCGTCAGAGGTGACGAAAAAGGGGTGATCCTGGCCCAAGTTCCATCCGAAATACAGGAGCGTACCGGAGTCTGGGTATTGGCAGAGGATCGCAGCGGTATTGCCCAGAGGCTGGCGGAGGGTTTAGCCAAGCGTCATCAGGCGGTCGTACTCGCAGGCGCAGGAGAGGCAAATTCGGAAAATGATCTCCCGAAATTCAATGAGCCCGGAGTTATCCGTGTCAATACAGACCTGCATTGTCGAAAATCGTGGGAGGAACTGCTGCAAGGTATCCCCAAAGACCTGCCACTGCAGGGAATCGCCCATCTCATTGCTCTGGATGGCGAAGGCCCGAACACTCCGACCCAGGAGATGGCACAGAATATCAGGCGCACCGCAGGGAGTGCACTTGCACTGGTACAGGCGGTGATCGACACCAACGCAGTACCCGGCAAAGGCCTGTGGTTTATCACACAGGGAGCCCAGGTGCTGGAAAAAGAGGCGGCAGATCAGCTGGCCGGTGCGGCGTTATGGGGATTTGGCAAGGGGGTGGCGCGGGAATTGGCGCACCTGCAGACGAGAATGATTGATCTGGATCCGGGCGAAACGGCACCGGCCCCCGATTTGGTGGAAGAACTGCTCAATCCTGACATCGAAACTCATATTGCCTATCGTTTTGGACGACGAAATGTGGCACGCCTGGTCAGAGAGAATATGAGACCGGAGCGCCTGAGTTTCCCGGATCAGTCGGCCTGGGTATTGGCACCGGATCCGCACGGCATCATCGAAAATATTCATGCTGAGACGCTCCCTCGTCGAACTTTATCACCAAATGAGGTCCGTGTTGCAGTCAAGGCCTGCGGCCTGAATTATTGGGATGTTTTTCGTTCCCTCGGATTTATTCAGGAAGATAACCTCGGCAGAGAGATGTGCGGGGATGTGCTTGAAGTAGGCGCTGATGTATCAAGAATCTCGGTCGGTGATTATGTCGTCGGATTGGGGTTTGGTGCATTTGCATCAGAACTCGTGACCCACGAAGAACTGGTGGCATCTGCACCAGCGGGATTCTCCGTGTCCGAACTGGCGACGATCCCCTGTGCTTTTGTTTCAGCTGCGCTGTCCTATGAACTTTCAGGCCTGGAGGCTGGCGACCGGGTTCTGGTTCATGCCGGATCGGGCGGTGTGGGATTGGCTGCGATTCAAATGGCCCAGGCCGCAGGAGGCGAAGTTTTTGCAACCGCAAGCGCTCCGAAGCAGGGATACCTGCGTTCGCTGGGCGTGGAGCACGTATTCAACAGCCGTGAGACCCGGTTTGGAGAAGAAATCCTTGAGGCCACCAATGGCGAAGGGGTTAATGTAGTGCTCAACAGCCTTACAAGCGAGGGATTCATTGATGCAAGCCTGTCATGTCTCGCGAAAGGAGGACGATTTGTAGAACTGGCAAGACGGGATATTCTGAGTGAAGAGGAAATGGCCGCCGTGCGTCCTGATGTGAGTTATGCCATCCTTGAACTGGATACACTCAAGAAAACCGATCCCGCGCAGGTTGGCAAGGTGTTCCGAAACCTGTTACGACGGTTCGAATCCGGGGAACTGAAGCCGCTTATTCACAGCAGATGGCCCATATCCGAAACGAGAGATGCCTTGCAGTTTATGCGGTCCGCCCGCCATCTTGGTAAGATTGTTGTCACGACATCGGCACTGATGCGGGGGCAGCTAAAAGCGGACCGGACTTATCTGATTACCGGTGGCCTGGGAGGGATCGGACTTGTCGTGGCAAACTGGCTGGCGGATCATGGAGCAAAAGTCATTGTGCTGAACGGGCGGCGCCCACCAGAGGGAGAGGCACAGGAATCCATTGATGCGCTGCAAGCGCGAGATGTTACGGTGCGAGTCGCCCTTGCCGATGTGACAGATCCCGTTGCGGTGAACAAGATGCTTGCCGATCTACAGCGGGAACTGCCGCCCCTTGCCGGGGTGATTCACAGCGTAGGTGTATTGTCAGATGGCGGATTGGGAAGCCAGACATGGGAACGATTCCAGCAGGTTCTGTGGCCGAAAATAATCGGTGCATGGCATTTGCATCATGCCACCGCAGATTGTGATCTGGATTTATTCATTCTCTTTTCCAGTCGTGTGGGGGTGCTGGGGAATCCGGGGCAGGCAAATCACGCGGCTGCGAATGCATTTTTAGATCAGCTCGCTGCACATCGTCGTGCAATTGGGCTTCCGGGGCAGGCGATTGCCTGGGGAGCCTGGTCCGACATTGGTGAAGCGGCCGAGCAAAAAGAGCGGATTGAGGAGCGGCTTGCAGCGTTTGGCAGCCGCTGGTTCACACCGCAGCAGGGGATCGAAGTACTCAGCAAACTGGCACGCACCGGTGTAACACATGCTGCGGTCATGGCGATGGATTGGGAAGTTTTCCAGAAAGCCATCCAGAATCGCCCGGCTTTCCTGGAGGATCTGCTGGAAGATACCTCGGAAGCAGAGTCTGAAGAGACGGTCTTACTGGAAGATCCTGTATCCCTGCTGCGCGAACTGCCGGCCGCCGAGCACAGGGACCTCCTTGTATCTTTCCTTCAGCAGGAATTGCAGGCAGTACTTCGCCTGCCGAATGCCCCCTCGCCTACCGTCGGATTTTTTGACTTGGGAATGGACTCGTTGATGGCCGTTGAACTGCGGAACCGCCTCAACCGCGCACTCGCTGACGAGTATGTGGCATCAAACACGGTAGTGTTTGATTACCCCGACATCAACACGCTTGCGGAGCATCTGGCCGATGAGTTAGGAGCGCTCGGCCCTGCCCCCGCCCCACAGCAGCAAAAACCCGTCACTCAACAATCGATCCTGCGCAATGAAGAGGACGACATTGCCGTCATAGGCATGGCCTGTCGACTTCCTGGTGCTCCGGATCTTGAGGCATTCTGGGAATTGCTTGAATCCGGCGGCAATACTGTTTCGGATGGGCGCAGTGACGCTGGTCCATGGACGGGTATACTGGGAGATCCTGCTGCTGAGGATCCACTCGTGAGACGGGGATCGTTTCTGGATGAGTTGGATCAGTTTGATGCAAAATTTTTCAATATCCGACCGATTGAAGCCCGGATCATGGATCCAAGACAGCGTATTCTCTTAGAGACCAGCTGGCAGGCACTCGAGGATGCTGCAATTGATCCTCATTCCCTCAGATCCAGCCGAACAGGAACCTATATTGGCATGGGGGCCAGCGAATACCGCGATTTAGTTGCTGCAAGCGGCCAACCGTATAATTATCTTGGTACTTCTGCAAGTGCTGCGATCGGACGTATTTCTTTTATGCTGGGACTGATGGGACCGGCTGTTGCGGTGGATATGACCTGTGCGTCTTCGCTGGCTGCAATTCATCAGGCATCATCTGGACTCCGACACGGAGAAATCAACCTTGCGCTGGCAGGAGGTGTCCAGGTGACGCTCTCTCCTTCAGTCACTGGATTTCTGGCAGAATACAGCATGCTGTCGTTAAGCGGGAATTGCAGAACATTTGATGCAAATGCGGATGGCTTCGTTCGGGGCGAAGGTTGCGGTATCGTAGTTCTCAAGCGATTACATGATGCCGTGTCGGACGGGGACCGAATCTGGGGGGTCATTCGCGGTTCCGCCTTGAATCAGAATGGTGCCAGTGCTTCACTTACAGTCCCGAATGGCAAAGCACAGGAACAGGTGTTGCAAGATGCGCTGACGCAGTCTGGAATTCCACCCTCAGAAGTAGACTTCCTGGAAGTACATGGAACCGGTTCGCAACTGGGGGATCCGATTGAGGTGAATGCAGCCGCTTCCGTATATGGTAAAGATCGTGAAGCGGATCACCCGCTCCTGCTTGGAACCGTTAAGACAAACATTGGCCACCTTGAATCAGCGGCAGGGGTGGCGGGTTTTATCAAGGTGCTGTTGGCAATGCACCGGGGAGTGATTCCCAAACATCTGAATTTTGAAAACCCGAATCCGTATATAGATTGGAGTCAGCTGCCGGTTCAGGTCACATCTGAGAAAATGGATTGGCCAAATCAAACGGACCGCCCGCCCCGGGCCGGGATAAGTGCTTTTGCGATCTCAGGTGCGAACGCACATGTGGTCGTGGAAGGCCGCAATATATCCGAAGATCCAGAACCTCATTTTCCTGCAGGATCTCCAGAATTTATTGCCGTCCCCGATCTGAATACGAGCGTAAATCTTCCAGAGCCTGTAGACGGGGATCAACGGCGTATGAGGCTGCTGCCCCTGTCCGCGAAATCAGACGAAGCACTGCGGGCATTGGCAAAACGATACCTCCATTGGCTGGATACCTACCCCCCAAAGGCATCATCCGGGGGAGCTGCAGAGACTTTGCTTTCAGATATGGCGTGGACAGCTGCCGTGGGAAGGAGTCACTTATCCCATCGTGCCGGCGCTGTATTTGAGGACGAATCTTCACTGCGAAACAATTTGATCAGAATCGCCGATACGCATGGAAGATTGCCTGTGCCCGAAAAAAGCCCGAAACTGGCGTTTCTCTTTAACGCAGAGGATCATCCTGGAATTGAAATGGGCGCAGAATTGTATCGTACTGAGCCCGTCGTGCGTGCGGTTCTAGATCAATGTGACGAGCTGTTGCAGGCAGAATCAGGAGGCTCCCTGCTGGATGTGATATCTGGGGGATCCGAAAAACTCCCTGACTCAAAGATATGGCAATCTCCCGCACTCTTTGCTCTGCAATGCGCCCAGGTTGCTCTATGGGAGAGTGTCGGAGTTCGTCCTGATGTCATATTTGGGATTGGTACAGGAGAGCTGGCAGGTGCATATGCAGCCGGTGCTTTGAAACTTGAGGACGGCCTGATTCTCGCCATGCGACGCACTGAACTGATGAATGGAAACCCGGATGACAAGAATGTTCAAACTTTCCTGACGGAAATATCATTTTCGCCGCCATCCATCTGCATGGTGAGTGGAGTAACCGGTCAGCAAGTAAGTTCCGATATGCCTCTGGATGCAGCCTATTGGGTGCGGCAGGCGCACACACCTGTCGCATTTGAGCAAAGTATCACGAGCATTGCGGAAATGGACGTAACGGCTGTCGTGGAAATCGGCCATGAAGCGCAGTTGAAACAAAAGATTCTTTCCGCCTGGCCAAAAATTTCAAAACAAGCCGACGCTGAACTGCAAACCATGGTGCTTGCAGGTGCGGGGAAATCAACCGGAGACGACCTCAAATCATCCAAAGAAAACTTTATGCACTCGGTTTCAAGGTTGTATGAGGCAGGCCTCACTCCGAATTTTTCAGGATTGTTTGCTGGAGAAAAAAGATGCCGTATCTCGCTGCCCGGTTATCCCTTTCAACGTCAGCATTTCTGGTTCGAGGACCCTGACACAAGTTCATGATCGCGGCAGTTTTGAAAAGTTTCCACCGCATTGAAAAGTTTCTATCCGCACAGTTCCTCAGGACGGAGACATCGTCTCTGAATGAACCGCCAAACAATCAGTGAGGATGGCGGCCATCTGGAGCAGAAGTATATTCTAGTTTCGTATATTCGTTCTGGTTTACAGCCTTCTTCATCCATACACCGATTAAAATTATTAAAATGAGCACAGTCGAACAGCGTTTTCTCAATCTGCTGGATAGCCAGTTAGACATCAGCGATGCATCTGCCTTGGATGTTGATGTGAAGGATCTCCACATCAACTCAATGGATACGGTTTCCTTCCTGAAAGCCTTTAATCATGAGTTCGGGGTGGATATCGCACCAGCCGATGCCGCAAAAATGTCGAAATTGCGGGACTTTCTTGATCATGTCTAAACCGGCCGGAAGCCGGTTTGACATTCGGAACACCGTTTGCGTAAGTTTCCTTTTGGCCCCGCATCGGATGTTCTCTCCGATGCGGATTGCGCCATTGCTCCCCCCTCTGCACAGGCAGGGGACATCTTTGCCGTGTAAAAGGGAGATTTTGGACATACCCCCGTTCTCCCGATACTGTAATACTCCTCTGGTAGGATAGCGGAGCGGGAGTTGGATCGACTTGAGCACCACAGCATCTCTACCGCTTGCAAATGCCATTTACACCATCTTACCCGAGAGTTCCGGCCGATCCGGGGATTCGTGTAAAGGGCAGAGTTTCAGAAAAAAACGGCCGGAAGTGACAGGTCGTCTTATCTTATTGTAACGCTTTCATTTATTTGATGATACAAACATGAATTTATCGACCGGAGCATAAAAACACCTTTGCCATAGCGAACACGACCGCAATATATACATATACCTTGATCTCTCTGTTTCGTCATCGTCTGCAATATTTCCAGAGATTCAGGGAATCCTCCTGTAACCTGCATCCATGTCCACGATCCTTCATCGACCTCTCCGCATTCTGGTGACCGGAGGTGCAGGCTTTATTGGCGCAAACTTTCTGCACCAGATTGTCCCGAAGTTCACGGATGCCGTGATCGTGAATCTAGATAAGCTGACCTATGCCGGCAACCTCCAAAACCTGCACGCCATTGAGAATGCACGAAATTATAGATTTGTCCATGGGGACATCTGTGATCTGGCACTGGTGCAAAAGTTGTTCACCGAGCACCAATTCACAACCGTGATTCATTTTGCGGCGGAAAGCCATGTGGACCGATCCATCCACTCCCCGATTGATTTTGTCCGGTCGAATGTTGTGGGGACCGCTTCTCTTTTACAAGTTGCCAAAGATTTCTGGATGCGCCTCTCATCCGACATGCAGGAATTTCGTTTTTTGCATGTCTCCACCGATGAGGTGTTTGGGGCTCTGGGATCTTCAGGTACATTCTCAACCGAGACCCCCTATGCCCCCCGTTCGCCCTACGCGGCATCGAAAGCGGGCGCGGATCACTTCGTTCGCGCCTATGCGGAGACGTATGGCCTTCCCGTGGTCGTTTCGAACTGTTCCAATAATTATGGGCCCTATCAATTTCCGGAAAAGCTGATTCCATTGGCAATTGTTCGGGCCCTGAGCAGGGATCCTATTCCCGTTTATTCAAAAGGGGAAAATGTACGTGACTGGCTTCATGTCCGTGACCACTGTGAGGCATTGACATGTATGCTGCAGTATGGTTTAACCGGAGAAACCTACTTGGTTGGCGGTGCGGGAGAATGCTCAAATCTGGAACTGCTGCGGGTACTGCTCACGATCCTGGATGAGGAACTCGGACGGCCTAGTAGGAGCAGCTGGGAACTCATCACCTTCGTCAAGGACCGGCCGGGACACGATTTTCGCTATGCTATTGATGCGAGTAAACTTATTACCGAACTGGGCTGGACCCCGAGCCATACCCTTGAAGGGGGATTGCGGGCAACCGTTCGGTGGTACCTGTCTAACCCGTCATGGCTGCAGGCCGTTATGGACGAGAGTTATCGCACATACATGAAAACCCAGTATTCGACCGGATGAAACTGCTTCTGTTTGATGTTGACGGAACACTCCTCAAGCCCATGCAGGCCGGCCGTGACCATATTGAATACGTACTCGGAGAACTTTGCGGCCAGACCATCTCAACAGAGGATGTCGCATTTTCCGGTCGTACCGACCCGCAGATACTGAGAGACACCTTGCATCTGGCCGGATTCGGCCCGGAAGAAATCGAAGAACTGCTCCCCGTCGCACTAACACACTACACCGCGCATGCAACGTATATCCCCGAAGAGGTTGAATCTTCAGATGGTGTTGTCGAACTTCTTGAATATCTGAAACCAAATAAGGAGGTCCAACTGGCACTCCTGACCGGGAATGTCCGTGTGACTGCCTATCGAAAATTGGCCGCGGTTCAATTGGATGATCTATTTCCCTTCGGCGCATTTGGGTGCGACCACGCCGACCGGAACAGACTCCCCGCAATCGCTGCTAGACGCGCACTTGAGTACTGTGGACGCACCTTTACCGGGGAGGACATTGTGATTATTGGCGACTCAGTACATGATATCACCTGCGGTCGGGAGATTGGAGCATTGAGTGTTGCCGTTGCAACAGGATTTACAAGTTATCAGCATCTCAGGTCCGCAAATCCACATGTGCTGTTGCAGGATTTGACGAGTATTTACGAGTTTTGCACTCAAGCGGGAATTGAGCAGGGTACCTGTTGAAGCGCACCTTCTATCACAGTTCCCCCAATCGTCAGGCTGCCCCGCAGTGAATGGAATGGACTGCAAAAAGATGACATGGACAACCTATAGTATAGATAAAGCATCTTTTTGGGGGCCATGTCAGCGGAACCATGAACTTCGACATACCCCTGCTTTTGGCCCGTTTGCGTTCGAAATATTCTCACGAGCGGCCCAGCAGCCTACAAATAAAGCAGTTATGGCACTTTGTGGAGCAGAATCCAGAGGAGAGACTCGAAACATTCCCACACTGCAACACTGAACGTAAGGATCTTGTCTGTATTTTCGTTATCTTGATACTTTGATCGCTCTACTGACGGGAACATTCAGCGAACCAAGCAGTGAAGCTTATAAGTACATGAAGTCGCTAAACATGAGCAGAAGAATATTTATAGCATTGGTGCTTTTGGGAATCTTTTTGAGGGGGATACAGTTCTCCGACTCTCAGGCACAGGTTCCCAAAGTGACTGCCGATGCCGTCATCGGTGAGGATGGGAACGTGAATGAAGATTCCCTCAGGGCTTTTGTCAACTGGACCGGATCGGTATACCAGGGATTACTGAACATTCAGGAACGCACTGAATTTCTCGGTCAAGTATATCAGGAAGGCAGTGATTACAATTCAGGCAAGATTTATCCCATTGTATTTGCCGTTGATGACGTTAATGGTAACGATGGTTCCATTTTGATTTACGGCAAAGATCCGAACTTGAATGGTGCGCCAGCACTGGATGTAAAGGATCATGACGGCAATGATGTCGTTAAGGAAATGCTGAAGGCTAAAGAAGGCGAAGAACCAATCAGGGTGGAGTATTGCTGGAATGATCCGAATGATGATTCGGACAACGCGTCAGGGGCCACCTGCAAGCCCAGTTATGCCGCGCGTTATCCCGGATCATCGGATAACTGGGACATTGTTGTTGTTGGGGGATACTATCAGGATTTAAGTTTCTTGAAGGTCACGATCCCCGATGATCTTGAATATCCGCCTGTTTCTGCTTCAGACGTAAAAGACAGGGAGACACTGAAACAATTTGTGGAAGGGGCGGTGACATGGACAACGCAACTCTATGCAGCGATAGGACTTGCAGCGAATCAGTTTAGAGTGGAATTCAGGAAGGATGCTAAAGACGGCGGATTCTTCAAAGACGGGCTGGTTTATCTTTATTCAATCACGACGGAAGGGTATGTAATCTTTCACGGATTGGATGCGTGGCGTGAGGGTCGGACAGTCATCAACAATCCAGATGTGAGAGGGGATACAACTTTTGTACGAAGAATCATTGAGAAAGGTCTGAATGGAGGAGGGTATGTAGACTACTACTGGGATAATCCTGATGATCCAAACGATGACCCTGATCCAGGTATTCTCCCGTTTGATCCAAATGCGGGAACCCTCAGGACGGCCTACGCACTAGTTTTAGAAGGAAGGAGAAAACGGATCATCGCAGGTGCCTTCTTCCCAAGTGTTGTGACCTCGATAGCGGGGGAAATCACGGAACTTCCGACAGAATTTGCGCTCCATGGAAACTATCCAAATCCGTTCAATCCATCCACGCGGATCCAATTTGATCTTCCCGAAAGAGCACAGGTCACATTGCAGGTGATAGATGTATTGGGGCGTAACGTAATGGAACTGCCCGCGCAAGCGTTTGAAGCGGGTACGAACCATACCATTGCGCTGAACGCGGTTGACCTTGCATCCGGGACATACTTGTATCGTGTGGCTGCGACCGGAACTGAGAACAGATACGAAAAGACGGGGCTCATGATGCTGGTAAAATAATATACTCTGAGTCGCCTCACGTCTGACCGTTCACGAAACGGGGACTCGGCCGTAACTCTGATCCAGAAAACGGGCATTGGTGATCCTGTTCCGGCCTGACGGGATGGCCTTCATATGGGCCCTGTCCAGATGGTTTGCCAATGGATGCATGAAGTCGGAGACGTACAAATTTTCTGACATCTCCAGGCTGAGCAGATCAAAAGAAATTGTGCCTTGGTTTTCCGCTTCGGAGTTCCATGTCTAACATCAAAGATTTAACGACCGACTGCTAATTCAACTGCACCTTCATATCTTCTAAAAGCGCATCGCATGCCTGACTCACAATCATGTATACTTCCTCAAAGATCCCCGTATAGTACGGGTCTGGAATTTCATCCTGCACAGATTCCGGATCAAATGTTCGAAGTAATTTCACCTTATCCGCATAATGCCCCTGCTCATCCAGTGCCAGTACATCCCGCAGATTACTCCGATCCATGACCAGAATGAGTTCACACTCCTTAAGATCCTGTCTGGTTATTTTCTGTCCTCGAATATGCGTGAGTGTAAAGCCATGTTTCTCGGCAACCCGGCATACCCGTGAATCTGGAAGTTCGCCAAGATGCCATCCGCTGGTTCCCGAAGATTCGACTTTAATCTCATGTTCTAGACCATGCCTTTTAAGCAGATGCTGAAAGTAGCCGTGTGCCAGCGGGCTTCTGCAATGATTACCCAGACATACGAACATAATGCGTCTGGGCTTCCGGTCGGGACTGTTCATGCGTGTGCTCCTTCAAGTTTGTTGTGATTTTGTGGAAAATCCGCTTTAACTTTCTGGATCTTTCCATGATCAGAATTGACGGCCAGAGGCCTCCGACTTCTTCATGTTCACCCGAAACAAACCGCAACTTGCAACATGAATCCCCCAAGTGACACGATAATTTCCGTCGGGAAATATCTCGCCTCTCTGCGAGAATATATTCAGGAGTATGGCACGGTCTGGGTTGAGGGGGAATTGTCTGAACATAAAGCCAATCGCGGGCACTGGTACTTTACCATTGCGGATGAATCAAGTTCCCTCAATTGTGTGATGTGGAAAAGCCGGACACAGTACCTAGACTTTACCCCCGAACCCGGGCAGCTGATACAGGTCTATGGCCGTCCTACCGTCTACCCGAAATTCTGCAGACTGCAATTTGATGTCTATAAAATCAAACGTCGGCAGACCGTCGGCGAACTCCAGAAACGCTTCCTGGAACTCAAGCAAAAACTGGAAACCGAGGGTATTTTTGCGGAAGACCGGAAGTTAGCGCTACCCAGGATCCCCCAGCGAATCGGCATTGCGACCTCTGCGGAAGGGGCTGCGCTGCAGGATATTCTTCGCATCCTGCAAGACCGGCTGCCGATCATTGAAGTAATTTTGGCACCCGTTCGTGTACAAGGTTCAGATGCAGCACCCGAAATCGCCGAAGCAATCCGCACTTTCAACCGGTTAGATCCCGAGCAACGCCCCAACCTGCTGATCATCGGGCGCGGTGGCGGCTCTCTGGAAGATTTGTGGGCCTTCAATGAAGAGGTGGTCGCATGTGCGATCTACGACTCAAAAATTCCAATCATCAGCGGAGTCGGCCATGAAACCGACACAACCATTGCAGATCTTGCCGCAGATGTGCGGACCGCCACTCCCACACACGCCGCACAAACTGCAGTTCCAGATCGGGAGATGCTGATTCAGGAGATTCTTCGATACGAGGCACAGATCTGCCAGACGGTACAAGATCAGATTATCTCAATGCGCAGAAGAATTGAGAAAACGGTTCAGTCCTACAGCTTCAATATGCCGATCCAGCATGTCCGTGATGCGCAACAGACGCTTGCCCGACAGGTAGATTTACTGCATGAGGCATGCACCGGCCATATATTGGCACATAAACATCAGATTGCGTTGCTCAAAGAGCAGATCACGGGGCTGGACCCCCGCAAAATTCTGCGGCGCGGATATGCCCGCATCGAACGAGATGGTAAAGTAGTGCGTTCTAGTCAGGAGTTGAACCTCAATGACCGCCTATCGATTCACTTTGCGGATGGGCACCGGGATGCAACTGTGTGTGAGTAATTCCGTTGCTATCCTTTATTTTATTGCTTGCACTTAACATCTGATTCCATTAACGACAAGAATTCTACAGTAGCGGCTGCGCTCCACTTTTCGCCCCGTTCCCGCCTTGACATCAAAAATGTCTCTCCGGCACTGGCAGAGGTTGAACACTGTTCCTTTGCTTCATTTGAGAACGTTGCCATCTGCTCATTGCACACCACCGCGGGATTCCTTGAGCAGCCTCTGGCAACCAAACTTGGGAATAACTCGGAGGGGATTGATCATCTGGTTCGCTCTGCTCATCGACTGTTTCCAGAAGGTGCACCTTACTGGCATGACCGGATGGAACTTCGCAATGAACTGACACCCGAACAACGAAAACATGAGCCTCTGAATGCAGACTCGCATCTGGCGTTCATCTGTTTAGGGCTTTGTAATTGTGCTCTCTACGAATTTGCCCCCGATGCTCCTATTTATTTTATTGATCTTGATGGAGAATCCCGGGGCACCTTTCGATCTCGAAAAACCCTCGCTGTAGGATATAACCACACCCAATGTGTACATGAGGAGATCCTTTCGATAAAAATACCCCAGAAGGATCAGTATGTCTTGGACCTCAGTCAACATTTGAATCGACTCCAGTCGCTTGTGAACAAACATAATATTCATCACGGCCTAGTCATCCTTGAGTTGGACTCCGATGAAAAAAATGCTGGCATCACCGTCAATGAATATGAAACCCTGCTCGTGGAACGAGATCTCATTGATGTGCTCAAGAATCCCCTGAAATACATGTTAGATAACGCCTCTGCGTTAATACGACACCCTCTGACCCTTCCCGGCAAAGCAAAAAAAATACTCACGTATGAATTACACCTTGCAATTCGGGATGGTCTCAGATTCGCAAGCCGCAGTGTCTCTGCGCTTGAATACATGGTGGAGCGACTGGGGATGCGACTGCCCTTGCTGGAATCTGTGATTGACCGTCTGGCAACCCCTCTTGAGAACCGCTGGATGAATTTAGGGACGACTGCCCGCTTCCTGATCCATGCAGACCATGACGTATCACCGGGACGGATCGCCATTGGCACCTACCAGAGCCCTATCCTGATCCAGTGGAGACGACCGAACACGGATATACGCAAACTGCGTATACGCCTGTTGCAGTTTTCGTAGGAATCAGATTAAGGATCTGGACTGTCCCCCATCCACATTCAGGCACGCGCCGGTAATCAGGCTTGCCCGATCCGAGAGCAGAAACGCGGCGGTATCTCCAATTTCCTGTGCCGTTCCAAAGCGACCAATCGGAAGGTTTGCTGCAATAAAGGCTTTCATACCTTCCGGGTCACTCTTGACCCGCTTATCCCAGGACCCACCTGGGAATCGGATGGATCCAGGGGCAAGTGTGTTGACCCGGATCCCATCGGGAGCAAGTTCCAGCGCCATAATTTTGGCAGCACTCATCAGTGCAGACTTCGTGGTATTATAGATAGAGAGCCCCGGCCCACCTGCTTCGCGGCCAAAAATGGATCCGACAAAAAGGATGGCTCCGCCGCCGCACGCACGCATATGCGGAATTGCCGCACGGCTGACACGCAAATGCATCTTCAAATTTAAATTAAGGATATCCTCCCAATCCTGATCCGATAGATCTGCAAATTTTCCGCGACGGTTCCCTCCCGCATTATTGGCCAACACCTGAACCGTCCCGTACTCATGGATCACGGCATCAATCAGTGCATCCGCACTTTCAGGAACGGTCAGATCCAATACCTTCGCCAAGACGGGCACACCGTGCAATTTACGGATCTCTTTCTGTGTTTCGAGTAATGCCTCTTCTCCACGCGCACAGATCGCCAGACGGCAGCCTTCCGCCGCGAGCTGCATTGCAATTGCCTTCCCCAAACCACGGCTTGCACCCGTCACGACGGCGGTCTTTCCTTTCAATCCTAAATCCATCCTTATATTAGTTCGTGTGTATAATCTGGAGTCGTTCCCTCCAATCTCGAATTTTCCAGCCTTGGATATGTTCTAGCATGACCATGACAGGAAGTAAATCATACGTTACATAAAGCGGTGCGTACTGTCTTCCGGCGAGCAGGTTTGTGATTACTGCTGTGGACGGGAGTATTAAACTGATCGACGTTCCGTATCTCGTGTTCCGAACTCGACCGAAAGCAAATTAACATCACCTGATTCATGACTCCTGCAACTTCCTCGGTTTCGCAGCCCCCGTTAAACACAGAACTACCTTGCACCAAG
>JAJEFL010000017.1:0-21308 GCA_022820435.1 Rhodothermales bacterium
CCCCCGCTTTTTCTTGAAGAACTGCTTGTAGGCATCCGCCAGATCCTTCAGTCCAGTGCGAGTTGCGTTTACAGGATATTCTCTTAGCCATGGTGCGACCGTATCCTTGTGTACTTTATACCACTTGTAGAAATCAAACTGGGAGGTCTGGGATTGTCCGGTTTCTTCGTAATCCTCTTTGGCTTTTGCCAGCGCCGCATTCCAGAGATACCGGTTGGCTCCCGCCAATGCGTGCAGAAACGGATATACTTTTTGGTCTCCCCGTAACCGAAATTTTACCGTCACGTATTGACGTGTCCCTGAACCAACGGGGGGCTTTGTCTTACAATCCTTAACGAACATGGCATCAAGCGGATGATGTTGTGTAGGCAGTCAGGGAGGGGATCTCCTTCCTGATTGTATTCGTTCTATCCACCTGACTGGAAAAAGTTCCCCAGATATGGGCACTCAGGTATATAAGCCCCTAATCAATCGCCCAGCACTCAAACTCATCGGTTACACGACTCGAAAGGTCCGCCCACGGAACATGGATCGTACGCACCCCCACCGAAAACTTCCCGCGCGGGATCCGAAAATGGATAAAATATTTAAACTGAAGCAGATCCAAGTGCCGCCAGCTGCGCTCATTTCGATGATCCTGCAGCGTCCCCGACTCCCTCGTTTCTGGACAAATCAGTGGACTGCCTGAATGAGATACGTAGACATCAATCTACGGTGACGACCGAGACAAAATGCTTCGCAGTTTACGCAAGATCATCAGTGACGAATACGGAATTGCACATTTGACTATCCAACTTGAAACACGATTGACTGGATGTACGGAGGATCACCATGTAGATAACCTGTTGGCCCTTGCGAAAATGTAGGGGATTCTTATTGCCTTCCACAGATTACTTGTGTCTCGAAACTTGTTATTGCATGAATGGATTAAATTCCGTATATTGCTTTCAACGCGCTCCAATACAGTTGCGCGGGGGCAATTGTGCCAATTCGTTTAACCTAATAAAACAAACCACGAATCATGTCTGACCATAAAACACACCATCACGCTGACCACGACCACGGCGAAAATTGCGGGCATACAGCAATCAAGCATGGCGACCATGTAGATTACCTGCACGACGGGCATATGCATCACCCACACGGCGATCATTTAGACGAGCATTCCATTGATGTATCGGACGCGAATCCGGACGACTGCACTTCGGGTCATGATTGCTCGGGGCACGACAGTGATCACGTACACGGTGACGGTTGCGGACACGAAGCCGTTCCGCATGGCGATCATACTGATTATCTTGTTGACGGCCATCTGCATCACCAGCACGGTGGGCACTGCGATAACCATGGTGCAGTAGAAACGGTGTAGGCCTGCGCCGGTGACCCGGTCAATTGCACGCCGATGTTAGAGGTCAGCACCGCTGACCCCTTTGCGTTAATCATACCGTCCCAACCGCTCGTTGGAGCCCAATGTGCTGTATTGTTATACGATACAGAATGTCCGTTTGCATTCTATCTTTTTTGTATTTGCAGTGGATCACGGTCGATCAGACAATGATGAGGCCGCCGGGTGTGGACTTGGGGAAGAAAGCGGCCGTCAAGGTTGCGTGAGTAATAACGACGGAAATACGATGGCTGGCCCCGTCTAGTATAGTGTATTATTAATTCTTGTACGGTAATCTTTAATGAATTCCCGAATCTGATCGGCAGATTTGGTCCGGATGAAGGGTTTAGTATCTTCGTTGTAGACTTCCAAATACGTATTGATTGCCGTTTCCAGTTCTTTGGCACTCCGATAGGTTCCGCGCCGTATCTGGCCTTGGATGATCGCGGCAAACCAGCGTTCAATGAGATTTAACCAAGAGGAACTCGTTGGGGTGAAATGGAGATGAAACTGATTTTTCAGGCTTGTTTTTGTTTGCCTTTGATCTGGCGCAAACAGGTCTGGATGGTGTGCTGGACCACATCAAGATGCCGGGCACGCGTATGATCCCGGTCGGTTGTGCGGTGCGTTCGTCGCTGGCCCTGAAACTCTCTAGGGCCGGATGCCCCTCTCAGGTCATGGCCGAAATGCTGGATCCGGGTCTCGTACGGTTCACCGGCCTCAATATTATTTCTGGTATGGTAGGACATTCATCCGGTGAGCCTAAACGGGCGCTATGCTGTATTAACGTTACATCAGGATTTTAGTTTGACCAATGGAGAAGCGATCTGGCGGCTTCTGCGGTTAATTTGTCTAACGACATTCACACACGACCCGCAGAGTTCCCTGATGGTGTAACTCGAATCAGTGCCAGCGATGGATTGCCGCGGCGTGCCTGGAGATTGAAGAGAACTCACTCAAAGCCATTCAACAGGACTGGCAGTGGGACGGACTGCTCCGAGCACTAAAACGACACAGTCAAACCAAAAAACACTATCTTATACCTTGACAAAGCTTCAGAAAAATCCACTACGATGGTGCATCCCCTGTCTTCGGAATAGTGAAGCCCCAGTCAGGGTAACGATCTGTGGTTATCAGAAGCACTACTCAGCATTCAGCAAAAGACAGATGTTTTTCAATGAAAGGAATTTTAAAATTGACTTTTGGAGTTATGATCGCTTTGGCGTTCTTTCAGTCTGCGGATGCGCAGGACTGGGGACGTATTGAAGGCACCGTGTATGTTACCGAGGGCACCGCAGCAGCAGATGCAACGGTTAGCCTAGTCGGTTTGAACTATGTTCAGCAAGTTGATGAATCTGGACGATACGTGTTTGAAGAGGTGCCTTCCGGTTCGGTACTTCTGCGTGTTACGAGTCTACGTTGGGGGCGGAATTCAATGAATGTCACTGTTGTTGCGGGAGAAACGACGGAGGCAAATATTCAGGTCTTGCGTCATGTCCACATGGAAGAAATTGTTGTTTCCGCAAGTCCGGTGGCCCTTGCTCGCTCCGAACTGGTTAATCCGATAGGGGTTCTGGTAGGCCGGGATCTTATTGAATCAAGCGCACTCAGTTTTGGGGAATCTTTGAAGGAGATGCCAGGAATTTCATCAACATATTTTGGTCCGGCAATCAGTCGGCCGATTATTGGTGGGGTTGGAGGTAGCAGGGTGAAAATTCTTCAGCAGGGTGTAGAGACGGGTGATCTTAGTGATCAGGGTGCAGATCATGCGATGAATATTGATGCTTTTGATGCTGGGCGGATTGAGATCATTCGCGGACCAAGCGCACTGCTGTACGGAAGCAATGCAACTGGTGGAGTCATAAACATTATTGATGGTCGGGTTCCAAATGAGCGGCCGGAAGGCTTCGTTGAAGGAACCGTAATGGGAAGGCTTGGATCAGTAGCTGATGAGAGGGGTGGGGGCGGAAATATTTCTGGAGCGTTCGGGAATTTCGTTTGGCGTGCCCGTGCTCTGGTACGCGAAAGTGGCGATATCACCACTCCAGAATATATGCAGGAAGAGGAGCATGGAGAAGAGCACCTTGAAGATGAAGATCATGAGGAAGAAACCCCTGAACCAAAAGAAGAGGAACATGCTGAGGTGCATTTAACAAGTATTGAGAACTCCGGAAGTTCATTGACAAGGGGGTCGTTTGGCTTATCCTGGATTGGTCGACGCGGGTATATTGGCAGTGCCGTGACGGTGCATAATAATGATCATGGTATACCTGGGCATGCTCACGACGAGGACGAAGAGGATGAGATTGACGAGGATCATGAGGAAGAAGAAGGTGTCGAAGAAGTTACTGCGGAAATGACTTCCAGAACATATGATCTTGAGGGTGCGTACCGTTTCTCCAACGCAGTACTTCGGGGAATTCGATTTAGGGCCGCGCTCACTGACTACGAAACTGCTGAACTGGAACATCTTGAAGAGGGGGATAAGGAGGGGTTCAGTACTATTTTGGGTAAGGATCAGTTGGAGGGTCGTCTGGAAGTGGATCATGTACTTGCCAGTAATATGATAGGGGTTGCCGGCATACAGATAGCGAACAGTGAACTGACGATTGAGGGGAGTGAAGCTTTTCTGCCAAATGCGCTGTCCACCGGTATCAGTGTATTTGCGCTTGAACGCATAAATTTCGATGCATTCAGGTTTGAGTTTTCCGGTCGAATGCAGTGGCAGTCACATGATCCAAGGGAATCCGGGATGACCAAAAAATCCTTCTCGGCCCTAAGTTTGAGTGGAGGGGTGAACTACGAAAGAAGCGAGAACATCAGATTTTCGCTCAGTTGGGCCCGTGCGGCAAAGATGCCAGATGTGACGGAATTGTACGCTCAGGGGTTGCATACCGCAATACGTGCCGTGGAGATAGGCAATGAAGACCTAGAGGTCGAGACGACGAACGGACTGACAATTGCCAGCCATATCCAGAGAGATCCTTTTACAGCAACGATCAGTGCATACACAAATTACGCAAATAACTTCATATATCTTGCACCGACAGAACGGACAGAAGAAGGCAATCCGATTTACCAGATGAATCAGGCCAAGGCCCGGATTTCCGGGATGGAAGTTGATACAAGATTTGAATTGCTGCACGGGCCAACATCACACTTGGTGCTGCGGCTGTGGGGGGATTATGTGAGAGGGCGGTTGGTTGAAAATGAAGAGGACCTGCCTCGCATGCCCCCCTTGCGTGTAGGAGCAGGCCTACGATATGCAGCCGGCAATTTTGGGGTTGACTTTTCCATAAAACATGTGACTGATCAGGAACTGGTTTTTCCGGGAGAAGAGGGAACCCACGGCTATACCATGGCCAATGCCACCGTGAGATACCGCTTTATTGTGGGTTCCACAGTTCAGAATATCTCCCTTCAGGGCATGAATTTGACGAATGTTCTGGCAAGGGAGCACACATCGTTTGTGAAGGGCCTAGTACCACTACCAGGTCGGGATGTCCGGTTATCTTACACGTTTGTGTTCTAGTACAGGATAATACAACTGACTGATTCGCTTCTCAGGATTTGTCGGAGTAACATTACCGGAAGGGGGTGGGAGTGGAGGCCGTTCACCGTTGGCGGTTGTTAGTCTGGTGGGGGTTCGGGGTAGTTTCGTTAAGTTGGGGACTTATATACCTGAGTGCCTATACCTGGGGGAACTTTTTCCAGTCAGGTGGATAGAACGGATAAAATCAGGAAGGAGAGTCCCTCCCTGACTGCCTACACAACATCATCCGCTTGATGCCATGCCCGTTAAGGGTTGTAAGACAAAGCCCCCCGTTGGTTCAGGGACACGCCAATACGTGACGATAAAATTTCGGTTACGGGGAGACCAGAAAGTCTATCCGTTCCTACACGCATTGGCGGGAGCCAACCGGTATCTCTGGAATGCGGCGCTGGCAAAAGCCAAAGAGGATTACGAAGAAACCGGACAATCCCGGACCTCCCAGTTTGATTTCTACACTTGGTATAAAGTACACAAGGATACGGTCGCACCATGGCTAAGAGAATATCCTGTAACCGCAACTCGCACTGGACTGAAGGATCTGGCGGATGCCTACAAGCAGTTCTTCAAGAAAAAGCGGAGGTTCCCCAGGTTCAAGAAAAGAGGTAAGGCAGGCAAGAGCTTCGCCGCAGACGTATCTGGAGGACGCAGATTTTCAACGAACGGGTATTTTCGGTTAAAGCCGGGCATGTATGTGAAGATGTTGCGATTTTATTGAGTGAACCGCTATACAAAGCCCGTGCCCAAGACGGCCCGCATCTTTGAAGAAAATGGGAACTGGTATATGACGGTCGTCTATTGTCTAGCGACAGCATTATACATCGCAGACATGCAGCAAGTGTTCCTGTGTGAATGCAAAGAATCGGCAAACGCAGTCCGAGTTTCTATGTCTGGGGTGCGGGTAACAGGCGAATGCGGACACGAATGCGTCCGTAAATATCCGGGCGTCGGGGATGGTGTCCTGGCATGAGTTGTGCCGAACGGGTTGTGGAGCCTATGGTTGACCTGTCCTTGAGGAGCGCAAACCTGCAACCGGGCAACGGGTGATGAAGCACCAAAAAGAACATGGTGCCCATGGGCACTTATGTATATAATTCCCAAAATTATGTAAATGAACTCATTGAACTCTTCACTATGGTGCATCTCGGCTTCGCAGCCAGCAGTTTCGCCTCAATGCATCAATTCTCTATTGTAAATTTTAATTCCCCAACCCTTATCTTAGTCGTCATTGACACCATTCCTAGTTGTCCCCAGACAGCGGAACACATCAGCAGGAAGGGCGATCAAATCTGACGATCTCCGGACTTCCCCAACTCTTCTCCCTGGATGTCAGACAGTTTACCAAAGAACAATTTGCCCAAGGCAGGAAAATATTTGACGACTTTCGATGCAGAAATTTCCTGCCCGCCAATGAAGCCTGCCGGGATGAAGTGCGCATGGCATTGAATCAAGCCGTACTGATAGATTTTCTGGGATTGGATGATCCGGTACTGGATGATCTTGGAATCCTGCGCGAACAGTGGCACAATGAGCCCAGTGTGCATGCGGGTCAGACATCAAAGCCCGAAGTTGACCGTTAAACTCGTAATCTGTATAAAATGAAACCATCTCTCAATTCTCGGATAAATACGTTCAGATGAACAGGAAGCAGCAGGGAATCTGTCTGATCGGATCCACCGGATCCATTGGTACGCAATGTCTGGACATTGTCCGCAGAAACCCGGAACGACTACGTGTGGCCGCACTCTGTGCAAACCGGAATGTAGACCTGCTGGCAAGACAGGCACTGGAGTTTTTGCCGCATGCAGTTGCGATGGCCGATCCGTCCAGAGCGGAGACACTTCAATGCGAACTGGACGGGACCGGAATTCAGGTGCTCGGCGGAAATCATGGCGTATGCGAATGTGCAGCGATGCCGGAGGCAGACGTTGTTCTGGGGGCTGCCACAGGAGTTGCGGGACTGAAGCCCGTCCTGTCGGCACTCTCGGCGGGAAAAACCTTAGCGCTCGCCAACAAGGAAACGCTCGTTGCTGCCGGGCCGCTTACTATGGAAACGGCCAGAAAACATAATGCCAGAATCATTCCGGTGGATAGCGAGCATTCTGCCGTATTTCAATGTCTGGAAGAGGGGGGAGCCCGGAATGTGGAGAAAATTCTTCTGACTGCATCCGGAGGCCCCTTCAGAAATATGGACCGCGCAGATTTTGAGCGGGTTACCCCGGCGCAGGCACTCCGGCATCCGAACTGGGACATGGGGCCGAAAGTAACCATTGATTCGTCCACGATGATGAACAAGGGACTGGAGGTGATTGAAGCCTGTTGGCTGTTTGGGGTGACCGAACAGCAGATAGAGGTCGTCGTACATCCGCAGTCCATTATCCATTCCATGGTTCTGTTTCGGGATGGTTCGGTAAAAGCACAACTCAGTCTGCCGGATATGCGGCTGCCGATTCAGTACGCACTCAGCTACCCGGACCGGTGGCCCTTCCCTGAAGGGCGTATTGACTGGACAAGTTCGCAGTCGCTGGATTTCCATCCACCCGACCTGAAAAAATTCCCATGCCTGCGTCTGGCCATGGAGGCACTGGCGGCGGGAGGGAATGCATCTGCGGTTCTGAATGCGGCCAATGAGGCGGCCGTGGATCTTTTTTTGAAAGAAAAACTCAGTTTCATGGAGATCCCCCATCGGATCGAAAAGGCGCTCAGCGCACTGTCTGGCCCCGTTTTGAACACATATGAGGAGGTGCTGGAGATTGATCACCGCGCCCGAAGGCATGTATTAGAGGCGGTCAGACGGAACACCTGCACGCTGTGAAGTATACCGTACCCAAACAAAATAGTTGGTGCTTCCTGTGAGTATTCTCTGGATTCTTTTCACGTTTATTCCTGCCCTGATGATTCTCGTGTTTGTACACGAACTGGGGCATTTCTGGGCCGCACGCCTGTTCGGCATGCGAGTCGACCGCTTTTCGATCGGGTTTCCTCCGAATATCTTGAAGAAACGATTCGGGCAGACCGAATATGTGCTTGGACTGACCCCGCTTGGAGGGTATGTTAAAATTGCCGGTATGGTGGACGAGAGTCTGGATACCGATTTTAAGGATGAAGAGCCGCAGCCTGATGAATTTCGGTCAAAGCCGCTCTGGCAACGCATGATTGTCATCAGTGCCGGTGTGATCATGAACATGATTCTGGCTCTGGTCATCTTCTTTGCGCTTACCTGGGGGTTTGGGGGCAGCCGTATTGCGCATACCGAAGACGGATCTATGTTTGTTGCCGACAGTTCGGTGGCCGAGGTTGATATTGGGATGCAGACCGGGGACCGCCTGCTCACCATCGGGAACCACACCTATGTGCCGGGTGGAGCCCCGGTCCCTTTGAACTCGCTTCTGGCCGATGATCTCACATTTGAAGTGGAGCGGGAAGGGCAGATCCTGACCCTTCCCGCCCCGGAAAACCTGATGACCCGAATCCAGGAGTTACCCGAAGGCGGTCTCTATGGACTGGGAATCTATACCTGGCCTAGTACGCTCGGATCTACTGCCGAGGGAATGCCTGCGGATGCAGCAGGATTACAGGCAGGTGACCGAATTACCGCCGTGAACGGCACCCCCGTAAAGTACTGGCTGGAACTGGTCGATCATATTGGAAGCTCCAACGGCGATTCGCTTCTGGTGACCTGGGAGCGCATGGAGGAGCGGGGCACGGTCATGCATGAGGCCATTGTGGTGCCCGTCATGAATCCGAAATGTGATTATGTAATCGGGATTGGATTTCCTCAGACACAGATCCGTTATGGCCCGGTCAAATCCGCAGAGATCGGACTGTTCGACACCTGGGACAACACCAAGGCCATCGTCATCAGTCTATGGCGGATCGTCGCAGGCAAGGAGAGTGTGCGGGATAATCTGGGCGGACCGGTCATGGTTGCGAATGTGATTGGAGATGCGGCAAGCAGCGGAATACGTCCATTCTGGTATATCGTGGCCGTACTGTCCATTACGCTGGCAATCGTAAATATTCTGCCCATCCCGGTGTTGGATGGCGGACATTTAATGTTCCTCTTCTATGAATTGATTGTGCGCAGAGAGCCCCCGCTGAAGGTGCGAATCTTTTTGCAGCAGGCCGGAATGATTCTACTGCTGGTCTTGATGGCGTTCCTGATTACGAATGATGTGATCCGTGCGATCACCAATTCCAATGAAGAGGAAGTCCGTGATGTGGAGCCTGTGGTCTGCCAGGTGGATGAAACCGAAACCGAAGCGGAGTAATGGATCGCCCAATGAATTTGTACTAACGGGCGGGTTCTTTTCGTTTGTACACGGATGCAGAAACAAGTTCTCTATGAAAGGAGTTCCATGGGTCTGCGCTACAATACTCTCATCTCCATTCTGATTGAAAACCGTGATGCGCATCATATTTCCGCTATTTATTACACTGGTCGGCGCGAATGCCGTAATGGCTCAGGGGCTTTCCGGAAGCACGCTGGCCAGCAGCCGTTCTTATGCCCCCGAAGAAATTGAAATTATGGGAATCTCAGTCGCGGGGGTGGAGACGGAGACCATGCAGAGTTTCGCAATCCGCAGCAGTGGACTGGCCGTTGGACAGACCCTGGCCCTGCCGGGAGATCCTGCGATTTCGGAGGCGATACGGAATATCTACCGTCTGCGTGTGTTCTCGGATGTCAAGATTGTGGAGGAGCGCAGAGTGGACAACGGGGTATTTCTGGTGATTCATCTCACCGAAGAGCCGCAGCTGGCGGAATTCACGTTTTCAGGAGTCAAAAAGAGAGATCGGCGCAAACTGGAGGACAAGGTGACGCTGTTCAAGGGCACCCGTGTTCGTCCGGCAGACCTGGAACGCTCCAAGCAGGTGATCAAAGACCACTTTGCCGAGAAGGGGTACCTTCTGGCGGAGGTGGAGGTGACCCGGACCCCCGGTCCCGAAAATACGGTTAACCTTGACTTTGCCATTGACCGGGGCGAAAAGGTGCGGATCCGGGAGGTGATGGTTTCAGGGAACGAAAATATCAGCGGTCGTTCTGTTCGCCGGAAGATGAAAAAAACCAAACCCCGGCGCCCGCTCTTCTTCTGGCGCAAGGCCCGCTTTGACCGCATGCAGTACGAAGAAGACAAGGTGAATGTGATTAATCACTTTAACTCGAAAGGGTATTACGATGCGCGTGTGCTGAAAGACTCCGTATGGCTGGATACCTCGGCTGAGAAGCCAGGGATGATTGTATCCATGGAACTGCATGAAGGGCCGCAGTACCATGTCCGAAATATTGAGTGGGAAGGCAATACGATCTATCCGGATGAAGTCCTGTCCTCTGCACTGGGGGTGGAGTCCGGAGATGTGTACAACTCGGAACGGATTGAGCAAAATCTTCACGGGAACCAGTCCAGCAGTGACGTATCAAGCCTGTATATGAACCGGGGACACATGCTCTTTCGTGTACAGCCGGAGGTGCGGGTTCTGGAAGGCGATTCGCTGGACCTGTACTATGATCTCTATGAGGGGGATATTTTCAGTTTCGGAGAGATCACCATCGCCGGCAATGATAAGACCAAGGAGCATGTGGTGCGCCGGGAGTTGTATACCATCCCCGGACAGACCTTTAGCCGGGAATTGATTCAGGAGACGATTCGCAGGTTATCCCAGTTGAAGTACTTTGATCAGGAAAAATTGGGGGCAGGCCCCTCCATTGATCTGGATCAGGAAGAAAAAGAAGTAAACCTGGCCTACAACCTTGAGGAGGTGGGCAGTGACCAGCTGGAATTGAGCGGTACTTACGGCCGGTGGGGGGTGATTCTGATGCTGCGCTTTGCGTTCAACAATTTCAGTGCGCAGGACTTCTTCAAGGGGAGGGCCTGGCGGCCGCTGCCGTCGGGAGACGGCCAGCAGCTCTCGGTCAGCCTCCAGACCAGCGGGCGGCAGTATCAGAGCTATTCTCTGGGCTTTACCGAGCCCTGGCTGCGCGGCCGGCCGACACCGGTGGGCTTCCAGGTGTCGCATTCAAGATTCAGCGGGCTGGGATTCTATGGCTACAGCAGTATCTACGATGATGATGACACACGTCAAAACGATCTCGGATTTGCGAACACCTCGGTCCGCGTCTTTTATGAGCAGCGGCTGCGGTGGCCGGATGATAAATTCAGCACCAGCACCTCTCTGGGCTATCAGTTTTACTCCAACCGGAACTATACCTCGGCGCTTCCGATTGGACGGAGTCAGCAGGTGACCGTGCGTCAGGCGTTGTCACGCAGTTCGGTGGATCATCCGATTTTCCCGACTGCAGGCTCAACATTTCTGCTCTCGGGGGAGCTGGCATTGCCGGTATCGGACTTTATCCAGTACCATAAATGGAAGCTCAGCACCTCCTGGAACGTGCCGATTCTGCGTAAGCTGACCACAAGCTTCTCTGCCGACTTTGGCTATATCGGCTCACTCACCGGCGGGGATGTCCTCTTTGAGCGCTATGTGGTTGGCGGGTCCCCCTTTGATCATCAGGGATACCGGAATAATTTTGGAAAAGACATTATCTATATGCGGGGATACCCCGCCCGGGTGCTTGGCCCGCGTCGCGGAAATGAAGCCGTGGGAGGCCGTGTACTGAACAAGTTCGCGTCGGAATTGCGGCTGCTTGCCGTTCAGACCCCGCAACTCACCGCCGCGCCGTATCTTTTCATGGATGCGGCCAATACCTGGGATACATTTGAGACGTATAACCCGGGACAGCTGTATCGTTCGGCCGGGGTAGGTGCGCGCTTATTCCTGCCAATTCTGGGCATGCTGGAAATTGCCTATGGGTATAACTTTGATGAGTTTGCTCCCATTTCCGGTCAGCGTTCGAATCATGACGGTTCGCGGAAATGGTTCTTCCAGTTTACGCTTGGCCAGGGATTCAACTAGATCTTCGACAAATTTTTGCACGTATGAGAACGTTTTTCAGTTTCGGGATGCTTTTTGTGTGGACTGCTCTGGCGGCGGCTGCACAGCACAAGATTGCCTATGTGGATTCGGATTTGATTTACGAAAATTACCCGGAGTTCTCCACAGCGCAGCAGTCTCTGGACCGGGTCGCCGAGCAGTGGGAACAGGAACTCTCGGAGCGGCAGGATCGCTTAGACGAGATGTTTGAAGAGTATCAGGCCCGCGAACTGCTGTATACGGCCGAATCACGGCAGCAGAAACAAAACGAAATCATTGCCGCCGAAGAAGAGCTTGAACGCATGCGGCGGCAGTATTTTGGGCCGGAAGGCCAGTTATTTGAGCAGCAGCAGCAGATTCTGCGTCCGATCCAGGAAAAAGTTCTGATCGCGATTGAGGAGGTGGCCGAGGCGGAGGGCTACGATTATGTATTTGACCGGGGGGGCGATTTTGTTTTTTTGTACACCAATGATAGGCTCGACATTACAGACCTCGTTCTTGAAGAGTTGGGCATTGACATTACCCGCACCACTTTGGGGCGGTAAGCTTCACACTTTAACTTAATTAATTCTATGCGACTCTTTTCGCTTCAACACAGTGCAGGATTTTTTCTCGCCGTTTTCTTTTTCGGCTTTGCAGCCGCTGTGCAGGCACAACAGCTTCCGGCGCTGCGGATTGGCTATACGGATCACGAAGTATTGATCTCCAATATGCCCCAGACTCGTACGATCCAGGAGGAATTACAGGCGGAACTCGAAAGCGGGCAGCGGATTCTGCAAAGTATGCAGGACGATCTTGCCGGTAAGGTGGATCGTTATCAAAAACAGCAGGCACTCTTATCGGAGGAGCGCAGGCAGGAGCGTCAGCAGGAGCTGATTGGTCTGGAAGAGGAACTGCGTAACAAGGCCGGCGAATTGGAACAGGATCTGGTGCAGCGTGAACTGGATCTCATGGGGCCGATCTATCAGCAGGTCGACACCGCGATTCAGACGATTGCGGCAGAAAAGGATCTTGACCTCGTACTTCGCACCCAGGCCGGTCCGGCACAGCCGATCCTGCTCTATGCAAACGAGGACCGGATCGTAGATATCACGCTTGAGGTCGCCCGGGAGCTGGGGATTGATGTGGATGCGGCGATGCAGTCCGCAGGCAGCCAATAAGATCTCTGTTCATATCGCCTTCAACGAAATCAACCATTACTTTCATGGAAGGCGTTAGGCGGGTTACGACCCAGACGTTCCGCCAGATGAAGGCCGCCGGTAGCCCGATTGCTGTGCTGACGGCGTACGATTATACGATGGCGCGTATACTGGACGGTGCCGGCGTGGATGCACTCCTGGTCGGCGACTCCGCGTCCAATGTCGTGGCCGGCCACGAGACGACCCTGCCCATCACACTGGAGCATATGATCTATCATGCACAGTGTGTTGTTCGCGCAGTCAAGCGGGCGCTTGTCATTGTGGATCTGCCCTTTGGTGCCTATCAGGGCAACAGTAAGGAGGCGTTGATCTCCTCCATTCGTGTAATGAAGGAAGCCGGTGCCCATGCAGTCAAGATTGAAGGGGGCGTGGCCGTTGTCTCTGCCATTGAACGCATCCTTGAGGCGGGAATCCCGGTTATGGGGCATCTGGGGTTAACCCCGCAGAGTATTTATCGTTTTGGGACGTATAAGGTGCGTGCCCAGGATCCTGTAGAAGCCGATCAACTCCAGAAGGATGCATTTGCACTTGAAAAAGCCGGATGCTTTGCGATTGTGCTGGAGAAGATTCCTGCAAAACTTGCGGAGAAAATTTCCGCATCACTGCGGATTCCGACGATCGGGATCGGGGCGGGAAATGCGTGTGATGGCCAGGTGCTGGTGACGCATGATGCATTGGGATTGAATAATGATTTTCATCCAAGGTTTGTCCGGCATTATGTGAATCTGACCGAGTCTATTTCGGAGGCTGTCAGGGGATATGTGGCGGATGTGCGCAGCCGCTCTTTTCCGTCATCGGAGGAAAGTTATTAATTTATTTCGCCGTATCAAGTACGAAACAAACGAACATGATTAGTTCTCGCCGCCGCCCGCTCATTCTGGTCACGAATGACGATGGGATTCATGCACCCGGTATCCGCGCTTTAACGAAAGCGATGGACGAGGTGGGGGATGTGGTGGTTGTGGCCCCCGTGGATGATCAGACTGCGGTGGGGCATTCCATTACCCTGGATGAGCCTCTTCGGGTGGAGGCCCATAATTTTGGGGGTGGCCTGAGTCATGTACGGGCATTAGGAATTACGGGAACGCCCTGTGACTGTATGAAACTGGCATTGCACGAGTTACTGCACCGTAAGCCGGACTTAGCCGTCAGCGGGATCAACCGGGGGTCCAACATTGCGATTAACGTGATCTATTCAGGCACGATCAGTGCTGCAACGGAGTCATCTGTGAACGGGATTGACTCCATTGCCTTCAGCCTTGATTCAAAGGATTCCGATGCGGATTACTCGCCTGCCGGCAGTTATGCCAAGGTGATTGCCCAGAAAGTACTCCGAAGCCAGCTCCCCCGGGGCGTGGTTCTCAGTGCAAACATCCCCAATCTTCCACATCATGAGATCCGAGGGATCCGGGTTGCCCGTCAGGCCCGCTCAAGATGGGAGGAGGGATTTGTCGGGCGTACGGATCCATCCAACCGGTCTTATTACTGGTATCGCGGTATGATGAATGTATTGGACAAGGGAGATGACACCGATACCGGGGCATTGGAGGATGGGTATGTGTCGGTGACACCGCTCCAGTACGACCGCACGGCCCACGGATGCATCAATGTACTCAAGACTTGGCGCTGGTCTGAACAGTTGGATTAAATCAGATCCCCCTGAAATAGCCGCACATCTGATCAAGGGCTACATTCCCGCCGCTCAGAATCACCCCCACCTTCTTCCCTTCCGCCTTCACGGCGCGGCTCAGCAGTGCGGCCATTCCCAGGGCTCCCGTTGGCTCCACAACGATTTTCATCCGTTCCCACAGCAGTTGCATTGCAGACAGGATCGCCTCATCGGATACAGTGACGATATCGTAGGCGAGGTCACGGATAATCTGAAAGGGCAGTTGACCGAGTGAGGGGGTGCGGGCACCATCTGCGATGGTATCCGGATTATGTACCGTGTGCAGTGTGCCACTCTTAAAACTGCGCACGGCATCATTGGCGGCTTCGGGTTCAACCCCGATCACCTGGATGGCATGGTGTCCAGATCCTTGGACAGCAAGAGCCGCCCCCGACAATAGCCCGCCGCCGCCGCAGGGGACCAGAAGTATTTCCAGATCTGAACAATCCTGCAGCAGTTCCCGCGCTGCGGTTGCCTGGCCCGCAATAATATGCGGGTGATCATACGGGGGAATAACAGGGAGGCCCTGCTCCGCGGCCAACTTTTCAGCCAGTGCTTCGCGGCTCACTTCGCTGCGGTCATAGAGAATGATCCCGGCCCCATATTCAGCGGTAGCGGCTCGTTTTACAGACGGAGCATCACGGGGCATGATAATTGTGGGCTGGATCCCTAAATGTGCTCCGGCAAGTGCAACGGCCTGGGCATGGTTGCCGGAGGAAAACGTAAGGATTTTCCTGTTGGATGCGGGGAGTTGACTTAAGGTATTGTAGGCACCCCGGAATTTAAAACTTCCTGATCGCTGAAAATTCTCACACTTAAAATACACGTATGCGCCAACATGTGCGTCTACGGTTTTGGAGGTGAGCACGGGGGTTTTATGGGCAACTCCCTGAAGCCGTTCGGCGGCCGAACGGATCTCGTCAAACCCTACCTGATAGAGCGCCGTCACGGCAGGTCATCCGGGTCTTGTGAGGAACTCCGTTCGATACCTTCGGACGGCTCACGTTCAACACGTACGGTGACATCCGTCACGAGCGCTGCGATTGCGGCAACCGCGGCAACCATTGGCGCAAGTAAAACGGCGGCACCGGATCCTACGAGTCCCACATACATGGGAAATTCAGCAAGGGTCCGCCCATCTTTAAGGATCGTAATCCTGCGTGCTTTGCCTTCTCGTGCAAGTTCTTTGACTTTGTCGACCAACTGGGATCCTTCGACTTTGATTTCTTCAAAGCGCTCTCCGAGTCGTTCTCCGATATTACTGTTTCGTGAAGTCATGGTGGGTAGGGTAAAATGTTGTAGTTACTGGACTGGGTACGCAGTCTGCCGCTTGTAGTTGCATGTGTAAGAAAGGGAAATGACCTAAAATATACGGATTGCGGGATTTAGTGCGGATTACGACCAAAACAATCAGTGATTATAATGCAAAACCAGAAATCTGCGGAATCGGGCTCTATTTGGATACAACTTTCGCTGTAGGTGTAGAACGATATGGTACGCCTAGATACATACAGCAGGCGTTTGCAGATAGAGAGACTTATAAAGTGCGGGGCAGGGGGAATTTGCCGGGGAGTGTGTATCTTTTGGGTAGAGATGTTACACAGGTTCCCGGCATATGATTCTACGGTAAACTTGAGCTCGTATTGTGAGCGCACCATCCCGCGTCCACTATCTCTGCCGGATCCCTGGATTAAGATGCAGTTCGCCGATCAGACACAGATCGGATTCGCCGTGAATGCATGGATTTTGAGAAGTTTCTCCACATACGGAAAACATCCCCTGCATCCTTTTCCGGAATATCTAATGGGACAAATGTATTGGGCATTTTTGAATAACAGCGGGGGTTCCATACAAATTACGGAGAGACATGGTATCCTTAGATGTACGCAAAACTCAGGGCAGAGGATGGAACTCACTGGTTTTCTTTTTTGAATACGGGCACATGGATATAGGCCAGAGGATTGTGATTGTGATTGTAGGTCCGATGTATCCCTACCGGGGGGGCATTGCCCATCTGTCCGAAACTCTGGCCGCCGGCCTGCTCAGACGGGGGCATCAAGTTTCCGCAATCACCTTCACCCGCCAGTACCCGGAATTTCTTTTCCCAGGGCGAACACAATATGAAACAGAAGTCGCTCCTTCCGACAGGGCGGTGGAAGCGGAGCGGATCATTGATTCCATCCATCCTTTTTCGTGGTGGAAGGCGGTCAGGCGTATCCAGGAACTAGGGGCTGATGTGGTGATTTTTCGTTACTGGATGCCATTTTTTGCACCTGCTTTTGGCACAATGGCACGAAGGCTTGCCCGCAGTGGAATTCCGTCGGTGGCTGTGGTGGATAATGCATTCCCTCATGAGCGCCGGCCGGGAGATGTGGCTTTGGGGCGCTATTTCTTTAAGGCAGTACACGGATGCGTCGTCATGTCTTCCTCCGTGGAGAAAGATCTGGATCACCTGAATGTTTCCTGCCCCCGCGCATTTGCCCCCCATCCAATCTATGACATCTTCGGTGAGGCGGCCAATCCCACCCAGGCACGTTCAAAATTACAGATTGATCAGGATGCACCGGTCATTCTTTTTTTCGGGTTTGTGCGGCGATATAAGGGGCTTCAGATTCTTCTGGACAGCATGCAGGATGTTCGGGATCGACTTCCGGATATCTGTTTAATCGTCGCCGGTGAATTTTATGAGGATGAAGCCTCTTACAGGGATACGATTGCCTCGTTGGAGTTGACCGGCCAGGTGAGGCTTATTAATGAATACATCCCCAAAAAGGAAGTGGCGGATTATTTTGCGGCGGCTAACGTTGTCGTACAGCCGTATTTATCTGCAACTCAGAGCGGGGTTGCGCAGGTTGCCTATCAGTTTGATACGCCTGTGATTACGACGGATGTCGGGGGGCTTGCCGAAGTAGTGCTCCACGAAGAATCCGGTCTCATTGTGCCTCCGAATGATCCGTCAGCATTGGCCGGGGCCATCCTGAGGTATTTTGAGGAGGGGATGCAGGATGATCTTGTCCAGGGGGTGCAGCACCACAAACAGTCTCTGGGCTGGGACAGGCTGCTGGATGCGGTGGAATCCATCATGTAATCGGGGGATGTGTTATGAGCGGTCAACCCTGTCGTACCGTTTATCATCGTTGTTTCGCGCTGGCACTGCTCATTGCCGGCTGTGCTACATTGAACCAAACCGGTTCGGAGAATTTTTCGTCTCCCTCTTTATGGCAGCCTGCCAATGTAATTCAGGATGCTCGACAACTGGCATTACAGGATGCATCCGGGCCGCCTGAAGGTATCGTAGATTACATGAAGGCCAGAATGGTTGGAGTACAGCCGGTATTCGGTGACTCCATGATCTTTTCTTTACCGGGATCCAGGCGTGTAATTCAGGGAGGCAGGTTTGGGGATGCAACGGGGTTGGGAAATTCGTTCTGGCCGGATCCAAGATCAGATTCAGGTGCCTACATGATCACGGAACTCAGATCCCTGGAAGATCTCCCGGTGGATAAGGGATCAGCGGTCATGCTGCCCCGCCACTTACTGACTTCAGAACGTATTCAGCAAGTGATCCGCCATGGTACGGAGGCGATTCTGAGTATCGGAGATGTGACCCGGCGTTTTGCATTTGCGGCAGGTGCCAATGCCCTCGTATTGGAGATTGCACCACATATTCTTGCGGATCTCTCCGGGTTATCTGCGGACAGCCTTGCTCAGGGAGTGCTGCCTGTGGGCGGATACCGCCTTCCTGAACCGATACACATAGAGAACTGGATCAATACCTATGACTCCCCTTTGAATGTAATGGGATTTATTGCAGGTCAGGACCCGCAGTATGCACCACAGCTCATCGTGATTGCTGCGGATCCGATGTCGAGTGCTTCGGATTCCGATTTTCTGCAGTGGATGCCCTCGGCCGTTCTGCTGGAACTTGCACGCACATATTCAGCAGCAAGGGCAGGGGGACTATTCCCGCGGCGGTCTCTACTGGTTGCCACGGGAACCGGAGCCGCATTGCAGGCCGTGTTGGAGTATCCGGTATGGCCGCGGCAAAATATCAGCACAGTCCTAACACTGGGACGATTTGGGAACGGTCATCTGCAGGTCGGCAGGGATACGATCCCTGTTTTCGGATACGCATTCCCCGAACTCCATACCCCCGATAATCTGGATGCCTGGATTACAATGATTCTGGAGGATGTTCACGGTAGATTAAAGTATTTGGATGATCAGCAGTTGGAGGAGGATTAGCGGACCAAAGTGAGTGCACCGGATTGTACAATCAAAACGTGCATCAATCATCATCATGGATGCTATGCCTGTTTCCCTGTTATTTTCCAATGAGCGGCCCCGTCAAACCAAATAATACCGGCTGATCGTGTTCCACGCCCGCAGATCTCAACACTTACTCTTCAATGAAGAGGCGGTACAGCCATTCATATAGATGGCTTGCGGCGGGCTGATGTACGTCGAGATCGCCATGGCCAATCGCCGTTCCCATGGGACGCGGTCTTTCACGTGCTGCCAGCCAGGCATGAATCTGTGCCCGTAACTCTTTATGTGGTCTGAATTTACGATCATCGAGTGGAATCCCGTTGATATAATCACAGGCGAGAGGCCAGATCGGGTCTTCATCAGGAATTAGTTCACGGATAAAATTCTCCAATTCGCCCGAAGAGTGATTGTCAGGCATCATCCAGATCCCGACCCGGGGCTGAGAATCAATGATCGTCCCTGACTTTTCAGGCTTCGTGGGAACTTGAATGTCGAAGAACTTTGCCAAAGGATCAGTTATTTCTCTCCATCGCTTTTCTGGGGCATCATTTGCATCAATGAGAATGCCTACCGTTTCCCTTTCAATGGCGACCAACTCGGTAGTGATAGAGTCTAATAACGTATTGTAGCCCTGCTTGTCTAGTATTTCAAAAGGTTGACTGCTATTATGGCGGGATTTCCATATGTGCAGAACTACATGTTCATCATTACTTCCCTCAACAAGTAACACTTTTCCCGAATTAGCACCTGCGGGCATTTAGCTATACAATTCTGATATTCTGATCAGCCGCAATCCTGAGTTGTTCCTTGTTAATCTCTACTGATCGTAGTTGGCCGTTTTTCTTATCTAAGCGCACCAAAATTCCGTCCGCATCCTTATTTTCGGCTGCCGCCCTTGCGAAGGCCCTGACGCAATCAAAGCTGTGAGTTGCGGCAAAGATCTGCACATTATATTTTTCTGCGGCCTCAAGCATTATTTTCCAGAACCCCTTCAATGCGGAGTGGTGAATCCCATTTTCAACTTCGTCAATGACCAGGAAACCATTACGGCTATGAGCCAGCGCAAGGGCAGCAGCGAATAGACGCACAATTCCGTCTCCGAGGCTGCTCAGGGGAACCTTTGTTGTAAAATCATTGAGTTTTACAATGATTCTGCGACCTCCACCATCCAATCTTCCACTTTTTGGTTCTCCAATTGCAGCGACACGCTCTATCTGCATATCCGTCAACTTGATTGCCGTCAGTGCGAGAGATTCCATGTCAGTAAAGACAATATTGTCCCAGAAATGCGCCAGCACAGAATTACTCGGAAGTTCCGGGCCAAGTGATTGGCAGGCAAGGGGATCGGGCAGATCTGCTTCACCGAGTATTTTTCTGCGTAATGTGCGAGGAATACGACGAAACGATTCAGCTTCGGGCAAATCAGGTAATTCCAGGAAACAGGGAATCATCGCACTGGAGTCACGATACGTAACCCTGAGCGCCTGCAGGCTTGAGTCGAAAGATACAATTTCAGCAAACAGATCCAACTGTTCCGATGTCAATTCTCTTGCTTTGGTTATCTCAAGGTGAAGTTGATCCTGTTTATCGCTTGGACCAATGGAGATCGTATGATCAGGCGAGGCATTTCTGCCATAAAAGAGGGTCGTGTAGTCTAGAACAGAATCATAATCTCCTGCACGGGAACGGGCAAATTCATATCGTTTGTGCAGCAGTTCTTCGAATATGTCGTGACGTCCTCTGGCCGCGTATATACGTACTGCCTCAAGGACAGATGTCTTGCCAGCCCCATTTCGACCGGCAATTAGGGTAACGCGCCCAAGTTTCTTAACAGAAAGATTCTGGATTCCCCGAAAATTCCTAATAGACAGATCAGGGAGACGCAATTTCGCGGGTTGATTCTCCGACATAGGAGGATTCAAGGATTACGTTCAAACAAAAGAAGCAATTGGTGTCCCTTTTGTACACAAATGCGACGATAAAGTTAAAAAATCATGAGATCTATGCCATCCTGCTGGTCTGGATTGCCGTCACTCATACTCGAAGATCCGCTAAAAGAGAACACCAGCCAGGATCGCCCATCCCTGATTGTTCAGGACGGTTAATTCGCCCGTTGCAGAGTCAGGCTTTGTAATATCCTGTTGGCCCCGGTAATACCTCGCCTCCAGTGTTAAGCGCTGTGCGGCTACATCAAAATCAATGCCAATCCCGCTCATCAAACCGTAATCCAGGGTTTCAATGGATTCGTTTTCTTCAATAAAAATCTGCCCGGTATCGCTGGATTCCACCAGAATTGCGGACTGCACT
>JAJEFL010000145.1:0-23869 GCA_022820435.1 Rhodothermales bacterium
GCCATTGAATTTTCGCTGACCCGAACCGGGCCGGTGACGCTCACCGTGTATGATCTGCTGGGGCAGAAGGTGCAGACCCTGCTGGATCGTGTGCAGCCTGCCGGTCGTCATAGTGTGCGGTTCAGCGGGGCAGGGCTGGCCAGTGACACCTACCTGTATGTTCTGCAAACTGAAAGAGAGAGGGCGGTCAGGATGATGACCCTGCTCAAGTAACCGGCTCCATTGCGGATATGTCTGACAACGGACGGACTGCGGGAAGGATTGTACGGACCGGCAGATCTGGAATTTTCGCGGTCGGGTTGGCGGGATCTCCCTGACAGATCCACGTTTCGGGCTCGTTCACCGGGGGCGGCAAAGTTCCAGAGACCGAAGTATGCCGTGAACCAAAGAGTCCGTCTGATCGCCCAAAATCGTGTTATCTGTTTCTGCGGCTCCACCTTGCAGTGACCGGAAATGGATCACTGCAAGATGTTTCCTGCAGAAGGGCGGCGGCCGCAGCAGCGGCCGCAATCGGGGCCCTCGCCTGCTCTGTCAAAAGGTCGGGATGCTCCTCCACAAAATGCGTACTTAGATACGCATCCCGCCAGGCCCTGCTTTGCATCACGCGGCGGCAGAATTGACGCGTCGTTTTTACCCCTGCAATCTGATAATCACTCAGAGCACCAATCATTCTCTCTGTTGCCTCGTCACGCGTACGGCCCCAGGTAATCACTTTTGATATCATTGGATCATAGTAGATGGGTACCTCTCCACTGACATCCAGACCGCTGTCCACCCGGACCCCGACTCCCGTCGGCACCTGATGATAAGTCACCCTCCCCGGATTTGGCAAAAAACCGGATGCCGGGTCCTCCGCATAGATGCGACACTCAATCGCATGCCCGTGAATCTCCATATTGCCTTGTTCGTATGGCAGAGGGATTCCTTCTGCAATCCTGATCTGCTCGGCCACAAGGTCTAGTCCTGTGATGTACTCGGTGACCGGGTGCTCCACCTGAAGGCGCGTATTCATTTCCATAAAATAGAAATTATGGTCCTGATCAAGTAAAAATTCAATGGTCCCTGCACCGGCATACCTGCATGCCTGTGCGGCGCGGATCGCCGCTTCCCCCATACGTGTCCGCAGTCCTGCACTCATGTGGGCACAGGGAGCTTCCTCGATGACTTTCTGATGGCGCCTCTGGATTGAACATTCACGCTCAAACAGATGAATGCATTTGCCGTACACATCGGAAAGGATCTGAAATTCTATATGACGCGGAGTCTCCAGATACTTCTCAATAAAGATGCGGGCATCCCCAAAGGCGGACCCTGCCTCCCCCTGCGCCCGGCCAAGCGCCTGCTCCATCTCCTGCGCACTGTTGACCTTCCGCATCCCTTTGCCCCCTCCCCCCGCCGCTGCCTTTGCAAGGACGGGATACCCGATTTGCTCTGCTATGGATAGAGCTTCCTCCAGATCGGTGATTTCCCCGGCAGTTCCCGGAACCACTGGCACATCATGCGCCTGCATCAGATTTCTGGCCAGCACCTTGTCCCCCATATCACGAATCGCCTGTGCGGACGGGCCAATAAAGATGATTCCCCGCTCCCTGCATGCCTCGGCAAGTTCCGCCTGCTCCGACAAAAACCCGTACCCCGGATGAACCGCATCTGCGCCGCTTTTCTGTACCGCCTCCAGAATCTGACCCAGATTCAGATAAGAGTCTATCGATGGAGCAGGTCCCACACAATAGGCTTCATCGGCATATACCACATGGGCACTGCTCCTGTCCACCTTGCTGTAAACTGCAACCGAACGAATCCCCAGCACACGGCAGGTGCGCATGATCCGCAATGCGATCTCTCCCCGATTCGCAATCAGTATCTTTGTAATCTTCTTCATTTACTTTAAGTACTACAAACCTCGCACCTGTCTGTTCTTGAACTGTCGCTGACCTGTTTATGCCTCGTTTAACCATCGCTGATGATCTTTATGCTGTAATGGAAGTCAATCCATCTGCGTCTGCAGAGGAGATCAAGATTGCCTATCGTCTACTTGCCCAGCGTCATCACCCGGATCGTAATCCCGGCGATGATGAGGCGGAAGAGCGCTTTAAGCAGCTTCAGCAGGCCTACAGTATTCTTTCCGACCCCACCCGGCGAAACGCATATGACCGGCTGCGGGCTGCAAACAGGCCCGACCCCGCTCCCGTATTTGTAGATGATTTGTTTTCCAGTATCGGCGAGTTTTTTGAGGAACTTTTCGGGGGAGGCAGCAATGTCGTGCATATTTCACTCGAACGTGCACTTCGGGGCGGGCCCGTCATGATTCGGGGCAAAGATGGATCCCTTACCCGCATTGTACTTCCCCGGGGAGTGAAAAATAAATTTCGTATACGCGCCTCCGATGATCCTGCTGCACGCGTCTTCACCTTCAAGGTGCTCCCACATCCAGTCTTTACCCGCAAAGGAAGCACACTGCAAATGAAACTCCCCCTCAACGGACTAGAGGCGCTTCTGGGGGTGACCCGTACCATTGTTGACCCTTATGGAGAGTCCATCACGATGGATGTTCCACCCAATTCAATCCCCGGGACCCGGCTGCGTCTCAAAGAATGCGGGGTTCAATCGGATACCAGACGAACCGGAGATCTGCTGATTGATCTGGAGATCCTCCCGCTCAAACCGTCAGACCGTGAAGCGCTTCACAAAGCCGCTCAGGCGGCCGGGCTCATGGGCCGGTAGATTTTGTGAGGCAGCTGTAGATGTGTGCAACAAACGTGTCCGGCTCCAGTACCCCGCCGGCCCAGTCCACATCAAGGGAAGCCGTGGGCCTGGCCGCAACGGTCTCCGCAAGAGTCTTCCCATCCTGAATCAGTGCCGTCACTGCTTCACGGACCGTCACCAGCATATCCCGGTATGCCGCCAGTTCGGACTGACTGGACAACGGCCCATGCCCCGGGATGATCTTCGTACTCTGATTGGAGCGCACAAGCACCTCTTCCGCAACCGCAATCATCCCGTCAATGGAACCGCCACAGTCAATATCAATGAGCGGATACATCCCGTTGAAGTAGGTATCCGACATGTGGATGACATTCCCCTCGTGAAAATGTACAAGGGTATCCCCATCCGTGTGAGCATTGGGGGCATGGAAAATTTCCACCAAATCCCCATTCCAGTGCAGAGACATGTCTTTCGTAAACGTAACCGAGGGGAGCGCCCTTTCCGGCCTGGCCGGAACCGTTTGTCCGAAGGCAGGCAGCACCTGCTCCACACTCAGACGTACACGAACATTCTCATGTGCCAGAATCGTAACTCCATGATCAGCCAGACGCTCATTGGCAGCCACATGATCCAAATGCCAGTGCGTATTGAGAACAAACTGAACCGGTTTACGGGTGCGGCTCGCAATGGCGGAAAAGATTTTTTCCGTAAGCGGTCCAAATTGGCCATCCACCATAAACGTCGCATCTTCTCCGTAGGAAACTCCAATATTTCCTCCAAGACCAACGAGCATCAGGACCCCGGGGGCAACATCATGAATCTCAATGTTGACCGCGTCAAATTCTTCCCGGGAAATCTCTCCAGGAACCAGAAATTTCAGTGCCGACATGCGTCACAGATTGTCAACCAGGCCTGCTCTTGCTCTATTCATCGTCCTCAGGCTCATCCGTACGCTGACCTAACTCACGGTCCAGGAGAAAGAGGGCAGCGCCCGATTCGCCGACCAGACGCAGATTGTCCATGATCTCCCGGGCAGACTCCTCTTCTTCCATCTGCTCCTCAATAAACCAGTGCAGAAGTGTCTGCGAACCATAGTCCTGATCCTCCTGCGCCAAAGCATACAACTGATTGATTCTGGAAGTGATGTACTGTTCATGCTCCAGTACATGTGTAAAAATTTCCAGGGTTGTCTGCTCTGGATCAATGTTCGGCTTCTCCAGCGCATGAAGTTCCACTTTGGCATCACGCTGAAGCAGAAAATCATACAGCTTTAACCCATGCGCAAGTTCTTCTTCCCACTGGACCCGCAGCCAGTGAGCAAAGCCCTTCAGGTTTCGGGATTCCATTTCGGCCGAAAGCGCCAGATACAGGTAAGCCGAATCCAGCTCGGCTTTAATCTGCTCATTCATTGCAACCTGCATGCGTTGCGATAATCCTTTTCGTGACATGAGATTTTTTTGGGGGGGGTGTGATTCCTTACGTTGTACTGCTTTCTTCGGATCTTGTTCCATAATGAAACAGGATCATTCATCCGCAGTATACCAAATTTAAGATATTCTGTCTCAATTTTCAGCATCTGAATTTACGGCTACGACTCAGCAACCCATATCAGTCGATGTCAACAGCCGGACATATCCTCTGGGCGGACGATGAAATTGATCTGCTCCGGTCCCATGTGTTCTTTCTAGAAAATCGCGGCTATCAGGTTACCTGCGTAACCAACGGGGCCGATGCCGTGGAGATCGTTGCCCAAAACGATCTGGTCGATGTCGTTCTGCTAGACGAGCAGATGCCCGGCATGGATGGCCTGGAGACCTTGGCGGCCATCAAACAAAAACGTCCAGACCTTCCGGTCATCATGGTCACCAAGAGCGAGGAAGAACATCTCATGGACGAAGCCCTCGGTGGACAAATCAGTGACTATCTGACCAAGCCGGTCAACCCCAGCCAAATCCTGCTGACCTGCAAGCGTCTTCTGGAACGGATTCAGTTGCGCAATGCACGTGTCTCTCAGGACTATCTGCTCCGTTTCAGTGCGATTTCCGCAGCCTTGAACAACTGTACGGACTATCAGGGATGGTTCAGCCTCTATCAGGAACTGGTTCATTATGATCGCCAGTTAGAGAATGATGAAGGTGCACGTCAGGTCCTGTTGGATCAGTACCGGGAAGCAAACCGGGTATTCGGCCGCTATATTGAAGATGTGTACCCCGACTGGATTGCGGCATATAATGCCCGTTCATCCGGGGAGCGCCCGCGGCTCTCGCATGAAGTGATCCCGCACTGGGTTCTCCCGCAACTCGGGGCGGATCGCCCTGTAATCTTCTTCGTGATTGACTGCATGCGGTATGATCAGTGGCTGGAGTTTGAATCCCTGCTCCTGCCCCTCTTCTCCGTCCAGACGGATTTCTCCATGGGAATTCTGCCAACCGCAACCCCCTACGCACGGAATGCGATTTTCAGCGGGCTTCTGCCCCACGAGATCCACCGCCGCCATCCAGCCCTCTGGCAGGGGGAACACGGGGATGAGCACAGCCGGAATCGTCACGAGAAAGCGTTACTTGCGGCCTGTCTGGAGCGACTCAATCAGCAGCACCGTTCTATGCGGTACCGAAAACTGATCCGCAAGGACGACGGCCGCGCATTCGCCCGGGATGTAAACGACTGCCTGCAGGCGGATCTGAACGCGGTCGTTATCAACTTCGTGGACATTCTGGCTCACAGCCGGGCCGACTCAGATGTGATCCGTGAACTGGCTCCCGACGAGCAGGCCTACCGGGCCCTGACCCGGACCTGGTTTAAGCACTCGTGGCTGTACCAGTCCCTGCAGACGCTGTCCAGAAAGGACTGTACGATCATCATCACCACCGACCACGGGGCGATCCGGAGCCTGCACGGAGCCAAGGTGCGCGGAGACCGCAACACTTCCACCGCGTTACGCTATAAATGCGGCCGGAATCTCCAGGCAGATTCGCGCCATGCAATGATTGTCCGGGATCCAAAAGCATACGGACTCCCGTCGGCGGGAGCCGGGAGCTGCTATCTCATTGCGAAGGAAGATTACTACTTCGTGTATCCGACCAATTATAACCACTACCGGAATCTCTACAATGACTCCATGCAACATGGAGGAGCCTCCATGGAGGAAATGATTCTTCCCGTGGTGACCCTGCGCCCTAGAAAATCGTGATGCCGGCGGACTATGCTGCGCGGCTGCTGAATCTTCCGCGCTATTCCGAACTCGGCCATGAAGCCATGAGGCCGGGATTGCAGGGGGTTGCCCGTCTTCTGGATGCAATGGGCAGCCCGCAGCACAAGTTTGCCAGTGTGCATATTGCCGGCACCAACGGGAAAGGGTCCGTTGCCAGCATGATTGCCGCGATTGGGCAGGCAGCAGGATCCCGCATTGGACTCTACACCTCCCCGCATTTACTCCACCTGTCGGAACGCATCCGACTCAACGGGATACCTGTCCCGGATATCTGGATGCAGAGAGCTTTAAATCGTTATGGGGCTCTGTTTGAGTGCCTGCAGCCAAGTTTTTTTGAAGCCGTGACCGCACTGGGATTCCTCTTCTTTGCGGAATCCTCCGTGGATCTGGCCGTTGTTGAAACCGGGCTCGGCGGCAGGCTGGATGCAACCAATATCCTCACCCCAAAACTCTGTGTCATCACGCAAATTGATCTGGATCACACTCAGATACTGGGGGATACACTGGCCGCTATCGCACGCGAAAAAGCGGGGATCATTAAGAATCAAACTCCCGTTCTTGCCGGAACGGGCCATGATGCGACCCAAAACATTCTGCAGGAGATTGCCCGCAAACAAAACGCTCTCTGGATTGAACCGGGGCAGGTGAACGGCCGCCGACTCCAGACCCCGGAAAGGATTTACCCGTTGCCGGAGCCGGATCTTCAAACCGCACCGCACCATGCCCTGAACACACTTTTGGCCGTGCGGAGCGCCGAACTGCTTTTCCCGAAAACAGGACCGGAACCCGGGCTTATTCAGGAAGGACTTGCACAAGTCCGTGAACTGACCGGCCTGCGGGCACGCCTGGAAATTCTCCGGAAATCACCCCTGACCGTTCTTGATGTTGCCCACAACCCCGCGGGGATTACCGCCGCGCTCAACTCCATGCCCGCAGCGGGAACCGTGCATCTTCTGCTCTCTTTGATGAAAGACAAAGACCTCTCCGGGGTCCTGCGGATCTTGCACCGGCGGCATCCGCTCAAAGTGTATGCGTGTGACCTTGCACGTCGGCGTGCCGTATCTGCGACAGATCTGGCCGCAGATCTTCGTACCCATGCAATAGAGGTCGCAGGGACAGGGGCCGTGCCGGCGATGTGGCAGCTTGCACAAGAGCAGGCCGCAAAGCAGGACTCCATCCTCATTTGCGGTTCGCACATGCTCGCAGAGACATTTCTTCGGTCATATTTGTGAATGATCCCAATTTTTATTAACTTTCGCCATATTGGGTAACCTATTGTGCCGGTTCGGCGTATATTAGTACCCAATCCTGTTTGTACGACTCAAGCATTATCACCGCAGCACTTCGTTGCTGCTCTTATTTTCAGTCTATCTACGCTCACCGATTTCTATGAGATTTCCGTGCCCCACGGAGATCATCCTTAGCCTGTCACGCAGGAAACCTGCTTTGCTGCTGGCATATCTTTGCTCACAATCTCAATGAACCAAGTTGAACTACAAACCAAAAAACTTCCCGAGTTGAAGGAGATGGCCCGCCAGACGGGGGTCCGGGGGTGGACAACACTGCGAAAGCGGGACCTGATCCACTTTATTCTTGTCAACCAGAAGACCCAAACCGTTTCCGGCAGTGGAAACCTTCCCCGCGGCCCTGAAAAAAACAGGGATCCGGAGACCGAAGACATGGACCTGGTCCTCGTACCTAGTCTATATCCCGAAACGATCTCTGATCGCAAACCCTCTTCTGCGCCCAACTCAAAAGATCCGCCGGCTGCAACTTCGTCAGGTGCGCCTTCTGATTTTCCGAGTCCGGCGGGAGCCTTGGCCCGTAAACAAAATCGGGTTTTTCGTGAAGAAAGACCGGAAACGAGCCAGAAAAAGCCCGAAAACCCTATCGGGTCACCCAAAAACCCTAAATCATCAAGTAATTCCTATCCTGATCACATGCCCTCATCTGTACGTCACGACCCTGACGGAAGACCACCTAGAGGCGGGCGGCCGGGAGGTCGACCCAAAAGACAAGGCCCCGCACGGCGCGGGCGCAGAGATTCCCGAGCATCCGCCAAGGAGGATCGCCGCCGCCGCAGTCATGAGACGAAGCCCCGCTTCACAGGACCCTTTGACCCGCGCAAACTAGACCCCGACACGATCATTGAAAAAACCGGAGTCCTCGAAATCCTGCCCGACGGGTATGGATTTTTGCGGTCACCGGACTATAACTATCTGCCTAGCCCGGATGACATCTATGTCTCTCCCAGCCAGATCAAGCGATTCAGCCTCCGGCTTGGCGATTCGGTGGACGGCGAAATCCGCCCGCCCAAGGAAGGGGAGCGCTATTTTGCACTCATCCATGTGAAGAAAATTAATGAACAGGATCTGGACTCCCTTGAGGAGCGGCAGAATTTTGACTACCTGACCCCCCTCTACCCGGATGAGGTCCTCCGCCTGGAAACGCGAAAACATGACATGTCGATGCGTGTCCTTGATCTTTTTGCCCCGATCGGGAAAGGGCAGCGCGGACTCATTGTTGCGCAGCCCAAAACCGGCAAAACCATTCTTCTTCAGAAGATTGCGAACGCAATCAGTACCAACCACCCCGAAGCACACCTGATCATTCTACTGGTAGATGAACGGCCGGAGGAAGTGACCGACATGGAGCGTCATGTCAAAGGGGAGGTGGTTGCGTCCACCTTTGATCAGGAACCGTCCCGGCATGTGGAGGTCGCCAATATTGTACTGGAAAAGGCAAAACGCCTCGTTGAAGCAAAACAGGATGTCGTGATTCTCCTGGACTCCATCACCCGTCTGGCCCGTGCACACAATGCCGTGTGTCCAGACTCCGGACGCACCATCTCCGGGGGACTGGATGCGACCGCACTGCGAGGACCGAAACGGTTCTTTGGTGCGGCCCGCAATGTTGAAGAGGGCGGGTCCCTGACCATTATCGGAACTGCACTGATCGATACGGGAAGCCGTATGGACGAGGTGATCTTTGAAGAGTTCAAAGGAACCGGAAATATGGAACTGGTTCTGAACCGGGAAATGGCAGACCGTCGTATCTTCCCGGCAATTAATGTGGTCATGAGTGGGACCCGGCGGGAAGAACTGCTGATTCAGGACGCACGCCTAGCCCGTATATGGATTCTGCGCAAGCTTCTGGCAGACATGGATCCAATCCAGGCCATGAATTTTCTGCTTGACCGGATGCGCTCCACCAAAAACAATGACGAGTTTTTGGTGACCATGAACTCATAGCAGGTACGATCCTTTTATTGTCATATAACGCATCTCTGTCAGATGCTGGGCTCTTCTCCGCTTATTCCTGTCGTCCTGTTTGATATGGATGGTGTGCTGGTCGATGTGTCTGGCTCATATCTGCGTGCCATTGAAGAAACCGTCTACCACTTTACCGGCCGTGAGATAAAGCCGGAAATGATCCAGCGCTACAAAGACCGCGGGGGATTCAATGACGACTGGACACTCACGCACACCATTATCGGAGACCACGGGATGGATGTGCCGCATGTGCGCGTGGTGGACGAATTTCAGCGGCGCTATCGAGGAGAGGACTGGGATGGCTTCATTACCGAAGAACGCCCTCTCATACAGACCCGAACGCTGCAGGAATTAAAGCAAAATGGCCATGTACTCGGAATTGTTACAGGCCGGCCCCGTGCGGAGGCGCACTGGACCCTGGACCGGTTCGGATGGCAGGAGTACTTCTCTCTTTTGGTGCCCCGTGAAAATCAGGATAATCGCGGCAAACCCGATCCCTACCCACTCCTGTACGCAATGGCAATTCTACAGGGAGCCGGGTTATTGATCCGCCCCGAGGTAACCGTTTATGTCGGGGACTCGGTTGACGATATCGCCGCGGCATGTGCAGCGGGGATGCTGGCCATTGGCTTTGTACCCCCATATCTGGATCCACATACACATACCCTCATTCTACATGAACAGGGGGCAGATCTGGTTATGACCGATCTGGAAAATCTTCCGGAAAAAATCAACTATCCCAGTGAGTGGGCACCCCTGAAATCATAAGTGCACGATATGGGTAAAAACAAAAACGGCATCGAAAACACCTGGGACTGTGTACGATGCCTACTTCCACTCATCGGAAGACATTTCTGCCTACGGAAATTTTTTTGAAAAGGTTTCACTTGAGAACCTGTTCAGGTTCCCTCAGATACATCTTCCATGTTACGACTGCCTTTTGCCCTTGCCCGTGGATTTGTAGCTGCCGAAACCCTTGATGAGGCAATCCCCGCGGTGAAGCAGCTCTGCGACAAAGGTCTTCTTACAACTGTTGATCTCCTTGGAGAGCATCTGACCCGCAGGGATCTTGCTTTGAAAGGCCGGGATGCCTATATCCGGTTATTGCAGAAACTTGCTTCCGAGCCTGGCCTGGAACGCAATATCTCCATCAAACTCTCCATGATCGGACAGATCGTCAACGAAGACTTCTGCCTGGAAAACCTTCGTGCACTCCTGAAGGAGGCTAAAACCCTGAAGGCTTTCGTCCGGCTGGACATGGAAGGAAGCCCTGTCCTTGCATCAACACTCCGTATTTTTGAATCCGTCTTTGCTGACTACCGTCCACATGTCGGCATTGTGCTGCAGGCCTACCTGAAGCGCACCGCTGCGGATGTGGAGCACATGTGTGATCTGGGGGCACGCGTCCGCCTCTGTAAGGGGGCCTACCGGGAACCTGCCACGATTGCCTTCCAGCGCATGCCGGAAATCCGCACTCAATTCATCACCTGCATGCAGAAACTGCTTCAGCACGGACAGTACCCCGCAATCGCCACCCACGATGATGCGTTGATTGAAGCGACGAAATCCTATGCGCGGGAAAAAGACATTGACCCATCCCGTTTTGAATTTCAGATGCTGTACGGGCTGCGCCAGAAGACACAGTTGGACCTTATTCAGCAGGGGTACAACATGCGGATCTATGTACCGTACGGCCGCATGTGGCTCCCCTATTATGTGCGCAGGCTTCGGGAACGCCCTGAAAACATCATGTTCCTCTTACGAAATATCTTCCGGGCCTGATGCCAGAAAGCGCTCCGCGTCAATGGCCGCCATGCACCCGGTTCCGGCGGCCGTGACCGCCTGCCGGTACACATGATCCTGCGCATCCCCACACGCAAATATGCCCCGAATATTCGTCCGCGTTGACCCTGGCAGGGTCTGGATATATCCCTGGTCATCCATATCCAGCCAGGATGTGAACAGAGCCGTATTGGGAGTATGTCCGATGGCCACAAAGAATCCGCGGACGGGCAGGTCTCTTTCCGCCTGGCTTTTTACATTCCTGAGTCGAACACCGGTAACCTCCTCTGCGCCTAGAACATCGGTGACGATGGTGTTCCAGATGATTTCAATCCTGCCATGTTCCTTCACGCGCTGCTGCATGATCTTTGAGGCACGCAGCTCATCCCGGCGATGCACCAGCCAGATTTTTGATGCAAACCGCGTGAGGAACAGTGCTTCCTCCATGGCTGTATCCCCGCCTCCCACAATGGCGAGTTCCACATCACGAAAAAAGGCCCCGTCACAGGTGGCACACGCCGACACGCCGCGCCCCAGCAGACGTTTCTCGTTCTCCAATCCCAGATAACGGGCCGAAGCACCGGTCGCAATGATCAGCGTATCGGCCAGAACGCTTTTTGCTTCGTCAATCACAATACGGAATGGGCGCTCAGACAAATTTACATGGGTCACGGAGCCGTAACGTGTTTCCGCTCCAAAACGTACGGCCTGTGCCTTGAAGTCCTCCATCATGGCAGGACCAAGAACCCCGTCCACATAGCCGGGATAATTTTCAACGTCGGTTGTCGTCGTAAGCTGTCCGCCGGGTTCAATCCCTTCATACACAACCGGGGCAAGATTCGCCCGGGCAGCATACAGTGCAGCGGTGTATCCTGCCGGGCCGGAACCGATAATTACGACCCGCTGGTGCTCTGCACCTTCAAACGAAACCTCTGACGGCATGAATCTAGAGGACATACTTCCGGGCTTATCGCCACTGTACAAGGCAAGCCCGGCCTATCCCGCACCGGAAAGGCCGACATGCACCAGTGACCCGCATAACTATGCGGGCTGCCCCACCAGTGCGTCCAGTTTCTTCTCGAATTCACGCTTGTTCGCGGATCCGATCATCTGGTCCCGAACCTGACCTCCGACAAAGAAGAGCAGGGTGGGAATCGAACGTACATTGTACTTCATTGCCGTCTGCGGATTTGTATCCACATCCACTTTTCCTACTTTTGCTCTGCCGGCGTAGTCCGCAGCCAGTTCGGATATAATCGGAGCAATTGCACGGCATGGTCCGCACCATGCCGCCCAAAAGTCAACCAGTACGGGAACGTCAGAGTCCAGAACCTCTGCCTGAAAGTTGGCATCTGTAAGTTCAATCGCAGCCATAGATTTGTGATTCAGTTTGAGTGTTGATTAAGAATTATTGTTGTACGCAGGATCACGCGGCAAGTTCTACTATGCCGCGACCCGCTCCATGTGTTGTGCAATGCTTCCATGATAGGCCGATTTCATGGCCTCCAGAGAACATCTGAAAACCTGCTGATCGTCTACCGTGACTGAGAACTCCGGCTTGGATTGTACGGTACCCAATCGGGTCAATTGCACCTCCGGGTGCCCCGGCAGGATCGTTTGGATCTGCGCAGCATCCGATTCCGCCACCGAAAGAATAATCCGGGATTGCGCTTCCCCAAACAACAGCGCATCCAGGCGGAACTCCCCCTGTGGAGACAGGTGCACATCTGCGCCCAGAGCCTCCGCAAAAAGCACACCTTCTGCCAGTGCGACCAGCAGCCCTCCATCGGATACATCGTGCACACTTGCAATCATGCCCGACCGGATCAGTGCCAGCGCTGCTGCCTGCACTGCACACTCCTCGGCCAGATCCATATGCGGAGCATCTCCGATGGTCTGTCCGTGAATACTGCTCAGATATTCCGTGCCCCCGATCTCCTCATGCCCGGCACGAAAATTCCAGTCCTTCGGACTGAGCAGGCAGATGTGATCTCCGGCCTGACGAAATCCCGACTGGATCACATGCGTATCTATATCCTTGACCAAGCCTAGCATCCCGATGGTCGGGGTCGGGAACACGGCACTCTCCGGGTTCTCATTGTAGAACGAAACATTCCCGCCGGTAACCGGCGTGCCAAGGGCTTTGCAGGCATCACTCATGCCCCCGACCGCTTCCTTGAAGGTCCAGTATACTTCCGGCTTGTACGGGTTGCCAAAATTGAGGCAGTTTGTGATGGCCAGAGGCTGTCCTCCCGCACATACAACATTCCGCGCCGCCTCCGCAACGGCAATCTGTCCTCCTTTTCGAGGATTCAGATAGACATACCGTCCATTGCAGTCCGTTTTGACGGCCAATCCTTTCTTGGATCCCTTGATCCGCACGACCGCCGCATCGCTCGGACCCGGCCCGGTAACCGTTCCCGTACGCACCATCGTATCATACTGCTCAAAGACCCATTGCTTGGATGCAATATTGGGGGATCCGAGAAGGCGGTTCAATACAGATTCGACCTCGTGTATCTGCACATCCTTCAGGTCTGGGAGCCGGGAGGTCGTATTCAGATACTTTGGCCGGCGGCTCTCACGATGATAGACGGGTGCGCCTCCCCCCAGGACCAGGTGATCTGCTTCTACATCGGCAACCTGCACTCCCTGGTAGTGCACCTGCACACGCCCGGTATCGGTCACTTCACCAATACAGACCGCATGCAGATCCCATTTTTCAAACACGCTTTGGAGCTGTTCCTCCTTTCCCGGCACACAGACCAGCAGCATTCGCTCCTGACTCTCGGACAGCATGATTTCATAGGCGGTCATATCCGGTTCCCGGACCGGTACATGATCCAGATTCAGCCGCATCCCTGCCCCGCCTTTTGCACTCATTTCGCAGGAGGAGCAGGTGATCCCGGCTGCTCCCATATCCTGAATCCCGACCACGACTCCGGCGGCAAGTGCCTCCAGGGTTGCTTCGAGGAGCAGTTTTTCGGTGAAGGGGTCTCCAACCTGAACACTTGGACGTTTTTTCTCGCTCTCTTCAGAGATTTCTTCTGAGGCAAAGGTGGCCCCGTGAATCCCGTCCCTTCCGGTGGATGAGCCCACAATAAACACCTTGTTGCCAGCCCCTTTTGCGATAGCAGATGCCGTCGCATCTGTTTTCACGATTCCCACGCTCATGGCGTTGACCAGCGGGTTTCCTTCGTAAGCGGGATCGAAGTATACTTCACCAGCCACTGTGGGGACCCCAAATGAATTCCCGTAATCTCCGATGCCGCGCACCACGCCATCAAACAGATAACGAACTCTGCTCTGATCAAGGGAGCCGAACCGCAGTGAATTCAATGCGCAGATCGGCCGCGCCCCCATGGTGAAGATATCCCGGTGGATTCCACCTACACCGGTCGCAGCCCCCTGATACGGTTCGACGGCCGAGGGATGATTATGACTCTCAATCTTAAATGCAGCGGCGAGTCCATCTCCGATATCTACCAGTCCTGCATTCTCATCTCCCGCCCCCACCAGAAGCGCCTCACCTTCCCGCGGGAAGGTTTTCAGCACGGCGATGGAATTTTTATACGAGCAGTGCTCACTCCACATGACCGAATAGATCCCGAGTTCGGTAATCGTCGGAGTCCTTCCCAGCCGCTCCAGAATCCACCCGTACTCCTCCGGCGTGAGGCCATGCTCTGCCGCCAGTGTTTCATCAACCGGTATTTCGTGATCCATCAGTGTTTTTTCTGCCTGAAAGACCTTTTACCGCTTACTGCAATAAGTTGCCCAAGTATGAAATTTTTTCCTCATCCACTACAATGAATCTGGCAACGGGGATCCCCCCCCGGTAACATTATCAACAGCCGCTTTACAGTCAAAATGATGCGAGGATATCCGATGGGAGGGAATGCGGAAGACCGTATGCCTTGTCGGGACGGTTGCCTTGGAAACTGGCTGGCCGGGATTGGTTGATGATAAAATAAAGAGCCGCCTCATAATGGATTCGGGGATCTGTTCAGCCTCTGCAGGATTGCACCGCCAACAATTTTCACAGTCAGTCGCACGGCGGCGGTGTTTCTCCGAATCCTATTCCACTTTCTGTCCATTCATTTCCTTTGGCATCTATACGATACGAATTGTTTGTATACCCGGAAAAGATCCCCAGGCCTCCCTCTATATTGGAATAAATATTGATTGCGCTCCCAAAAATGGGGTCCACATTAAATAAATATTCATCCTGAAGGGTAAAGGATCGTTCATGCAATACCATTTCTTCACCTAGGCTGGATATCACCAGCCTGAACCGCGGTACCGGTTCAGTTTCAAAAATGTGCGGCTGAACGAAGATTTCGAACTCGTGCATCTCATCTTCAAAAAGCCGGTCTGAGAAATAAGGGGTCCAAAAAGCCGAACCACTACCGTATTGATCGAGCGCATTGGGAGGTTCATCCAGTGTGGATGCATCATCATAGAAGGAGGGCTCGGGGCTGTTAAAATTCCTGCTGCGATAAGCAGGAACCCCTTCCGGTTCATCATACCACCTCGTAAACCCCTCATCATCAAGGCAGGAAGGAACTACCTGATCTATCCGCACCTGGTAATAGGACTTACCTGGCAAATCCGTCACGCTAAAACGCAAACGATACAGCGGCCGATCAGGCGATTCCGCGTTCACGGCTTGAATATCCACAAAAGCAGATTCAAGCCTGGGAGCATGAGAAATGGAATAAACGCTTTCAAAGCCAGGTGATGTTACATCCAGCCTGTAGAGTTCTCCCGTCACAGGATGTGTGCCCGATGGTGATCGAAAAATACCGCTTCCTGTATGCGTCAAGGTTTCGCTTTGTCCAGATTCCCCCAATATCGCTACGGTTGCATCTTGAACGAATAATTCCGACACATTTATGGAGCCGCCAAGTGGGACACTTTTATTGACCTTAATAGCCCAGACGCTGTCTGGATTAAAATCACCGTCTATTATCAGGACAGATGTGTAATCCCCGGGAATATCAACATCTATGGGGGTCTCGCAGGCAGTAAGCGTCACAACTAGAAAAATCAGGCTGATTCGCAAAGGCATGATCAGAATTCCAGTTGATAAGACAGGGACGGAATCCATTGAAACAAGGATACTTTCGTCACCTGCGGGGGATGTGTATCGAAGCCCTCAAGAAAGTGTTCGTTAAGGTTGCTGTAAACGTAAACATCGGTGATGGTCGGAGTTCTTCCCAGCCGCTCCAGGATCCACCCGTACTCCTCCGGCGTGAGGCCATGCTCTGCCGCCGATATTTCGTGATGCATCAATATTTTTTCTGCCCGAAACACCTTTTACCGCTTACTGCAATAAGTTGCCCAATCCAAACAGATTCCGCAGTTCTGCGACCTCTTGCACAAAAATGGTTCGCCAGATTTCCTGCACTCCTTACTCCTTCCCCTCAAATCCCCCCCTTACGTTGACTTCCAAAGTGTGATGCCTCCGGTACCGGTCAGCATTGCCGTACCCCATCGTTTCCCGGTTCGAAATCCATCTTCATCAAGGTCCTTGCAAAACCAATTCTCCAGACTAAAAATGCTCCTGCACACCCTCACGTCAGTAAAATTTTCAAAATCAGGAATCTCAAACGAGACTCAATCCTCTGATCTGGTGAATGATCTGGATATACGCGCATAATTCCCATTTTTATCCCGACCTTCCTGATAAGATGAAAGATAAGTGTCTTGTTCACTGAACGGCCTGGTAGTTTCGCTCACATACAAATTAAGCACAGTATTTCTGAAGAACGTATCCTCGTCGTGATAAAGTTGAACGAAATAGTCAAGTCCCCCGCGAATCGCAAACGTATATCTCAAGGTATATGCTCCGTTCAGAGACAGTACAGCGACCTCTTCAGTTTCACCGGACGGCTGGATCTCCATGCGCCCCGTAACTGAGTGATCGGGATGAAGCGTGAACTCAATTAAAGGGGGCTTCACACTCAGATTTTCCGGATATTGTCCATAGCTTGACTGACTGTATGTGCCGATCATTTTATCTTGAATGTTTTGAGGGGACAAATCTCCATCAGCATACAGGCTGTATCCGGCGAAAAACCCCTGGCCTCCCTGAATATTTGACGTTAACGGAGCAGGTTCAGCAAAAGCTAAGTCCTCTGCATTTTCCTGTATGCTTTTTGAGAGGAGGTACTCGTAATAAGCCTTACTGATGGAATGAACATAAACACTGGTCGTACCGGAAATCTTACCCGGCGAGAGGATAAGATCAAACGGTTCCCCGTCAAACGGCTTATCGTGGATCAGGGCAACGGCAACTTGAGGGCGATCAACATAGGGGGAAAATGGATCCTGAATCGCAAACATCCTCATTTGATCATCCAGTTCAGTGTTGAGAACATTAAAACGCACTCGCTGCAGATTAGGAGACAGAACGAAGACTGCGTAGTGATTGGTGACCCCCGGCGTATCATCAAGGGAAATCTCAATGCGGGACTGCTCATTGATCCGTCGCACCTCCTGCACTTTTGCCGGCCCCGGCACCTCATCGGTTGCCTGCACACCTCTGTATCCCTCGGCTTCCACCCGCAATGTATAGGAGACCCCGGCCACGGGCAATGATGCATCCGAGTAGTAGAATCCGCCCCCTTTGTGATCTAATTGTACAAATGAGCCGTTACTCCCGTCAATGGTCACGGTGGCATCATCAATGACAGAGGACTCCGAGGATGCTTCCTGGATTCCGACCGTGCGCTGAAGCACCACCTGCCAGGGGGTATTCTCGGTAAATACACCGGTAACCGCAATTTCTTTCTCTGCGGGTTCCAATTCAATCTCCAGAACCCCTTCGCATCCTAGGAAAATGATAAGCAGGATTAGGCTGAGTCGTCGGTACATCGCTTAAAAAAAGAAACGGTAACTCACGGAGGGCACAATCGGTAAAATCGTAATCTTCCTGATCACTCTCTCCTCCTGAACGTAGCCCGCCAACGGATCAAGCGACTGATAGTCCTTTGTCTCAAGGTAAAATGTGTTCCGGCGGCTGTACGCGTTGTACAGGCTGACAATCAGTTCAGATCGTTTGCCGGATCGGATGGGGGATTTCACGGAAAGATCCAGGCGATGATAGGCGGGCATCCGATAACTGTTGCGAGCGCTGTACACATCCAGCAGCTGCCCTTCTTCCCTGTACCGGGAGGCGGCAAGGCTCAAGGCATGCCCCGTGCTGTAGACCCAGACTGCCGACAGTTTTCGCCGCCCCAGTTCACGAACCACCGCAATGGATAGATCATGCCTGCGATCATACCGGTGCGGGAAGACCCGGCCTCCGTTCAGGTCGGGGATCCGCCGTTTGGACCACGAAAGGGTATAACTGACCCATCCGGTGGTACGCCCCCGTTTTCTGCGCACGAGCAACTCGCCTCCGTATGACCAGCCCCGGCCTGACGTAATCGCATCCTCCCAGTCACGGCTTGATCCAACGAAGTTACTCCCTTCTTTGTAGGCAATGACCCCGTCTACTTCCTTGTAGTATGCCTCTAAACTGACATCCAGAGATTGCGCATCTATCGTGCGCGCCACGCCGGCGGCGGCCTGCCAGGCATTCTGGGGCGTAACCTTCGCCGTGCTCGGCAGCCACAGATCTGTGGGAAGCCCTGCACCGCTGTTGGACAGCAGTTGAATGTATTGCTTCATTTGTGAGAATGAAAACTTGAGCGCCCACTGCCGGGGAAGCAGGAAGGAGGTGGACAGCCGAGGCTGTACAGAGGTAAAGGAGGTGCCATCGGTATGATAGCCGGATGCATGCACACCCACATTTCCTCGAAGCCGATAACTCAGCGTGATCTCATCTTCCATATAGGCAGACCATTCGGAGGTGGCAATCTCCAGAGGAATCACGATGGAGGTGTCTATTTGCAACTCGGTATCCAGTTCCCGCCGCCGCTGTGTACTTGGATTAAACTGATGATAGACCACCATCCCGCCCAGACGAATCTGATGATCCCGATGGGGAAAGTATTCCAGATCTGTCTTGGCGCTCAAGTCAGTCAGCCCGCTTGCATAGCGATTATCAAACTCCGTTGTAAACCCCTCGATAACACCGCTGGTCTGGTCAAGAATACTGGATCGGAAACGACTGAACAAAAGTGTGGTATTGGCAAACATACGGGAACTGATCACCCGATTCCAGCGAAACGTCAAGGTGGTATTACTCCATCCGAGCTCGTATTTATATCCATCAGTTCCGCCCCCGAAGGACTCTTGTGAATCCTCATATCCCTTGTCTCTGCCGGCATAAAAACTTGCATAGATGCGGTCCCGCCTGGAGATGTCCAGATTCCATTTTGCGTTCACATCATAGAAATGGTACCCCTGGATATAATCGGATCCGCGAATTTTCTGGATTGTCCAGTTGATTGCATCCAGATACGTTCGGCGTACAGAAAGAATAAACGAACTTCTCTCCCTTATAATGGGCCCCTCTACCGTAATCCTGGAAGCTAAGACGCCAACCGATCCCCGCCCCTCAAACTCTTTCCTGTTTCCTTCCCGCATCGTAATGTCCAGCACCCCTGCCAGACGCCCTCCGTAGCGGGCTGGAAACCCGCCCTTGATCAGTTCTGCACTATTAATCGCATCCGTATTGAAGGTGGACATGAAGCCGAACAGATGCCCCGCATTGTACACGGTGGCACCATCAAGCAGGATCAGGGTCTGTCCTGGAGTTCCGCCGCGCACATACAATCCGGTAGAACCTTCCACACCCGACTGAATGCCGGGCATTAGCTGAAACGTCTTCAGGAGATCTGTTTCTCCGAGCAAAGCGGGCAGTACCTCAACCTCTGCCATCGAAACCTTCACGCTACTCATCTGAACCTGTTGATGAAGCCCATCGTATTCCTCGGCCTCAATCACCAGTAGAGAATCGTATTCCACAACTGTTGGCTGCATTTCGATCCGCTGCAGTCCCTCCAGCGGGGAGCGAAACGTCCGGATCAATGTCTCATAGCCCTGATAACTGATGTGGATCCGTGCAGAGTCCCCCGGAACCGTCAGACTGAAGAATCCATAGCTATTTGTCGTTGTGCCCCGCTGAAGCGAGATCTCGTAAAGATTGGCTCCGACCAGCACCTCTCCATTCTGTGCATCCGAGACATACCCACTGACCACAATGGACTGCCCAAATAGATGGCCTGCAGGAGTAAAGAATCCTGCAATCGTCAGAAATACCGGTAAGTATTTAATTTGACCTTCCCCTTAAAAGTTTGTAGATAATGTCTGGATTCTAAGAATCCAGACAAATCACTGTGTTAAGGAAAAACCGAAGAAATCACAAATGCTGCGGGAATCCGTCCGGCACCCTGATCTCATACGAACACCGAAAGTGTCAAGTACACCCTGCTCGGAGGGGTACCGGTTCCTCTATACTGCGATTTCCTGCTCCGATTAAGATGGATCACCTGAAAAGCATTCCTGATGGATCCTGTGGCCCCGTAAAGTGTGTCGCGGGGGAATGCTCCATTCAACTCCATCGAGATCTCTTTCTTGATTTTCTGCCTTTCATTCTCCAGTAAATCTTCGTCCCTTTAAGCGGACTTGAGGCTGGAACCATATCAAATGGTCTGTTGTTCCCAAGAGCATATGCGTTTATGTCTGCTCCCGCGTCAAGCAACACCTCCACTACCTCAGGTGTCGTATTGTTGAGTGCCGCCAGATGAAGCGGGGTCAGGTCATTCTCGTCACGTACATTTATGTCTGCGCCCCGATCAATGAAGAACTGGACGATCTCCGGACTGGTACTTCCCATCGCTGCCATATGGAACGGTGTTTTGTCATCACCTGTTGCTGCAGTCAAGTTTGCACCTGCCTCTGTCAGCATCTGTAATACATCCGGATTCGTACATTTTCCGGCAGCCACATGCAACGGGGTTATCCCATCGTTACATGCTGCATTCACATCAACCCCCGCTTCAAGAAATACCTGCAGCATCTCGGGATTGGTGCATTTGTACACGGCGTAATGAAAGGGGGTTGTGCCATCTTCAAGCGTTGCGTTGAAGTCTGCCCCCGCCTCAATCAACACCCGTAATATCTCGGGGCTGCTGGACTCCAAAGCCGCTCTGTGCAGAGGTTTCCAGCCGAAATTCGTCACCGCATTCACCGCGGCCCCGGCATGAATCAATGTCCGAACCACATCCGGAGTTACAGATTTTGCCGCGGCCATATGCAATGGAGTGTTCCCATCTTCAGAGGCTGCATTTATGTCTGCCCCTGCATCAAGCAATACCTGTACTATCTCTGGAACCGTGCATTCTGCCGCCGCCATGTGTAATGGCATGATCCCGTCACCAAAAGCGGCGTTCACTTCTATCCCCGCATGGATCAATGCCCGAACCACATCTGGACTGGTAGATTCTGCAGCAGCCATATGCAATGGTGTGAGGCCATCTTCAGGGACTATATCTATGTCTGCCCCTGCATCAAGCAGTACCTGTACCACCTCCGGGGCCGCACATTCTGCTGCAGCCATGTGCAACGGCATGATGCCATCACCAAAAGCGGCGTTCACTTCTGCCCCCGCCTGAATCAGAATTTGTACGATCTCGGGGTCTGCACATTCCACAATAGACATGTGTAACGGGGTCATACCATCTTTGCATACTGCATTTACCTCTGCGCCTGCGTCAATCAGGACTCTGAACACTTCCGGGGTTTTACACCGCAGGGCAGCGATGTAGATTGGGGTTATATCATCTTTGCCCCGGGCGTTCACCTCTGCCCCCGCATCCAGAAAAAGTTGAAAAATTTCCGGGGATTGATTCGCCCCCGCCGCCGTGTGAAGCGGGGTCATGCGATCTTGGTCCAACACATGCAAGTGAGCCCCCGCCTGAATCAATAACTCTGCAATCTCGGGGGCTTCCACATTTCTTGCCACCCGATGGAGGGATGTTTGCGCGTGTTGACCCACCGCATTCACCTCTGCACCCGCCTTGATCAAAAGTTCAATGACTCTCCTGTCCTTCTGAAATTCCGCTGCCCGATGAAAAGGTGTATCACCGTATTGGTTCACCGCATTCACCTCTGCACCCGCCTTGATCAGAAGTTCAAAGATCTCCAGGTTCTCCTGAAACTCCGCCGTCCAGTGAAGGGGCGTGTCGTCGTCATCATCCTTTGCACTCACCTTCACTCCCGCCTCAATCAGAACCCGAACAATCCCGGGGTTCCCATTGTAGGATACCGCGAAGTGGAACGGGGCTCGGCCATCCTGATCCGATGCATTTATGTCCGCGCCTGCATCAATAAGTCTCTGAAGAGTATCTGGAATCTCACTGTATGCGGCGGCGAGATGGAGGGGGATCTCCCCATCTTCATTCCGTGCATTCACGTCGGCCCCCGCATGAATTAAAACCTCTACAATCTCACCTGTCTCGTCTGCCCCTGCAGCGAGATGAAGAGGCGTTTGCCCCCCTTCGCCGGCCATATTGATCTCGGCCCCCGCATGAATTAAAGCCTCTACAATCTCACGGACCTCGCTCCACGCTGCGGCATCATGGAGCAGACTGTTCCCGTCCCGGTCCAATGCGTTTACATCAGATCCCGCATCCATCAAAACCCTGCTGATCCCGTACGTCGGGTTGCTCGCGACGGCAACATGAAGGGGAGTAAAACCGTTTTCATTTACCGAGGCGATATCTGCACCATGATCAAGGAGAACGTTTAGAACTTCTGGAGTCACGCTCTGCTCCCCAGCCTCGTGAAGCGGCGTTGCCCCATCTTCGTCCCGTGCGTGAATATCAGAACCTGAACGGATGAGCATTGCAACCACATCTGGATTCGTTCCCCGTGCCGCTGCCATATGCAGGGGGATCTGGCCATTCAGTGCTTTTGCATGCACATCAGCACCCGCGTCAAGCAATACCGCTGTAATCTCAGAGACGGGATTGAACGCAGCAGCCCAGTGAAGAGGAGTACTGCCATATTCGCCCCCCGCGTTCAGATCAGCACCGGCATGAAGAAGCGCCTGAATCATCTCAGGAGTCTTACTATGCAGGACCGCAGCATGAAGTGGCGTGATCCCATCTATTACCTGAGCACTCGCATCGGCACCTGCATCAAGCAAAATCTGAACAATCTCCAGTCGTCCACTCCGACTGTCAATAGCATAGTGAATCGGTATTACACCATCGTTGTCGGGGGCGTTTACATCCGCACCCGCATTGAGCAACATCGCTACGATCTCAGAATTATTCTCACCTGCTACCGCCCAGTGAAGTGGCGTTTGACCATTTGCATTCTCGGCGTGTACATCAGCGCCCCGGTCAATCATGACCTGAACCATTTTCGGGCGCTCACTGAATCCGGCTGCGATATGGAGCAGGGTCCAACCCGGATCCTCCTCCTGATCGCTGAAATCCTCTCCTTCATCAATTGCGGACTGAATCTCATCAAGAACAGCGATGATTTGGTCCGTTGTGGGAATTTCTTTTCCGTCCATCTAGCCGTGCAAAGTTCTAAGGTATATCAAAAAATCCGAGCAGCCCATCCTCCGCTTCTACAAGGATGCAGCATCCATGGGTCAAATGCTCTCAATGAATTCTGGGATCCCCGCCCAGTCTAAGAAAATAAGACAAATAAACAATAGCTTAAATGAGGCGGAAGGGAATGATTCCATCTCATCCTGGCCTGTTATCCTCAAACAGGTAGCTTACTCCCCAGTGATCTTCAAAGCCTCCCAGCATTAAGACGATTTTACCATACTCTGTACTGCGCACGAAAAAAGACATGACGGGTTGCCGCCGGAAAGAACTGCGGATCTCCAAAGCCTGCATTTCCATACAGAAGCACTTTCGAATCCAGAACGTTGTTCACATCAAGCGAAAGCATGAGTCCGCGGAGCACGGACTGCTCACTGAACTCC
>JAJEFL010000042.1:0-10522 GCA_022820435.1 Rhodothermales bacterium
ACAGGAAATTCCCCTGAAGCCTGAAGGGGTTGTAGAGGCCCTTGACGGGGATACATTCCTGGAAAATGTCCATGCCATGCAGCAATATGGAGATGCACTGTACCTGAGCGGGAAAGGATACCCCTTTATCTTCGTTCTAGACCATGAATTTCAAATCATCCGAACAATCGGCAGGCACGGCAAAGGCCCAGGAGAGTTCTCGTATGCACCATTCTCCTCACATGTCAGTGGGAACCGGATTTACAGTTATAATTCAACATCTAGGCAAATCCAGGTATTTTCTCTTAAAGGGGACTACCTCAAATCTATACATCTTGATCCTAAACATTACATCTGGTATCACGGTCTGACAATGGATAAACAGGAAAACTTATACGTTACGCCTCATCTTTCGCAGAACCCCTACTCAATCGTAAAATTGGACTCTTCCGGTACGGTTCTCAAAACATTCGGGGATCTCCTTGAAACTTCCTATTCCGAACTGCAAAATCATCAAATGAGTTCTCGAATCATTCTTTCGGTGGACGATGAATCCTTAACTGCCATCGGAAAGCATATTCCAGTAGTTGAAAAGTATTCTCTTGAGGGAGAATTACTTCAGTCCAAAGATCTATCCGGCAGTCCATACTTTACTGAAAGGCTTGAATTTGCAAAGGAGTTTTATGCAGGTGGCGGAACAAGTACCGCGTCAATGCTATCCACTATTGATGCGTTTAACTCAAGACTTTATATCCTCCCAATCGTAGGAGAACTGGGGGATCATCAAGTGCACAGAATTTTAGAATTGGATCCCGAATCGCTAGATATTGTTCGAACCTATGCTCTCTTGGATTTTCAGGGGGACCCGTTGAGATGGGTAAGTACCTTTGAATTTATTTCTGAGAATGAGTTGGTGGCATTTAACAATCCGGAAAGCGTTTTTTATCGCTATCGCATTGATTCGTAGTAAATCGGATGAACACAACCGATGGAGAGTAATTTTACCGAGGCCCAACCGACTTCCTGAATATCAACGAGCAGGTCACGGGATGATGCTGCATCTCATAGGCTTGCTGGCGTTTTTGTGCCTCCGTTGATCAGTAAACGCTTCTTTACTGATCAACGGAGGGAGTGCGGAAAGAAGAAGATGGGGCAACTCGCGACTAACCACACGGAGTCAATCGTGAAGACTGTCTGAACGTCGTACCATCTGAGATATGAAGACTTAACCCGGAACTCTTAAACAGTGAAGGTTCCCACTCCTGTGTTCATGTACTTGAATCAGACTGGCGAAGTAAAAGCAGACTTCATCTACACTTTATCTGACGATTATGATCTGGAGACCGCCTTTTTGGATACGGTTCGGAAATCAACCTCTGGATGGGAAACATTCCACCCCTGCTCTGTACATCAAAAAGACATTGCAGCAGCCCCCTGAACTCCGGTCAGCCTCGGTGACTCCGCCCAGTTCTCTGGTTGAAGAGTGTCTGGACTGCTGCTTCTACAAACGGTCACGCCTGCATCCAGGTCGCTCCTGATCCACAGACTGCTATGCCTCTCCCCGCCGCCTCAGCCAGTTGACTGTAAAAAGTAAAAGCACAGCAAATACAATCAGAAACGTTGCAACCGCTAAAATCGCCGGGCTGATCTGCTCCCGGATTCCCGACCACATCTGACGCGGAATCGTGCGCTGCTCCGTACCCGCCATGAACAGTACCACAATCACTTCATCAAACGAAATGGCAAAGGCAAAGAGAGAGCCCGACATCACCCCCGGTGCAATCAGAGGAAACTGGATCCGCCGGAAGGTCGTCCACGGACCTGCCCCCAGACTCGCTGCCGCATTGTTGAGCGTAGGATCGTAGGCGGCCAAGGTAGCCGTCACCGTGACAACTACAAAGGGAACCCCCAGTGTGGCATGAGCCAGGATAATGCTCAGATAGGTCTGCCCAAGTCCAAGACCCGAATAAAAGAAAAACATCCCGGCTGCTGCAATGATCACCGGAGTCACCATTGGCGAAATAATCACTCCCATGATCGCACGACGTGCAGGCATGTTCGGGCTTGCAAGCCCCAGCGCTGCCGTTGTGCCGAGTACGGTCGCCAGCAGCGTCGCACTGATTCCGATGACAATACTGTTCACCAGGCTGTTTCTCCACACCTCATTCTGAATAATCTCGCGATACCACCGGAACGACCACGCCTCCGGATCCAGCCTCAACATCGCCTCCGAAAAAGTAAAATAAGGCTCGGCATTGAAGCTCAGCGGAACAATCACAATAATCGGTGCCACCAGAAACACAAATACAAGGGCACAAAAAGCCAAATAGACGATTCGTCCAGGTCCCAGCCGCGCAGTGCCAATCATCACCCCAGTCCCATTCGTTCAACTCCAACCAGCCGTTCGTACACCACGTACAGAACAATCACCCCCACCAGTAACACTCCCCCCAGCGCGGCAGCAAGGCCCCAGTTAAGGGAGGTCTGCATATGATAGGCGATCATGTTCGAGATGAGCTGCCCATCGCTCCCACCAACCAGCGCGGGCGTGATGTAAAAACCGATTGCCAGAATAAAAACCAGAAGTGCACCAGCCCCGACTCCAGGAAGTGATTGCGGCCAGTAAACCCGCAGGAATGCCTGCACAGGTGTGGCCCCGAGTGAAGCCGCCGCATCCATATAAGTCGGAGGAATCCCGCGCATGACCGAATACAGCGGCAAGACCATAAAGGGAAGCAGCACATGCGTCATGGCAACAATCGTACCCGTCATGTTATAAACCATCGCCACTCTCCCGTCATCACTGACCAGCCCGATTGCCACCAGGAGATCATTCAGCACCCCCTGGGTCTGCAGTAAGACAATCCACGATGTTGTGCGCACCAAAAGTGAGGTCCAGAAAGGGACTAGTACCAAAATGAGCAGCCATTTCGCACGACCCGCCGGGGAACGGGCAATCAAATGCGCAATAGGGTAACCCAGAATCAGACAGAGAAGCGTAATGACCGTACTCACCAGCAGGGTCCGCCAGAACAGTTTCAGATAAATCCGCCGCTCCACAGGCTGTGGTGCCAGAGAACCATCCGGCAGACGCTGCAGGTCCAGAGCATTCGCGTAGTGGCGCGCAGTGAAGCGCTCGCCCGTAACCTGAATGGCATACCAGGTCGCCGGATCCGCCCAGACGGAATCAATCGCCGTCATGGATTCGCGCCAGGGACCTGCCTCTATATCACGCAGCTCCCGTGCCGTCCGGGTGACCGCACTTCGCAGCCCACCCTGCACACGGTTGACCCTGCCGGCGACCTGCCCCAGACTTCGCGCGGCTGCCGCACGCTTGATCTCTGCGGCTGCCGCCGCGAACACAGCTTCAGAAGGCAGGGTTCTTCCGTCCCACTGCTCAAGGAGTTCCAGGGTTTCCGGGAGTACATCCGCCACCACAGGGTCGTAAACACTCCGCGTCAACATCGTCCCCAGCGGAGCAATAAAGGTCACCCCAATATAGATCACAAGCGGAGCAACAAGTGCCAGCGCCCGTAACTGCGTTCGACGATGTGGATCAACCGGAAATCTCAATGAGCCAGCCATGCACTAAACCGCTCGTTCATCTCATCCTGATGGTCTGCCCACCACTCCCAGTCAAAGCGTAAGGCCTGTGCCGCATTGGCAGGACTGCCTGGCATATGCGGTTCCATGTCGATCCCCTTCTCTATATGCGTACTCACCAGTGGCATGCCTGACCGGCGGGCGGGCGAATAGGAAATTCTACGACCGATCTCCGCCATGGACTTCGCACTGGTCACAAAAGCAAGATATTCCATCGCCTCTTCAAGCCGGGGAGTACCTGCAACGACCACGAATTGACCGATCCCCATCAGTTGTCCATCCCATACAATCACAAACGGCTGATCCTCCAGCACCTGTGCGTTAAAGATGCGGCCGTTATAGGCCGTACTCATCACCACCTCCCCGTCCGCCAGCATCTGCGGCGGCTGTGCACCGGCCTCCCACCAGACCACCTCATCCCTGATGGTTTCAAGTTTTGAAAATGCGCGGTCTATCCCCTCAGGGGTGTCCAGCGCGGCATACACCTGATCCCGCGGTACCCCGTCTGCAATCAGGGCGAACTCCAGATTCACCTGCGGAACGCGCCGCATGCCCCGGCGACCGGGAAACGTCTGGAGATCAAAAAAATCCGCTATTGTGCCGGGTTTGGTGCCGGGGATACTCTCTTCGTTGTAGGCGTACACAGTCGAGAAAAAGACACTGCCTGCTCCACACTCGGTCATTGCGCCCTCCACAAAATCCTCTGCCGCCGGTGTTCCGTCGGGGCCGTCAGGCAGTGATGCCACATCTATCGGCTCCAGAAGTCCTTCATCACAACCCCGCACTGCTTCGGCCATCTCAAGGTCCACAACATCCCAGTGAATCTCTCCGATCTCCACCTGTGCGCGAATCTGGGCAAGGCCGCCGTTATAATCTTCAACCTGAATATTGATACCCGTCTCTTCCGTGAATGGAATATTGACCCCCTCGTTGACGGCGCGTCCATAGGAACCTCCCCAGGACACGGCTGTGATGGAGCGGGATGACTCTGTCCCGCACGAGACCACAAACAGGATCGCCAGAATGGTGATAAAAAACGGGCTAAAACGATAATTCATGAATGTTTACTTTTAAAGTCCAAATTCCTCGTGATTGAGGGCACGACAATCTATGACCGTCCATCCGATGCGAACGGAATCCCCCTTCACTAATCCACCGTGTCCGACAATATTGGGGATGGTGGCAATAAAATCCTCCCGGCCACAGGCGGCCAGGCGGATACGAAGCTGCTCGCCCAGAAAGGTCAAATCCTCCACCACTGCATCCACCTCGTTCGTGTAGCGGCCCGCTGCCGGGTTGATTTTAATGCGCTCAGGGCGAATGGAGAGCGTCACCTGATCCCCCACCTGACACCGTCCTACTTTCAGGGCAGAAAGCACCTCGCCGTCTGTTTCCACATCACAGACATCCCCCTCCTCCGAAATAGCACAGACGCGTCCGCGAAGCTGATTACTTTCGCCGATAAACCGTGCAACAAAGGCAGATTCGGGTTCTTCATACAATCCCTCCGGCACGGCAAGCTGTTCAATGATTCCATCCCGAAGCACCGCAATCCGGTCCGACATCACCATTGCCTCCTGCTGATCATGGGTTACATAGACGATCGTTACTCCCAGTGTCTGGTGAATGCGCCGTATTTCATACTGCATCTCGTCACGCAGGCTCCGGTCCAGTGCTCCCAGGGGTTCATCCATCAGTACCAGACTGGGTTCAAAGACGAGCGCTCTTGCAATTGCAACCCGCTGCTGCTGACCGCCGGATAACTGTCCAGGCCGGCGGTCGGTAAAGCCTTCAAGGCGTACCAGACCCAATGCCCGCTCCACCCGCTCCCTGCGTTCTTCCGCTCTGATACCGCGCACTTCCAGCGGGAATGCAAGGTTTGCTCCGACGCTCATGTGCGGGAAAAGTGCATAATTCTGGAATACCATCCCGATTCCGCGCTTGCGTGCCGGCAGGTCATGAATGGGATTCCCGTCCAGCAGGATCTCACCTGCTGTAGGGGGTTGAAAACCGGCAAGCATCATCAGGATGGTCGTCTTTCCTGATCCCGATGGGCCAAGCAGTGTCACAAACTCCCCCGCTCGAATACTGAGATCCAGATCCTTGACAACCAGAGTCTGGCCGTCGTAACTCTTTTTGATTCCCCTGAATTCCACATGGGTACGGCGGCTGCCCGTGGAATCCCTGACGGCATCCTGTTCGATCCTGTCGCTTGTTTCAGTCAATGTTCGTCACCTCAATTGGTACAGCCCCGGTGGAACGGTATTCCGGGAATGCGGGTTCCGCCCGTCTGAACCATTCTGCAACTTAAATTGCCCGGATGTGCGCCGGTTGCCCGGCTTCGCATGGTACCTGACAGCTGCAGAATGCGGCCTCAACCTCTCTTGATCTCACACCGGGCCGCCTGCATCAACCCGTTCCCCCCACCATCAGACCGTTCACGGCCGGTGTTTTTGGTCCATTTCACCGAGATCATACCCGTCTACCCCCCCGCTCACCAATGCCGTCTTCACCGGGAATCCGTTCCGCGAAAGTCACAACAGCTGTATCAAGATTCTACCGGGGAACTTCCAACTCTCCAGACACAACATTGTCACTTCATAGATTAATTCATAACTTGGGGCTCGGTCTAGAATGCCTGGATAAAACCTGCACGACTCTTTCCGCCCTTTATCGACGATGAAACAGATTCGTTCATTCATTCGCGCAATTACAAAAAACTGGACTGGACTCTTTTTCATTTTGTTGGTCTCGCTGCTTCACCAGAACAGTAGCGCACAAATATTGATTACGGGAACCGTGGTGTCCGATGGCTCAGATGAGCCCCTGGCAGGTGTCTCAATTGTGGTGGATGGCGTGTCTATCGGCACCACCACGGATCAGGAGGGCAGGTATACGATTGAGGTTCAAACTGAAAGCAATGTACTGGTTTTTTCCTTTGTAGGATTTCAAACACAGCGCCGCACGGTGACTCCCGGTCTCACACAGATTGATGTTCGCATGCAGCTTGATGTGCTTGAGATGGAGGAAATCAGCATTGTCGGCGAAGAACCGAAGATCTTTGCGAGTAATGTGGTCGCTGCTCCAATGAGGCGTCAGCAGTCTGCTGCGACCAGCGTGGCCTCCGTCATTGACAACCTGCCCGGCGTAAGTGTTCAGGAAGGTGGTGCATACGGCATGGATGACTGGTCCAGCAACGTCGCCATGCGGGGGTTTCAAGTCACGATCAATGAGTCACAAATCGGGACCACGATTGATGGATTTTCAAACGGCACATCTGATTACTGGAGCGGGGCAAAGGCGAACCGTTTCGTTGACGCTGCCAATCTGGGGGGGATTGAGGTGTCACAGGGAACGGCTGACATTGCCTCTCAGTCGGTAGAGGCACTCGGCGGAACCTTCAACTATATCACGGACGATCCCGCACCTGAGCGACGTTACACCGTTTCGGCGACCGTCGGTGAGCATAATGTAAGGCGGATCGCCATGCGGATTGACTCTGGACCACTGTTCGGGGAAAAAGCACAGGGCTGGATGACAGCAATTCATCAGGAGGGAACCGACTGGATGCAGGGCTCCGCACAGAATGAACGAGAGCATGTTGCTGCAAAACTCATCTCAACCTTTGGACCTCTTGATCTCCGCGGCTATTTTTCCTACGATCTGGTTAATGAAGAAGCCTATCAGCGGATTTACAGCGAGTCTGATTTTCGGGCAAACCCGCGGTGGGACCGCCTGATTGGTGAATGGCCGGGCGTACCTTATCTGAACCAGTTCTACCGCCGCGGCTGGAAGACCGTGCGAAGAAACACCTTTGGTTACGTCAAAGCCAACTGGGCGGCTGGCGCAGCTATCTCCATCACCACAGGAGCCTATGTCCATCAAAATAGAGGTCGGGGGGACTGGATGCCTCCGTACATTGTGGATCTCTCTGAGGATCAGGGCGGGCCGGAGTCCGAACTGCAGGGCGGCCCCCCAATCCGCGGCGGACAGCAACTCGGGCGAATCCATTTTATTGATCAAAATGGTGCGGCCGTATCCCCCGAACCCGGATGTACCTCATCCTATATTTTCAACTATTATGGCGCAGGCGGACCGGAAGCGGACCCTGCATGTCACCGGGGAGCGACCGCCGTTCAGTCGTATCGTCACAGCCACTACGGGAAAGATCGTATCGGTGTCTCGGTTGCGAAAGAGTGGTTTGCATTGATTGGAGAGATTGGCAGTTCATTACGCAGTGGAATTTGGTATGAACACTCACGCCGCCTCCTTGGCCGGGACTGGCACCGTATCCTGGATCCTTTGATCAGTCCCGCACAGGATGAGCAGCCTTATTGGCACCAATACGACTGGGAGTTCCCACAGCGCATCTTCAGATGGTATCTTGAAGAGACGCTTTATGCGGGGCCCTTTACGGCCAGTGCCGGTGTCCGACAGTTTCTCGTGGAAATCTCCCGCACCGATCTGTTCAATGTGAATCCAGATCTGAACATAGACTCCAACTCGGATCTCCTCTTCTCCGGTGGAATTACGTATGAGTCACCAATTGATGGCCTGCGTCTGTTTGCCGGCTACTCCGGGAACTTCCGGGCATTCACTTCGGCACTCCTGGAAGTACCCGGCCGGAGCCTTGACACGCTTGAGCCGGAAACCTCTTCAAATATTGATATAGGCATCCAGTTTTCGGGGAGCCGGATTGCTTTGAGCGGCACCTGGTATGCGGTGGATTTCCAGAATCGCATTGTATTTCTCGGGCCGCAAACTGCCGCCGGGCCAAATTATCTCATTCCAGGCGGAGGGGCATATTTCAATGCCGGCGGCTTAGATACGCGTGGGTTTGAACTCTCCGCCACGGTGCAATTACCTCGTAAAACATCCCTCTATTCCGCCTATACGCGTAACAACTCAGAGTATATTGGCAGCGGCGATGCGGCGGTGGATGCAGGTCAGGGAACCTTACCCGGTACGGATGTCACGGGTGTGCCGGATCAACTCTGGGTTGTCTCTGTGGACCGTTCTGGTCCGTTCAGTGCGGGGATATCCGCGAAGTATACGGCTTCGCGTCGTGTAAGTCTGACTGCTGACTGGTACTCGGATGCCTATTGGATCGTTGATACCTATGTCCGCTTATCGGGAGAATCACTGAGCCGATTGCTTCGGTCAACGGAATTCTCGCTGGTTGCAAACAATCTGTTTGACCGAACCTATCTGTCCGCCATTACGGAAAATGCCGCCTGGCTTGGGGCACCGCGGACGATTTCAATGACCACCACCATCACGTTCTAATCCAATATGCGGCATTTCCTGCTGCGTGGATGTTTCGCGGGGAATCCCCCGAATGGGAAGAACACACTGCAACTTCAAATGTATGGTCTGCGAGCCTGAATGCGGACACCAATATACGGGTACTCTGGACTCCAGAGTTGAACCTGTTACGCGGCAATGTGCACCCGGGCCAATCCACCTGCCAGAAAGCCCATTGGAGGAATTCACATGTTTCTGCAATTACACAAAACAAGACACGGTGTCTCTGGCGGACAAAACCCCGCCTTAGCTGTCATTCCAGTTATCGCTATACCCCTCGCCAGGGATGCCTATCTCTCTGTTCTACAGACCGAAGAACAGAGGTCAGAATGACAACCTTGTTAAGGGAACGGTTTCTCTGTAATTTTTCGGGCTCTGTCGAATTTGAAATTTGCTCTGATCCTTAACCTGATACATGTCCGTCTCCCAGGTTCCCGCCAAAGAAAAATGAGATGTTGTCAATAATTTCCAACACCAACGCATTGATAGAGAGTTTTCGGCAGGTTTGATTGATTGATTCGTGATTCGTATATTTCCTGCAGATTAGAGACTTGCGAAAACACCATGCAGTTCAACCATTCAACGGATTATCACTTCCCCTTTAACATGGTCATTTCCCCCCCCCCCATTTTTCAGAGGGGACAATCAATTTATGCATTCTGCTGTTACTCATGGTGGTTTTTCCGCCTGGAGTGTTGGCACAGGGAGTTGGAAGTCTGCGACTGGATTCCCATCAGAATCTGGATGTGGGGCGCAGCCAGGTTGGCCTGTCCGTCATTGACTCCAGTGCCATACTCGCCGGGTATGGAGCTTTAGAGTATAACACGTTAAGGAATCCATTTAAGGGTGGCGATGGCAGAACGGATGTCGCTGCGAATACGGTCCGAGTTGGCAGCGCCTACACGCGTACTGGACCTAATGCCGGCCCCCCTGATCCGCCAAGGGATCTAACAGCACACGGAGGCAAAGATGACATCTATATTTCGTGGAAACCTCCCGACGATGACGGCGGATCACCGATTGCGGGGTATCTTCTTCAGTGGTCTTCCGATGCAGGGAACAATTGGACCGAACAAGGCTCATGGGTAGGAGTTACGGCCAAGGATGCGAATCGTCGACGAGGCCAGACGATTCATTACCGAATCCGCGCCGTCAACAAAGATGGCAATAGTGGCTGGTCTAATATAGCCAGTGCAACCGCGGGCACACCAGGTGGTGCCACCGAATTAAGTGCGACCCCTTCCGGCCGTAATCAGATTGATCTTTCGTGGAAGGCCCCCTCTGATGATGCTGGAGAAGCAGTTACCGGGTACCGCATTCAGGTTTCTCCTGATGGAACAGGGAACTGGACGAATCTGGAAGGGGGGAATACCAACAGTACGGCCACGACCTACTCACATACAGGGCTTCAGTCAGGCACGACGTATTATTACCGTGTCTTTGCCATTAATTCCAGGGGCGTGAGCAGATCGAGTTCCAATGTGGTCCATGCAATAGCGTCTGCCACTGCGACGGCACCGGGTGCGCCAACGGGGGTAACTGCGACGGCTTCCGGGCGCAGTCAGATCAGTCTTAAATGGACGGCTCCCGGTAGCAATGGTGGATCGGACATTACGGCCTACCGCATTTGGAGGTC